>DATIDX010000355.1:0-3164 GCA_035456025.1 Cellvibrio sp. | reverse complement strand
CAAAATCTGGATGTAAGTTACGCCAGTTTTTCGATTCAGACCCGGGTTCGGGCTCAGACAATAACCATTGATAAAAATGGTCTGGTCTATGGATGTAAGCCCCCATACGTTTGGCTGCGACATTCAACACAAATGCCGGATCATTAACCGCATATGCGAGTCCTGCAGGCGCAGCCGTATTATCATCCAAAATATAAATATCTAATGGAAATTGAATACGAGACGACAAGTCTGCAAGTAATAAGGTTGCTGCAGCACCACAGCCAACAATAACCAATTTCTTCCGATGCAAGGTATTTGGCAAAATGAGCTCACATTATTCAAAATAATTTACAAAAAATCTCTCATAGAGGAAGATTTATAATAAATAGCCTTTAAAATTCGGCATATATAGCATGCGAAGGGGAAAAAACTGCCAACATCCTTGCTGGAATTTTCTCCTGCCGAAGAATTTTTAGGTCTGTTTTTCCGTAATAAAGGATAATTTCTGGATGCCGGCCTTTTCGATTAACACCATTAACTTTGCCACCGTACCGTAAGGAACTGTTTCGTCGGCATTCAAGTTCAAGCGAATCTCCGGGTCTTGCGCTTTGCGGCTCGCCAATTCGCTTTCAATTACGTCCAGCGAGTATTCATCCTTATCCAGGTATATTCTTCCTTCCTGGTCGACACTGACCACCACTGGTTTTTTCGGCTCTTCGATTTGCACAGTCACATCGGTGTCTGGCAGGTTTACTTTAATCGCGTTGGTCATTAGCGGCGCGGTGATGATAAATACCACCAGCAACACCAACATAACATCTACCATCGGCGTAATATTAATTTCACTCAGGATTTCATCGCTGTCACTACCACTTGAAATCGCCATTATGCAAATACCTCTTTACCAGCGTCAGACTTGTTAGCATTGTCAGGTTTGCCAGAATCGCGCGGGGGTTGCGCTTGACCCGCTTTGGTAACTGGGGCCGTCGCTTTGATACGGAAGCCCGCCTTTTGTACCAAGCTGACAAAATCAGTTGCAAAATCATCGAGATCAGCTGCAATTAATTTCACCCGACGCAAAAAGAAGTTGTAGGCCAATACTGAAGGCACGGCAACAGCGATACCAATGCCTGTTGCAATCAATGCTTCACCAATCGGGCCGGCGACCACTTCAATACTGGCTGATTTGCTTGCAGTAATTGCGGTGAGCGCCTGGATAATGCCAAATACCGTACCGAACAATCCCACAAAAGGCGCGGTGTTGCCGATTGAGGCGAGCACCGCCAAGCCATTTTCCAGGGAGCGACGCTCCTTTTGGATTTGCTGGCGCAAATGGCGCTCCAGCAAATCCTGACGATCCCAGCTGTGCTCTAAATCATGCGCCTGGCTTGAATCTGCATTGCGCAAGGTTTGAAAACCCGTGGCGGCAACGCGTGCAGTAGCTCCTACATATTTTTCAAGCGATGCGGCGGCATGCAGATCCGGTGCGCCCCAAAAAGTTTTGGTGAAGCGGCGGTTTTGACGTGAAAGTAAAATGTGTTGAACACTTTTGATAACAATCAGGGTCCAGGTAATTACAGAGAATGCAATTAGTGCCCACAGGGTCCATTCAACGATATGTTTGTACAACTCAGACATGATAAATACACCTAAAAAAAATCGAATAAAATATTTACTAAATAACCTAAAGCATCCTGCGCTCAGTGTTTAGGTATTGGAAAGTTTAAAATCAATCGGCACTTCAACCCATGAATCCACCGGGGTATCGCCCTGCTTCGCGGGTACAAACGACCAGCGCTTTACTGTTTGAACTGCAGCGGTATCCAATACTTTACGACCGCTTGAGGTTTTAATTTCCACACTTGACGGTTTGCCATTACCTAACACATGCACATTTAAAATCACAGTGCCTTCCCACCCACGTTCAACCGCTTGCTCTGGATATTCCGGCGCAGGGTTGCGTAAATATCCGGGGTTAGCAGTTGCCGGTGTAACGGGCGGCGGCGCTGGAGGTGGTGGTGGCGGAGTCTCCACCACTTGCTCAACCACAGGAACAGGCACAGGTTTGGGTTCTGCAACTTTGGGCTTTGGTTTTTCAACCGGTTTGGGTTTCTCCACTTTTGGTGGCGGTGGAGGAAGCTCTTCTTTCGGCGGCGGTGGTGGTTGCTCAACCGGTGGACGATATAATTCCACGGTCATAGGAGGAATTTCCGCCTGGGTAATCGGCACTTCTGGTTTAAAATAAAAATATGCAAAGGTGCCGAAATGTAATCCGGCAATTAATAATAAAGCGAGCGCACCTAATGCACCTTTATATTTTGGCGGATAGACCAGTTCAATTTCTTTATCGCGGCTGTACTCACGCGGAATTAACTGGACGATGTCAGCGGATTTACGCGGTACCGCTGTGGGGGCAGTTGTGCGTAATAGATTGCGCGCGTGGCGGCGATCATAAATGTGTGGTTCAGAATAAGCGTGGGCACTCATTAATTTCTCCCTACCCTTTGCGGGGTCAACAGATGCCGCTTGTGGCGACCAAAATTACAACGATGAGCGAGCCATCGGGCAGTATTGTGTACTGCTGTGATAGCTCTCTGTTGAAGGGTATTTTGCAGCAACTATGCCAGTGTGTTGAATTTGCAGAATCTTTTTATAAGGTATTGAATTGACGCGGGTTATCAACAAGCCAAAATTTTATTTATTCTCATTTCTTAAATTTTGCTGTTTTATAAACAACGTTTTTGTTTGCTTATCAACAGCGCAGAATTTCACAACCAGAAAGAATTTGTGGAAAATTGAACATCATTTTTCACCCATATCGGGAGTGTAACTCCAACGCGGCGTGACCAATAAAATCACAACGGAAATAACTGCGACGGCAGCAGATAACCAGAGTGCGATGGGCGCATCGCCAATCCGTTCAGGATATATTTTTGCAACCGCACCCAAGCCAATAGCGTTACCACCGGCAACCAAGACAGCAGCTGCATAGTCGTGAAAACGGCGCGCTTTATTAGCACCCATCGCCCACTTGGGATGAGTGTTGTAGCTCGGCAACTCTTCATGGGCATTATTGAGCTGTTCCAGCGCAGAGAGAAAACGGCGCAAATTGGTTATCGCGCGCTCCGCTTTATAATTTAAGAACGCCAGGCAAATCGATGCCACAGGGAACCCAGCTACCA
>DATIDX010000354.1:0-3133 GCA_035456025.1 Cellvibrio sp. | reverse complement strand
GTGATCAGTGGCGCCTCGGCATGACTCCCGAAAAACTCATGGCTGAACTGGATGCACGGGTCAAAATACCGGGGCTATCCAATATCTGGATTCCGCCCATCCGCAACCGCATCGATATGCTGGCCACCGGGATCAAAAGCCCCATCGGTGTCAAGATCGCAGGCCAGAACCTGGCCGATATTGACCAGGTCGCGCAACAGGTAGCGCAAGTTGCCAAAGCCATCCCAGGTATCTCCTCGGCAGTTGCCGAACGCGTGAGTGGCGGGCGTTACCTGGATATCCAGTTCGACCGCGCTGCACTCGCGCGCTATGGTTTGAGCATTATCCAGGCACAATCAGTGGTGAGTAGCCTGATTGGCGGCGACAATATTGGTGAAGTGGTTGATGGACGCGCGCGTTTCCCAATCAACCTGCGTTATCCGCGCGATTGGCGTGACAGTATTGGCAAGCTGCAAAACCTGCCCATCATCACTCCACTGGGCAGCCAAATCACACTGGGTACAATTGCCACCATCAAGGTCACCGATGGTCCCAGCATGCTCAAAAGCGAAAATGCCCGCCCCACCAGCGTGGTTTACATTGATGTGCGCGACCGCGACTTGGGTTCAACGGTGAAAGATCTGCAACAAACTATCAACCAACAAGCAACCTTGTTACCGGGCACCAGTATCAGCTACGCGGGTCAGTTTGAATTTATGGAACGTGCCAATGCCCGTCTGCAGTGGATAGTTCCAGCAACCCTCGCCATTGTGCTGCTGTTGTTATTCCTCACTTTTTCCCGCCTGGATGAAGCCTTGCTAATCATGGGCACCCTGCCCTTTGCGCTAACGGGTGGCATCTGGCTGTTATACCTGATGGACTACCCTTTTTCGGTAGCCACGGCGGTCGGGTTTATTGCCTTGGCCGGGGTGTCCGCTGAGTTCGGGGTGATTATGCTGCTCTATCTGAAACAGGCTTGGCAGCGGCGAATTGAAGCAGGCACGACAACCCAACAGGATTTACTCGATGCCATTCAGGAAGGTGCTGTGTTGCGCATTCGCCCCAAAATGATGACGGCAACAGTGATTGTTGCGGGGCTAATGCCGATTTTTCTAGGTAGTGGTACCGGCTCGGAAATCATGAGCCGTATTGCGGCACCGATGGTGGGCGGCATGATAACGGCGCCATTATTGTCGTTATTTTTATTGCCGGTGGTTTATCAAATGTTGAGAAAACGCTGAATGTATTAATCAGCGTAAATATAAAATTTTTTATTTCTTTTGACGAGGGCTAGCGCGCCCTCGTTTGACACGACACTTCCTTTCACAAACTAATTTCCATATTACTACGATAATGGCGCGCTACTCCTTATGAGGTATTGCGCTCTCAGCCTCCCGTGCTAGGTTATATAAAATCGCGCAAATAAGGGGTAAGGCTATATGCAAAATAAAACATTTTATGGGCCGATAAAAATACTGAGTTTTGTCGTGTTATTGGGAATGGCGGCGGCAATAGTTTATACCTTTTCCATTTCGGTTTTGTATTGGGCCGGGATTGGTGTCTAGGGGGCAGTAATTATGAATAATCGCCAAGCGAGAATGTTCGCCATCGCAGGGACTGGACTTTCGGTATTAATTTTCCTCGGCCTTACCTTGCACAGCCACAGTAAATTTGATGAACTGACCAATGCGGAAAATATCACGCCGCAAGTCACACACGGAAAAGATGTTTGGCATAAATATAATTGCATAAATTGCCATACGCTATTCGGTGAAGGTGCCTATTACGCTCCTGATCTCACAAAAATCACACAACATCGCGGCGAAGCGTATCTGCAAGCGTACATGCGTGACCCTTCAAAATTTTATGACGAAAATAAACATCGTCGATTAATGCCGAAACAAAATTTAAGTGAAGAAGAAATTACCGACCTAATTGCCTTTCTGGATTGGGTCAGCAAGGTTGATAACCAAGGCTGGCCGCCACGGCCGATTTTGGTGACCGGTGGTTTTATTCCCGGCAGTGATTCAGTGGGGGCCGTTGCATCAAGTGAAGGCACAGCTGCAGCAGCGATCCGCCCAGTGACCGCTGCAGATGACCCACGCGCTCAAGGTGAACATGTATTTCGTAGCGCCACGCCGGCGTGCAATGCTTGCCACTCCACGGCGCCCGGCGCAAATATGGCAGGCCCAACACTCGCTGGTATTGCATCACGCGCAGCGGAGCTGGTTGGATCCGACCTTTACAAAGGCAACGCGAAAAACGTTGAAGGTTATATTCGCGAGTCCATCGTCTCACCAAGTATTCATTTAATTCCCGGCGATATGTATTCCGCTAACGGTACTTCTTTCATGCCAACAGGCTATGAAGAGACTCTCACTGCCGAGCAGCTCGATAATTTGATTGCTTATTTGGCCACGTTTAAATAAGCCTGCAATGGAGAATAACGATGCAATATAAATCCCAATCAGTTGCTTACTGGTATTTTGCCGTAGCAATGACCCTGTTCGGTTTACAACTCGTGTTTGGTCTACTTTCTGCAGCAAAATATTTGGGCCCTGATCCACTGTTATATATTTTGCCGTTTGATGTAACAAAAGTCATTCATACCAACTTACTCATCGTATGGGTTTTGACCGGATTTATGGGCGCAACCTATTGGATGGTGCCCGACGAATCCCGCACTGAATTACACAGTACCAAACTTGCGTACATCCAACTGGTTTTATGGACAATCATGGGAGTAACCGCAGTCATCGGCTATTTATTTCGCTACGGCACCGGCAATAAATTGTTGGAGCAACCATTACCGCACAAAATTGTTATTGTGATTTGCATGCTCATATTTCTTTACAACATTAGCATGACCATTAAAAAATCCGGCCGGTTCACCACCACTGAAGGCGTACTGCTCCTCGGCCTATTCAGTTCAGCTGTCTTATTTCTACCTGCCCTTTTGCATTACGAAAATTACACGGTATCGATTTTTTATCGCTGGTGGACCATTCATCTTTGGGTGGAAGGTGTGTGGATGATGATCATGGCTGCCTTTATGGCCTATCTACTCATCCGCCTGTCCGGTGCAGATCGGGAGGTCATGGAAAAATGGCTCTATGTCATCGTAGGATTGGTATTTATCGCCGGCATACTTGGC
>DATIDX010000353.1:0-4057 GCA_035456025.1 Cellvibrio sp. | reverse complement strand
AATTCCTGAAAAGGTTTGATAAACGCATCAACAATATGCACGTCGCGCACGGCCAGTGCCTGTTGGGTATCAGGTTCCCTCGATACGATTGATGCGATTAGCGGAATCACTAGAAACAGCGCCATGATTAAATAGGCCGTGCGCCAGCCCCATATTTCTGCGAGATACAATGCAATAGCGCCGGATAAAATCAACGCAATTCGATATCCCAAAATATAAGTCGCGGCCAATGCTGCTTGAAATTCCGGCGGCGCAATTTCGATACGATAAGCATCAACCACTGTATCCAGCGTTGCTCCGGCGAATGCTGCAATTCCCACTAAAACAATAAAAGCACCAAGCGATGATTCTGGCCCTATTAAGGCGATTGAGATCAAAGCTGCAATCAATAATATTTGCGATACAACCAGCCAGCCCTTGCGTCGCCCTAAAAAGGGTAAGCTGTATTTATCGATCAGCGGCGCCCATAAAAATTTAAGTACGTAAAAAAAACCAACGAAACTGATCAAACCAATCACGCTGAGCTCGAATCCTACATCGCGCAGCCAGGTTGAAAGGGTCATCCCGCCTACTAATAAAAATGGCAAGCCTGAACCCAAGCCAAGACAAAATAGCGTAAATGCAGAGGGCGTAGAAAAAGCGCGTTTGATACCGCGCCAGCCTTTGTAGTGGCCTTGCTCTGGGGTGCTGGATGAATTCATAAGGGGCGAGTGGGTATCCGTTAAATGGTTGAGTTAGTGTAACCGTAAATGCGTAGGCTGATTTTATTGTTATTGAATTTTATTCCCTCTGCTTCCAATCGGCGTTTCTGCTCTTTATAGCTGGGTGAATCTTCAGGTAACGAAATTTTTCCTTGTGCATTTATCACTCTGTGCCATGGGAGTTCGGTTTTCTCGGGCAGTCCGCACAACACCGTACCCGCCAGGCGCGCAGCACCGGGCAGGCCTGCCAGGGAGGCAAGCTGCCCATAGGTGATGACTTTGCCTGCAGGTATAGACATCAATGCCAAATAAATCGCTTCCCGGTTGAAATTGTTCATGGTGATTAAATTGCCTGTGTAATTTTTTTGCGCAGTGGTGTGGTCAGTGCTTCTTCTAATCTTTTTGTTTACATCGCTAAACGCAAGGTAACCTAAATTAACATTATTAACACTTTTGGCATTGCAGCAGTGTGTGATGAGCAATTTAATGGGTTTTGTCTCCCGATAAATTGCTCCTGCGAAAAGGCCTGCTGTGAAAAAAACACTATCACTTTGTTGTCTCCTGTTGTTATGGCTCAGTGTTACCGCCACCGCGGGCGTTGTTGAGTTATTAAATGGCGATCGGCTGGAAGGTGAGCTGGTGAGTATCGATGAGGATCATCTGTTGTGGCGCTCGACGAATTTTGGTGAACAAAATATCAAAAAGACCAACATTAAAAATATCCAAACCGATGTTGCCCTGAAAATTAATGGCAATAATGTTCCCTGCCAACTGGAGCCAATGGAAGCGGAATATCTGCGCTATCGCTGTGACCAATCAGATCGAATCAAGCGCGCTTCTTTGCTGCGTATTAAAACACTTATGCCCTATGAAGACTTTAAAAAAGGAGCTTATGAGCACCATGGGCATCTTAATTTGTGGGGAGCTTACTCGCGTGGGAACGAGGTGCGCGATGAGTGGAAGGTGGATAGTGAAATTACGCTGCGACGCAATGATTTTCGCCATGTTCTTGGGGGCGAGTTTTCGCGCGCCTCCTGGAATTATTCTGCACCTCAGGAGCGCTGGAATCTGAACTACTCACTCGATTGGTTTTTGGGTGAGCACTGGTTTTGGTACAACAGTGGATTGATTGGTGCCGATCCACAGCGCGGTATGCGTGCTTACCAACATGTGGGCTCCGGCGCGGGGTACCAATTTTATGAAAACAAGACATTGGCTTTATCGCTTAAATCAGGACTGGCGCTGCTTGATGAGTCTTATCTGCTGCCAGCGGAATTGGTCGATGATTATCCATTGGAAGATGAATTCATCGCGTTGGGATTTGCCTTTGATTTTCGCTATAGCCTGCCGTGGGGTGTGAGTGTTTTTCATAACAACGAAGTGCTGCAACCCACAAACAACGACCCGAATTTGCAGCTTAAAACTTCATCGGGTTTAAGCTCGATGATTCTCAAGCGTATTTATTCGGAATTTAAAATCGACTACTGGTTAGATAAGGACCCGCAACCTATGCGGCAAAGCAAGGATACGCGCATGTCGCTGGGCGTGAGTTACAAGTGGTAGACTGGCGGCCTCCTTTATATATACGGATTGATTCGCAATGTATCTTTTGCCGGTGATATTTTTCTTCCTTGAGCTCTGGCTGATGATAGTTATCGGCGACAAGGTGGGGGCTTTAGCCGTCATAGTCTGGTTGATCGCCATGATTGTGATTGGCATGAATTTGCTACGTTATCTGGGCGCTGCAAGCATGTTGCGCGCAGCGCAAGGGATGCGCAGTGGTATTACCGCACCTGCGCAGTCCTTGGCTGATGGATTGTTCAAGGCTATCGGGGCCGTGCTATTGATTATTCCCGGCTTTATTACCGATGCATTAGCACTCTTGTGTTTTATCCCTTTGGTGCGCCGTGTGATCCTTGCGCGTTGGTTGGCCAAAATCGCCGCCAAAGGCCAAGCGTTTGCTGCGGGGTCTTTTGGTGCGGGTCCTGGTATGGGGGGATTTTCTCGCCCGACAGGTAATGTTTATGAGCATCAAGGGGCATCCCAGTCTCAGCCTGAGCCGGAAGAAAAAGGGCTGCTTATTGACCAGCAACCCGAATCACCCCCTAAGCCAGAGCGTAAAAACGACTAAATCGTTGTATAAGTAATAATTTTCACCTTCTTTCCGTTGAAATCCCCAAACCCAACCCCACATAGGTGTCACCGCTTTTAGGTCACCAGTTTTCGGGTGAGACCCTGTAAATCGGTGGCCCTAATGATGGCCTTGAAACTTTTCAAGCTGTCCTTATATGTCATCACGCGGGGCCCAACGTGCTTGCTATCGCCTGCAGCGATAAGCCAAGCATCCGGTCCCACGCATGTTTAATCTGTTTTGTTAGGAGACAAAGTTCCATGAAAATTCGTCCGTTGCATGACCGCGTTGTAGTTCGTCGCAAAGAAGAAGAAACCAAAACTGCTGGTGGCATCATCCTGTCCGGCGCTGCGAAAGAAAAGCCAAATCAGGGTGAAGTATTGGCCGTTGGTAATGGCCGCGTACTGGCAAGTGGTGAATTGCGTCCGCTGGATGTGAAAGTGGGTGACATAGTGGTATTTGGCAAATACGCCGGCAGCGATACCATCAATATCGATGGTGAAGAGCTGGTAATCCTGAGCGAGTCAGATATCAAAGCAGTGTTGGTGTAAGCCAAACGCACAAGAATTGAATGTGGAGTTGCATATCGGCAGCTTCACCGGATTAACAAAAGTTTTTAGGAATCGAAGATATGTCAGCTAAAGAAGTGAAATTTGGTGATAGCGCACGTCAACGTATGTTGACCGGTGTAAACGTTCTGGCCGATGCGGTTAAAGCGACCCTTGGTCCAAAAGGCCGTAACGTAGTGTTGGAAAAATCGTTCGGTGCACCAACCATCACTAAAGACGGTGTGTCTGTAGCCAAAGAAATCAGCCTGAAAGACAAGTTTGAAAACATGGGCGCGCAAATGCTGAAAGAAGTTGCCTCTAAGGCATCTGACGACGCGGGTGATGGTACTACTACCGCTACCGTATTGGCGCAAGCAATCGTAAACGAAGGTTTGAAATCAGTTGCGGCGGGCATGAACCCAATGGATCTGAAGCGCGGCATCGACAAAGCCATTGCTGCAGCTGTTAAGCATGTTCAATCAATTGCTGTTCCTTGTGTTGATACCAAATCAATCTCTCAAGTAGGTAGCATCTCTGCAAACAGCGACACTTCTGTTGGCGAGTTGATTGCTGAAGCGATGGAAAAAGTAGGCAAAGAAGGCGTTATCACCGTTGAAGAAGGTACCAGCCTCGAAAACGAGCTGGACGTAGTAGAAGGTATGCAGTTTGACCGTGGT
>DATIDX010000352.1:0-5842 GCA_035456025.1 Cellvibrio sp. | reverse complement strand
ACAACTAACGTAGTGATTACTGTCACCGGCAGCAATGAAGCCCCGGTTGCGCAGGCCGATACAGGTACTACCCTGCGTGATACCCAACTGGTCTTTACTCCTGCCAATCTGCTTGGCAACGATGCTGATGCTGATGGCGATACTTTGAGTATCCAGTCAGTAACTCCGGGTGCAAATGGTACTGTGGATCTCGTTGGCGGGAATCTGGTGTTCACCCCGACTGCCGGTTATGTCGGCCAAGCTTCTTTTACTTACACCGTGAAAGATAGCCATGGCGCTACTTCAACTGCCACAGTCACCGTCAATGTGCAAAAACCGAATACGCCTCCCGATGCGATCGACGATGCGGCAACGCCTTCAGCATCGAGCGTTGGTTTGCGCTCGGAATATTTTGGCTACAACGAATCTGCCAGTAATCCTAACCTCACCAACGTCGCGCAGATTTATTCGTTTATTAACGGCCGAACCGCTGATGCCACTTTCGTCGCCAAAAGCTTCGACTACGGTTCTGCGTTTACTGCCGGCAACAACCTTGGTAACGGCACTAACCTGCAAACCTTTTTGGGTTCGGACGCTAGTTCATTAAGCGCCGACCCTGCAACCACCACCGATGCAATCATTCGCATGCGCGGCTTCGTACAACTGAACGCCGGCACCTACAACTTCAAGATACTCGCCGACGACGGTTATCAGATCCGTATCGATGGCGTAGTTGTCGCCGAGGTTGATAAAAACCAATCAGTCGCGACCACCACCCATACTCCGTTTACCTTGGCGACCAGTGGTTTACACAACGTCGAAATCCTTTATTGGGATCAGGGTAACCATGCGCGCTTGAAAGTAGAGCTCAGTGGCGATGGCGGTACTACCTACAATTTGTTATCGAGCGTACCTATCTATCAACACTCAGTATTGGCAGCGACCGAGGACAGCCCATTAACTATCTCAGCCGCAACGTTACTGGGCAACGATACTGACGCTGATGGCGATCCCCTGACGATTGACAGCGTGCAAGGCGCAACTAACGGAATTGTTGCCTTGGTAAATGGGAATATCATTTTCACGCCGGCCGTCAATTACAGTGGCCCGGCAAGTTTCACTTACACGGTTAAGGATGGTAAGGGCGGTAGTGATACAGCGACCGTCAATTTGACTGTTGAACCGGCTAATGATGCGCCTGTGGCTACAAGTAATTCGGCCGTGGTAGTGCCAAATGCCACCCTGAGTATTCCAGTGACTAGCTTGTTGGCGAATGACACAGATGTCGATGGCGATAAGTTATCGATCGTCAGTGTGCAAGCGCCGCAGAATGGCACTGTTAGTATCTCGGGCAGCAACGTGGTGTTTGTACCTGCCAGTAATTACGAAGGCCCCGCCAGCTTCACCTACACGGTGCGTGATCCAATGGGCGCAACCAGTACTGCGACGGTTAATGTCGCAGTAGGTGCAGCGAGTGCGCCGTCAGTTGTGGTTGCGAAATCGCTCCTGGCTGTCGCCCAGGGCACTGGCGGAACCAGCGTGAAATTTCCAGTAAATACGTCGCTGGTTGATACCGACGGTTCCGAGTCGCTATCGATTAAAATCAGCGGCGTCCCCACTGGCCTGAGTTTTAATGCTGGAACCAATCTGGGTGGCGGTGTCTGGCAATTTGTACAAGCCGATTTGGCAAACCTGACGTTGAATTTACCGGGTAGTTATACAACGCTCGGTTCCAATTTGACGGTGCAGGTCACATCCACTGAAGTAAATGGAGGTGCCACTGCCTCAGTGTCCAGCGTAGTGACCTTAAAGGCGGCATACACCACCGTGGATATCACTACCACGGATATCGGCAGCTACACAGGAAGCTCTGTCAACGAACACATCACCGGTGGCAATGATAACAACACCATAGATGGCAGCAACGGCAACAACATAATCAAAGGTGGTGCCGGCAATGACATCCTCTCCGCTACATCGGGTTCCGATATTTTTTATGGTGGCTCTGGCGATGACATTATCAATTCGGGTGCAGGTACGGATCGCATCAGCGGGGGCAGTGGCAACGACACTATGAGCGGCGGTGCAGCTGGGGAAAATTTTGTCGACGTATTTGTCTGGTCGCTGGGCGATCAAGGTGCTGCGGGAGCTCCCGCATCGGATACCATTCAAAACTTTTCCACGGCAGCCCCAGCGGCAGCGGCGACGGCAGGTTCCAGTGCCACAGGTGGCGATGTATTGGATTTGCGCGATTTATTACAGGGTGAATCAATTGGCGCCAATAATTCCGCAGGCAATCTTGCTAACTTCCTGCACTTTGAAGTGGCAGGTGGCACTACCACCATTCATATCAGCCACACCGGCGGTTTTAGTGCGGATGCACATACAGTTAGCGGCAGTTTTACCAGTTCGGCAGAAACGCAAAAAATTGTATTGAGCGGTGTGAATCTGCAGAGCCTGTACAGCGGTGCAACCTCTGATCAGCAAATTATTACCCAATTGCTCAATAACAATAAGTTGATTACCGACTAATATTGCTGGAGTTGGCAGCGAAAAATCCCGCACCTGTGCGGGATTTTTTTCCGGAACGATTGGGGTTATATAGGAAAGATCATGTATATCAAACGCAACGCCGCAGGTGAGTTAATTGCTATCAGCAAAATTGCTGCAGTTGATTTTGTCGCGGCCGGGGTCACGGACAATGCAGAGCTATTGGCATTTATCCAGCAAGAAAAAACCTCTGGCCAGTTAGCGCTTGAACAAACTGACCAGACAATGGCGCGCGTGATGGAAGACGTTGTGAATTTGTTAGTGGAGCAGGGCGTAATCCGATTTACTGATTTGCCCGATGCAGCCCAACACAAACTGCTGAACCGTCGCGAATTGCGCGGTAAACATTTGGGGATCGCCTTGCTGGATGACGGTGACGATCTCAAGCTGTAGATTTATGCCTAAGGGTAAATAGTAGCTTTAAATAAATTCGAAACGGCGCGACTCAGGCGCCGTTTTTTTATCACGTAATCTGTGGGCCGGTGAGGCCATCTACACCAATTTTAATTAAAGCTTCTTGTTCCGCTTCATTAATCACTCCTTCAGCAATCATAGTTATGCCAAGCGAATGGCCGAGTGTGCAGAGGCTTTGTACAAACGTTTGGCTGTGGGTATTGGTGTGGATATCGCGAATAATTGCGCTGTCTATTTTCAGGTAGCCAAGGCCCATGTCTTGCAAATTACCGAATTGGGTAAATTCCAAGCCGACATGTTCAAGGCCAACCTGGCAACCCAAGCCGCGTAAGCGGGCAGAGAATGCGCGCAATTCTTCTAGATGGCGCAGCACGCACACTTCTGGAAATTCCATCCACAAATACTTAGCGAGCTGCGGTGCAGCTGACAGGAGCGCGATTGCTTGCTCACGGAAATGTGCATTGCACAGTGCAGCAGCGGAGAGATTAATTGCCAAAGGTCCAGGGGTGCGGCCTAGTTGTGTCAGCGCCAATTTGATTACCGCCAAATCCACATCGGACATCAAGCCTAAACGCGCCGCCCACGGCATAAAATAACCAGCCGGTTTCAATTCATCGTCTAACTCCAGACGCACGGCTGCTTCGTAGTGAAGCAAGCCCCCGGTAGTATCGCGCACGGGGAATTTGGCCAGTGCAATACCTTGCGTTGTCAGCGAGTTATTAATGGCATCGCGCCATTCAGCTAAATTGTGTTGGTTAACATCCAATTGGCTTTTTTCAACGGCAATAACCGCGCGATTTCCTTTTAATTCTGCCTGCGCCAATACCCCGTCCAATTTATGCAGGATTTCGTTGCGCTTGTCGCTGCTGGTAAAACCACACAAGGCCAAGGGCAGGGCGATTTTATCGAAGCCGCCAGCCAGCGTTTGGAAATTTAAGCGCTGGGAAATATCGGCACTGACAATATCGATGGGCGCGTCGGTTGGAATAAGCAACACAAAATCGCTGCCATTCAAGCGGCCTGCGTGACTGTTGGGGTATTTATCCTGTACATCGCTAAATACACCGGCGATTGCACGCAACAATTGGTCTACTTGCTGATGGCCTAATTGCGTGTTGAGACCCTGTAAATTCATCACGCGTACCAACACAATAATCCCGCGCTCCTGCACATCTTCACGGGTCAGATGGGTGTCGAATAAATTCAGGAAGTGCGTGCGGTTAGCCAGGCCGGTTAAGCTATCGGTTTGCGATTCGCGGCGCAGCGCTTCCAATTGCCGCGCTTCTTTATCCAGCATGTGTTTCACACCCTGCGAAAGGGTATTCATTGCGCGCACAAGGCGTTGAAACTCTTTGGTTTTGGGTTCTTCCGAAACGATAAAGCGGCGCTCGCCGATGGCCTCGGCCTGACCGACCACCAGATCCAGCGGGCGTGAAATATATTTCAAAATAAAACTACCGATTAAGCCGCTCAATAATGTGGCCATTACAAACCAGTCCAGTAAATCGCGCGTATTGCGCCAGAGTGCTTCGACGGCAAAGCGTGAATGGCTTTTTACAATCAGTGTGCCTGCTTGTTGCCACCCATCTTGCACCTGTGCAACCCCCGGCGCTGCATCAAGTGTTACGTGCTTGGAAAACCACTCGGGAACTGTTTCAAGTACATGTTTCTCGCTATCAAAATTGCGTGCGACTATGGGCTGTTTATCTACATCTTGAAAAATAATGTATTCGTAATGGCCCGCGTCGAATTGCGCGGTAATTAATAACTCCAGCGTGACCGGATCTTTATCGGGCATTTGCGAAATTGATAAGGCGAGGGAGTTGGCGTTATCAATATTTTTCAGGCGCAGTTGCTCCTGCAGGTAGGTTTTGGCGGTAATAGTGCTGATCACAAAATTGCCGCTCAGAACCAGCAGCAAGAGCACAGTAATACCGATCCACAATTGTTTAATCAATGACATGGTCTTTGCCTTTCGCATTTATCTTTTTAACGTTGCACGCGCGTTGGTTGCTGTGTGCAATCGGGCAGTAGCTTATCAAAATCCCTCCTCATCAACGCGTGCCAGCAGATCGCGCCAACGCGATAGGCGTGCGGTAGGATCGGCAGGTGTTGCTTGATTGCCCACCCACAACCCCTCGCTGTTAAAGCTGAAAATGGGGCGTAGATCGGGGCGCAAGTTGGCAGGTTCTATCGTGTTAACCAAGCTGTCCAAAATCAGGGGCACTGCATTTGGCTCGGCGTAATAACCCAACACCATATGGGCTTGGAAAACTTTACTTTGTGGCCCACCGATTTGTGCCTTCACATAAATCAGGCGCAACTCTGTGTTGGAAAAACCCAACTGCAACAGGCTGAGATATTTGGCGATAGTGTAATCCTCGCAATCCCCTGCGCGAATTCCCATGGTTTCCAAAGGAGTGGCCCAGTAATCGCTTTTCTTCCAGATGAGGTTATCCGTGGTGTAGCGGATATTTTGGTTAAAGAAGCGATTGACTTGGTTTAACTTTTCGTCGCTGTTAACAGTAGTTGCACTATCCAGCATGCGGTTCCATGCATCCAACAGCACAACCCCGTCGCTGCCATATCGTGTTTGCATGACCTGCTGCATTTT
Source organism: Cellvibrio sp. (assembly GCA_035456025.1). GTDB lineage: Bacteria > Pseudomonadota > Gammaproteobacteria > Pseudomonadales > Cellvibrionaceae > Cellvibrio. The sequence continues at coordinate 285 of DATIDX010000352.1, read as the reverse complement.
ATGTGAATCGACATTTGCACAAGCAATTAATGAGAGCGCGAGGCTCAATCCCAAACCAACTCCCCAACGATGATGTCGAACCGCATTCAACCTGCTTTTTAAATACAGGTTGATGCGTCTACCCCGTGTAGGGAGGGCAGTTTCGGCAGGGGATTGGAATGGATGCGGCATGGAAGTCCGGATCTAAAAGTTAATCGAATAAGGTTATTCTTTTAGAGTATAGCGCTTCCCGCCGACAATGCGATTTTTAATTTTTAAAAAGTCTGTTTAAATTCAAGCAGTTAT
>DATIDX010000351.1:0-6958 GCA_035456025.1 Cellvibrio sp. | reverse complement strand
ACTTACGTTACACCGATGCCGCATTACGGGCAGCTGCTGAGCTGGCTGAGCGCTACATCAATGACCGTTTTTTGCCGGATAAAGCTATCGACGTAATTGATGAGGCGGGGGCATATCAACAATTGCAAAGTGCTAGTAAACGCAAGAAAACTATCGGTGTTACTGATGTAGAAAATGTGGTTGCGAAAATCGCGCGTATTCCGCCGAAAAGTGTGTCTTCATCTGATAAGGAGCAGTTGCGTAAGCTTGATCAGAATTTGAAAATGACAGTGTTTGGTCAAGACGAAGCAATAGATACGCTTGCTACGGCAATTAAGTTGTCACGCGCTGGGTTGGGTGCAGCAGAGAAGCCGATTGGTTCGTTCTTATTTGCTGGTCCCACCGGGGTTGGTAAAACAGAAGTCTGCCGTCAACTTGCCAAGTGCATGGGTATGGAGTTGATTCGCTTTGATATGTCGGAGTACATGGAGCGCCATACAGTGTCGCGCTTAATCGGTGCTCCGCCCGGCTACGTAGGCTTCGATCAAGGCGGCTTGTTAACAGATGCGATCACTAAACAGCCTCACTGCGTGTTGCTTTTGGATGAGATCGAAAAGGCCCACCCAGAAGTCTTTAACTTGCTATTGCAGGTTATGGATCATGGTAGCTTGACTGATAACAACGGCCGCAAAGCGGACTTCCGTAACGTTATTCTGATCATGACTACTAACGCAGGCGCTGAAGTGATGAGTCGAGCTTCTATAGGCTTCACTCATCAAGATCACACCACCGATGGTATGGAAGCGATTAAGAAGATGTTTACACCCGAGTTCCGGAACCGCCTGGATGCCATTGTTCAGTTCGCGTCCCTGACATTGAATACCATCAAAACTGTGGTTGATAAATTCCTTATGGAATTGCAAACCCAACTGGATGACAAGCATGTAACCCTGGAAATCAGTGACGAGGCACGCGAGTGGCTCGCTATTCATGGTTACGATGTGAAGATGGGAGCACGACCTATGGCTCGTTTGATCCAGGATAAATTGAAGAAGCCATTGGCCGAGGAGATTCTCTTTGGGTCTCTTTCTCACGGCGGCGGTACTGTTGATGTGGACGTGGATACAATCGAAGATAAATTGGTCATTGATGTGAAAGCTAAGCACGCACAACCCGCCTAGTCTCATTTACTGAAGCTGTCTGAAAAGAAAAAGCCGCACATGTGCGGCTTTTTTATACGTAGCGCTAATTGTTCAAATTAACGTGCGCGATAGGTAATGCGGCCTTTGGTCAGGTCATAGGGAGTCATCTCAACCTTGACCTTGTCACCCGTCAGAATACGGATGTAGTTTTTGCGCATCTTGCCGGATATGTGGGCAATAACAACATGTCCATTTTCCAGTTTTACGCGAAAGGTGGTATTGGGCAGGGTATCAACTACTTCGCCATCAAATTCAATGCAATCGTCTTTTGCCATGCGGCAGTTTCCTCAGGTTTCGATAATTCTTCCCATCGCGAGAGTGCTACAGGGAGGGGTAAAAAAATAGGCGTGAATTGTGCCTTAATTAACCAGCGGCGCCAAGCGAAAAGGGGATAAAAGCGGGGTTTGATACGATTTTTCGCTTCGCTTCGCTGCAAATCTGTGCAAGTCGAAGCCGGAGCAATCAGTTAAGTCGCATCCATCTACGGTTTACCAGTAATTCCAGTGGGCGATATTGGATTTTGTAGTTCATTTTTTCGCACTCTTTAATCCAATAACCAAGGTAAAGATAATCAAGCCCAAGGCTTTTGGCCTTTTCGATTTGGGCAAGTATGGCAAATTTACCCAAGCTGCGGTTCTCTTCGGTTGGCTCATAAAAGGTATAGACGGCGGAGAGGCCATCGCCCAAATGGTCACAAACGGATAGGCCGATCAAGCGCCCTTCCAAACGAAACTCGATAAATTGGGTGATGCCCCATTCGCTGGTAAGGAACGCCTTGTACTGTTCTTCAGAAGGTGGATACATATCGCCATCCTGGTGGCGGCTTTGTATGTAGCGAGAGTAGAGGCTGTAATGTTCAGTCGTGTTGATATTTGTGGCAACGTGCAGCGATAAATCGTGATTTTGCTGCACGCATCGTCTCTGGGAGCGGTTTGGTTTAAACAGCTGCACGGGTATGCGACAGGAAACACAGGCTTGGCAGCGTAAGCACTGAGGGCGATACAAATGAGCGCCGCTACGACGAAACCCCAGTTGCGACAATTGCGTATATAAGGTGGGGTCAATATTTGCCTCAGGGTCGACAAACACTGTCGTGGCTTCTTGCCCATCAAGATAACTGCAAGGATGAGGTTGGGTTGCAAAAAGCTTGAGGGTGGAGAGGTCGGACATGATTGCCTCGCAAATCCGGTTATTCCCAGGCTGTAGCGGTCAATGTGGACCAAGGCAACGAGTAAGGACTGGGCTTATGAGCAAAGTTTACCAGCATTTGCCGGAATTCTTCACGTGGGATTTCAACTGCGCCCAAACTAAATAGGTGCGCGCTCGCTACTTGGCAGTCAATCAATTGGAAATTCCAGGTGCGCAATTGGCGCACCAAATGGGCAAAGCCCACTTTAGAAGCGTTATCAGCCTGGCTAAACATAGACTCGCCGAAAAAAACTTGCCCCAAGGCGATACCATAGAGACCTCCGACTAATTGCTCGCCTCGCCACACCTCTACCGAATGGGCAAAGCCGCGCTCGTGTAACGCGCAATATCCCGCGATTATTGAATCTGTAATCCAGGTTCCATCTGCATAGGCGCGCGCTCCTGCACAAGCTTGCATTACCTCGCGAAAACAGTGGTCAAAGGTAACGTTATAGACACCCTGGCGCAGGGTTTTGCGCAGGCTTCTGGAAATATGCAATTGCTCGGGGAAAACCACCGTGCGTGGGTTCGGGCTCCACCATAAGATGGGATCACCTGGATTAAACCAGGGGAATATTCCTTGATGGTAGGCGGCAAGAATTCGCTCAGGTGATAAATCACCGCCCACTGCTAATAGACCATCTGGATCGTCCAGTGCGTTATCGGGATGAGGGAAGTCATAGTTATCGCAGCTTAGCCAGGGAATTGAAATCATAAAATTGGCATCAATAGATTATGCATGTACAAACGTGCCTTAGGATCGTAGCCATAGTGAGATTTATATATGGATTTTCATAAAATTTGTTTTACTTGGCGCGTTTTTTGAGTGTAAAAGTCTAACGAGAAATCAGTCAATAATTTGTTATTCGTTTTAATGCTTGGGAATTTTAAGGCTATGCTTAGAAGTATTGGTAAAAAAACATTTTTTTCATAGCTTGTTAGTATGAAAATCGTTTAGTGTTTAGCAATCTGTCTTTCGTCGTTTTAGTCGCTAATCCGAGGTAGATTATGAGTATTTTCAGTCATTACCGCGAGCGTTTTGAAACTACCCAACAGGAAGAATTAACGATAAAGGAGTATCTCGAACTCTGCAAAAATGATCCTCGCGTTTATGCATCTGCTGCCGAACGCATGCTTATGGCGATTGGCGAACCCGAGATGATCGATACATCGCAAGACGCGCGTCTCAGCCGAATTTTCTCCAACAAAATCATGAAACGCTACAAAGTTTTCGGCGATTTTTATGGGATGGAAGAATGCATCCAGCAGATAGTGTCGTTTTTCAAGCACGCTGCGCAAGGTTTGGAGGAAAAGAAACAAATTTTGTATCTGCTCGGCCCTGTGGGCGGCGGCAAATCCTCCTTGGCGGAGATGCTTAAATCCTTGATGGAAAAAATGCCAATTTATTGCATCAAAGGTTCTCCGGTTTTTGAATCGCCGCTAGGTTTATTCAATCCAGATGAAGATGGAAAAATTCTGGAAGAGGATTACGGTATTCCGCGTCGCTACATAAAAACGATTATGTCACCTTGGGCGGCAAAACGTTTGCACGAATTTCACGGCGACATCACTCAATTTAAAGTAGTGAAAGTTTATCCCTCTATTCTCAATCAGATCGCAATTACTAAAACCGAGCCCGGTGATGAAAATAATCAGGATATTTCTTCGCTGGTGGGTAAGGTAGATATTCGTCGCTTGGAGGAGTTTCCCCAAAATGACCCGGATGCCTACAGTTTTAGCGGTGGCCTATGCCGCGCTAACCAAGGCTTGATGGAATTTGTGGAGATGTTCAAAGCGCCGATCAAAGTGCTACATCCACTCCTAACTGCAACGCAAGAGGGAAATTTCAACAGTACTGAGGGGTTGGGTGCAATTCCATTTGATGGGATTATCCTTGCGCACTCCAACGAATCTGAGTGGCAAAACTTCCGTAACAACAAAAACAATGAAGCATTTATCGACCGTGTTTATATTGTTAAGGTGCCTTATTGTTTACGTGTTACCGAAGAGATGAAGATATACGAAAAGTTGTTGCAGAATTCCTCTTTATCCAAAGCATCCTGCGCGCCGGATACTTTGAGGATGCTTGCTCAATTTTCCGTATTGTCACGTATTAAAGAGCCAGAAAATTCCAATATTTTTTCCAAGATGCGGGTCTACGATGGCGAAAACCTGAAAGACACTGACCCGCGAGCAAAATCGTTGCAGGAATACCGCGATGCGGCGGGTGTTGACGAGGGGATGAACGGCTTGTCCACCCGTTTTGCATTCAAAATCCTATCCAAAGTCTTTAATTTTGACCCTACAGAAATTGCTGCAAACCCTGTTCACTTGATGTATGTGCTTGAACAGCAAATTGAACAAGAGCAATTCCCCAAAGAGGTGCAGGACAAGTATCTGAATGCCTTAAAAGAATTCATCTCACCCAAATATGTGGACTTTATTGGCAAAGAAATCCAAACCGCTTATTTGGAATCCTACGCTGAATACGGGCAAAATATTTTTGATCGTTATGTAACCTATGCTGATTTCTGGATTCAGGATCAGGAATACCGCGACCCTGAAACCGGGGAGATCCTTAACCGTTCGTCGCTTAACGATGAGCTGGAAAAAATTGAAAAACCGGCCGGAATTAGCAATCCAAAAGATTTCCGCAATGAAATCGTTAACTTTGTTTTGCGTGCTAAAGCACACAATGCGGGTAAAAATCCAGATTGGCGCAGCTATGAAAAATTGCGCATTGTGATTGAGAAGAAAATGTTCTCTAACACAGAGGATTTGCTGCCAGTAATCTCCTTTAATGCCAAGGCCTCAGTGCAAGACAAAAAGAAACATCACGATTTTGTCCAGCGCATGGTGGAGCGCGGCTATACCGAAAAACAAGTGCGACTATTGTCTGAGTGGTATCTGAGAGTGAGAAAATCGCAATAACGGGTTTCTCTTGCCGGTCTCTCTTGCGTTGTTGCAACGTTAAGGTTGAACTATGAGTTACATTATTGATCGACGTCTCAATGCTAAAAACAAAAGCGCCGTAAATCGCCAACGTTTTTTACGGCGCTATCGCCAACAAATCCAAAAGGCGGTCTCTGATGCGGTAACCGAAAGATCAATTACGGATATTGATAAGGGCGGTAAAGTCAGCATCCCTGCACGTGACATAAGTGAGCCCAGCATTTACCACGGTCAGGGTGGCCATAACACGAGGGTTTTACCCGGCAACAAACACTTTTCGGAAGGGGATAAAATAGCCCGGCCGGAAACTGGTGGTGGGCAGGGTGCTGGCGGCAATGCCAGTAACACAGGGGAGGGAATGGATGACTTTTCGTTCACCCTGTCGCAAGAGGAGTTCCTGGATTTTATGTTCGATGGATTGGAGTTGCCCAATCTTATAAAACGGCAATTATCAGGATTGGAAGAGTTCAAAACAGTACGTGCCGGAATTGCAAATGAAGGTCAGCCAGGGCGAATGAATATTGTTCGGTCATTGCGCTCCGCCAACATGCGGCGTATCGCTTTAACATCGGGCAAACGTCGGCAATTGGCGGAGTTGCAAGAACAGTTGCAGGACGCCGAGTCTTTGCCTGTATCTGAGCGCGACAACGAGTATCTGCAGCACCTGCGCGAATCAATTGCCAAATTGGAAAAAGCGATTGGCCGAATCCCCTGGCTTGATACCTTTGACCTTAAATACAATCTTCACATCAAGCAGCCAGTTCCTCGCTCTAAAGCGGTGATGTTTTGCATCATGGATGTTTCTGGTTCAATGGATCAGGCAACCAAAGATATTGCCAAGCGCTTTTTTATCCTTCTCTATTTATTTTTGCAGCGGAATTACGAAAAAACAGAAATCGTTTTTATCCGCCATCACACCAGTGCCAAAGAAGTCGATGAAGACGAATTTTTTCACTCGCGCGAAACCGGCGGTACAGTTGTGTCGAGCGCATTGAAGTTGATGCACGAAATTATTCAGGATCGTTACTCACCCGAGCAGTGGAATATTTATGGTGCGCAAGCATCTGATGGTGATAACTGGGGGGAGGACTCGGATGTATGCCGCGATATCCTGGTGGATGACCTTTTACCTCAATGCCAATATTTTTCGTATATCGAAATCACCAACAATGAGCACCAGGCGCTGTGGACAACATACGAAACCATCCGCGATGATTTTCCTGATCATTTTGCGCTGCAACATATCCGCGAAGTCAGTGATATTTATCCCGTATTTCGTGAACTTTTTCATAAGAAGGTTGCATGACTAAACCACTGTTTATGACGTCCGAATGGAATTTTGATTTGATTCGGGAATGTGACCAAATTCTGGGCGAGCTGGCCGTCGAGTTTGGCTTGGATACCTACCCGAATCAGATTGAAGTCATCAGTTCCGAGCAAATGATGGATGCCTATTCTTCTGTAGGTATGCCGATTGGCTACAGCCATTGGTCTTATGGCAAGCAATTGCTCAGCACCGAGAATTCCTATAAGCGTGGGCAGATGGGATTAGCTTATGAGATAGTGATTAACTCCAATCCTTGCATTGCCTACTTAATGGAAGAAAACACTATGACTATGCAGGCGCTGGTAATAGC
>DATIDX010000350.1:0-4553 GCA_035456025.1 Cellvibrio sp. | reverse complement strand
AGTGCGCAACTCCACCCTCAGCATTTTGCGCAAGCTCACTCACGAAAAAGAAATCAACGCATTTTTGCGCGAGCATGAAGGCAACCGTGGAATCGATTTCATCGATCGCATTTTTGAATATTTCAATTTCAGTTACAGTATCTCCCAGCGCGAGCGCAACAATATTCCGGCGCAAGGGCGTGTGATTATCATTGCCAATCATCCGATTGGTTCTCTCGACGGTTTAGCCCTGATTCGTTTAATCAGTGAAGTGCGCAAGGATGTCAAAATTGTCGCTAACGACATGTTGATGGCATTTGAACCGCTGCACGATTTGCTGCTGCCGCTCGACAACATGACGCGCGCCGCCTACAAACAGAGTTATAAAAATATTCTGCAAGCGCTGAATAACGACGAAGCGATAATTATTTTCCCAGCGGGTGAAGTCTCCCGCGCGAGCCCCACCGGTATCAAAGACGGCAAATGGCAGGCGGGATTTTTACATTTCGCACGCAAAACCAATGCACCGCTGCTGCCGATATTTGTATCCGCTAAAAATTCCATGCTGTTTTACAGCGCCTCAATGATTTTCAAGCCGCTGGCCACTGCCCTCCTCGCCCATGAAATGTTTAACAAGCGTTCCGCAGAAATAAAATTCCGTGTGGGCGAGGCAATTCCACATCATGCGTTGAAATCAGACCAGTTAGCCGATAAAGCCTTGATTAAACGCCTGAAAAAACATGTGTATAAAATTGGCAAAGGGCCATCCTCCAAAAAGAACAGCACCCCGGTGTTTGTGACTGAAAAAACCATCGCCCATCCGGAAGATCGCTCTGCACTTAAAAAAGAATTTAACACCGCGCAATTGATTGGTTGCACGCGCGACAACCATAAAATTTATCTGTGCGATTACAACCAGCACCCCGTTGTCTTGCGCGAAATCGGTCGCCTGCGCGAGCAAACCTTTCGCTTGGTCGGCGAAGGCACTGGCAGCCGCCGCGATCTGGACAAATACGATCACCACTACCGCCATTTAGTTTTGTGGGATGAAGAAAAACTCTGCATCGCCGGTGCCTATCGTTTAGGTGAAGCGCATAAATTGATGAAGAAAAAAGGCGCCAGTGCGCTCTACACTGCCGAGCTATTTGATTTTCACTCTTCGCTCACACCCTACCTCGAACAGGGTCTGGAATTGGGCCGCAGTTTTGTCCACCCGGACTATTGGGGCAAAGCCAGTCTCGATTATTTATGGCAGGGACTGGGCGCATACTTGTCGCACCACCCGCAGGTGCGCTATGTCTTCGGCCCCGTGAGCATGAGTGCGCATTACCCGAAAGAACTGCGCGACTTATTAGTCTTCTATTACGAACGCTATTATTTAAAGCAGGATGAGAGCACAAAAAACGATGGTGGAAATCTCGCCGAGGGCAAACATCCGCATGAAATCGATGAAGATGTATTGATCGCACTGCAACAGCGTTTCGCTAAACTCGATAGCGCCCAAGGCTTCGAGATACTGCAAGAAGAATTCAAAAAACACGACTGCAAAATTCCTGTACTGTTCAAACAATACGCCGGACTTTACGAAGAAGGTGGCTACAATCTGCTCGCATTCAGTGTTGATTCGGAGTTCGGTAATTGTGTAGACGGTTTATTTATGGGCGATTTGAACTGCATGAAAGCAGCAAAACGCGCACGCTACCTGGTCAGTAAAAACATCGCTGCCACAACCAAAAGTGAAGTGGTAGAGGTGGTCTAACAAGGGTTCACCCGCACTGTGTAACAGCGCCGCGCATCATGCTAAGCTCACTACCATTTCATCGAACTGGTAGTGAGCACTATGCATATCCACATTCTCGGTATTTGCGGCACTTTCATGGGCAGCCTCGCCCAACTCGCCAAAGAACTCGGCCACCGCGTCACCGGCAGCGATGCCAATGTTTATCCGCCCATGAGCACACAGCTTGAGCAGGCGGGCATTGAATTAATCCAGGGTTTTGACCCGGCCTTTTTACAAGCGCCACACATGCCTACACCGCCCGATCTGGTGATCATCGGCAATGCCATGAGCCGCGGTAATCCGAGCGTGGAATATGTACTCAATCAAGGCATCCCCTACACTTCCGGCCCGCAATGGCTGCGCGACCATGTATTGCAAGGCAAATGGGTACTTGCCGTGGCCGGCACGCATGGCAAAACCACTACCTCATCAATGCTTGCCTGGATTCTGCAATACGCTGGTATGGAACCGGGTTATTTAATTGGTGGCGTGACTAAAAATTTTCCAACATCTGCGCGCTTGGGCGGCACACCATTTTTTGTCGTAGAAGCCGATGAATACGACAGCGCCTTTTTTGATAAACGCTCCAAGTTCGTTCACTACAATGCGCGCACCGTGATTTTAAATAATCTGGAATTTGATCACGCCGATATATTTCCCGACCTCGCTGCCATCCAAAAACAATTTCATCACCTGGTGCGCACAGTACCCAACAATGGGTTATTAATTTCACCCGTCAATGACAAAGCCCTCGCTGAAGTAATCCAACAGGGTTGCTGGACACCACAGCAACAATTTGCAGTGATTAATGATGAAACCCCAACCCACGAAAACACTGCCGAGTGGCAAGCCAAATTATTAACGGCCGACGGCTCATCATTCGCGGTACTGCATAATGGAATTGAAGTCGCACACGTGAACTGGGCACAAACCGGAATCCACAATGTGAATAACGGTTTGGCTGCAATTATTGCCGCACGCCACGTAGGTGTAACGCCCGAACACGGCGCCAAAGCACTGGAACAATTTGCGGGCGTAAAACGCCGCATGGAAGTATTGGCCGATGTGCACAGCATTAAAGTCTACGACGACTTCGCCCATCACCCCACAGCCATCAAAACCACCCTCGCCGGTTTGCGTGCAAAAGTGGGCGACGAAAAAATTATCGCCATCATCGAACCCCGCTCCAACACCATGCGCATGGGCGTGCACAAAAACGCGCTCAACAAAAGCATCACCGACGCCGACGACGTACTCTGGTACCAACCTGCAAATGTCGATTGGGCGATGGATGAAGTAGTCAATAAAAGCCCTGTTCCCGCAAAACTGTTGCGCGACCTGGACGAATTAATCCACTGCGCCATTTCCATCAGCGAACCTAATACACATATTGTAATTATGAGTAATGGTGGGTTTGGAGGAGTGCATCAAAAGCTGGTGGATCAGTTGACCAAGCATGCGTTGTGATAGGAATACAAATGAGCTCTGGTGTTAAGTTCGCGCTTTATACCCTCGCTGCAATATTATTTATTGGTGGATTGAACTCACTTGTAAATGGAGAAAAAGCCACAGAGTTTATTCTTTGGCTTATCCCGTTTTTATGTCTCGGTACGGGAATTGGCATCCCTGTACTAATTCTGGTTTATGAAGCCTATTTTAGTAATGACGCTTTAAATTCAGATGACGATAACACCATCAGCGCTAATGAAGAAGAAAATTCCAACACTGATAAGGCTGACTAAGTAGGATGATAAATCGCAGAGTCCCCGACAAAAATCAACAACGCAGCGACGCGACCAAATGACCAATAAAAAATTAAATTTTTTACTAGGCCTAACAATCGTAGCTATCCTGACCCTGGCCTGCTTCCAAATGGCCTTCGTCATTACCGATGGACTTATTTCACCAGATAATACCGTCGTCGAGCGCAATGCGTTTATCCAAAACAATTTGGGTTTGTGGCAACTCGGCTGGTTTAACTGGATGCTGGGCGCAATAGGATTGTTAACCTTTTGCACTATGCTGCTGCCGTTTATTCCAAAGTCGGAATGGCGGGTACTGGGAATATTATTCGTTGCGCTCGGTATAGTACCGGATATTGGTGCTGAAGTTATTTTTGCGTTTGTGATTCCGTATACCCCTGCAATTGATCCGAGCCTTGCGATTATGCAAACGCTGGAATTATTTGCGGTGCAACTAACGGGCACTTTAGGTAATGGCCTCTATAACATTGGTGGTCTGTTATTAAATGTGTTGCTGCTCAGCAACACCCGTTTGCCAAGAAAATTAATCCTGCTGGGAATTCCCGGTTGGTTTTTGGGATTTGGTTTGAGTATCGCGTGTGCAATGCATGCTTTGGATGCCATGAAATTGTTTACTGCAGTAGCAATGGTGTGGAGTACAGCGTGGATGCTGGCAATTACCTTGAAAGTATTCCCGCGCACCAACGAATTAAAAGTCGATTACTAGAATGGCGACTGTCGATCTATTCGTTGCCTTAAAAATCCTGCATATAGGCGCGCTGATTTTTTGGCTCGGGCCAAGCCTTGGTGCATGGTTTGTTTTACTCGCACTACGCAAGCATGTGGGAGAAATTACTCCGGCAACGCATTTGGCTTATCGCATTTTTATAAAAACGCTTATTTTGGAGCACGTTGCTTTCGTAGCATTGATTGCCAGCGGTATAGGTATGACGTGTCTGGCTTATGGATTTAACCAACCTTGGCTGCAGTGGAAACTAATGATTATTTTGCTGCTAGTTGTACCGCTGGAAATTTTGGATATTTGGTATGGG
>DATIDX010000349.1:0-20150 GCA_035456025.1 Cellvibrio sp. | reverse complement strand
AGTTACAAGATCCTGCTGCTTATGTGCAACGCTTGAATAAATTGTTGCTGGAGCTGAGCCACTAAGTTCTCTGCCTCGGTTTAACTGAAGGCTGTTATTAAAGATGACCTTGTCTATAATCCGGCAAGGTCATTTTTTTATCTATCACTCTTTATTTCTCAAAGGGGCTGAATTCCATGGAATACAAAGAGATTAGTTTGCCTGCTGTAAAGTCCATCGCGCTGGTTGCGCATGACAATAGAAAAAAAGATTTACTTAACTGGTGCAAAAAGCATCGCGCCGATTTGGGACTACATACGCTGTTCGCTACGGGAACTACCGGCACATTAATTGAAAAAGAAACCGGCCTGTCCATTAGCAAACTTATCTCCGGCCCTTTGGGTGGCGATCAGCAGGTAGGGGCGTTAATCAGCGAAGGCAAGGTCGATATGTTGATCTTTTTTTGGGACCCATTTGAACCGATGCCTCATGATCCCGATGTAAAAGCCTTGTTGCGTATTGCAGCTGTGTGGAATATTCCTATCGCCTGTAATCAAAGTTCTGCAGACTTTATGATTTCATCACCCTTCTTTAAAGAAGAGTCGCAACATTGGGTTCCAGATTATGCAGCTTACATGGAAAAACGGGCGGCGCTTTAATTGGCGGTGATCTGCGGAGGTGATAATTTGTTTCCGCATTTCGTGGCATTTAATTTTCATTAGCGATAATTGTAGCTGTTTGTTAATAAAGCAAGTACGGCATTGAGGTTGAATGAATAGCACATATAAAATGCATCGCCTCTAGGTGATTTACTAATAAAACTTTAAAAACTTTTCATATTTGCCAACTGCTCAGCTCGTGCTCTACAGGCGACAAAAAAATTCCCTCTTATTTCTAACTTTTGTTAATATCTGTTAACACGGGGTTTTCAGCTCTAATCGCCCTGTTGTTGGATAGTTGCTGGCCTGCTGCGCTGGCGATCAACGGATGAAGCAAACCAAACAAATAACAATAAGCAAGGCTGTAGAGGTGTTTCATATGGCAGATCGTGAAATGGGCACTGTTAAATGGTTTAACAACGTGCGTGGATACGGTTTCATAACCAGAGGAGAAGGAGGCGAGGATATATTCGTGCATTATCGAAATATCCGTGCGGAAGGTTACCGCTCATTAGCTGAGGGTCAAAATGTTGAGTTTCAGTTGCAACAAGGTGATAAGGGCTTGCAAGCAGAAGATGTGGTTTTGCTGGGCTGAGGTAAAATTCACTCGGATTCGAATAGTAGTTTAAATAAGAGAGCGCTGGCCGTTGAGACTGTGTCAAACTCACAGTCAGTTGTTAGCCATCATAAATGCCCCGATGATCTCGGGGCATTTTTGCTTTTATGGGTAAGGTATTCATAACCTAACATTACGCCTACACCAGCCATGCCATCATTTTCTCAAATTAAAGCCCTATGCTTTGGGGGTTTGCACAGTCTTAGTTGGCGGCGTCTTTTATTTGGATTGCACACCTATTGCAACGCGGGAGCTGTTGGTGGGTACGGAGTAATCTGCACTATAACCCCCAGTACTGGATGGTCGATGTAATGTACTTCGCCACTACGCAGATCGCGCTCTTGTTGTAATAGGATAATTTTCCGTGTCACATAAGCACTATCATCAGTGATCGATGAATTACTTTCAGATTGGGAGTTATCATCCGTCAGTGCTTCGTCCAAATTTACGTCAGAATCCAGTGAAAGTTTGCTTGCTGGAGCTGCTGAATAATTCGGACGCAATGGAATCGCTGGCCATTGCTGGGTTATCTCTTGACCGACATTAAGGTCAAACTGCGAAAACCACAAATTGGTTTGCAACTTCAGATATGTAGCAACACTCAATCGAATGCTGCCCTCTAATGCCTGGTGTTGGCCAAATATTTGGCCACCATTAATGATGATAGCCTTGGAGCGGTTTTTGTTGGTAATGATTTGTCGCCAGGCATTATGAAATAGAATTTCGATGCGTCCACTGCGCTGCAGCTTTTGTACTTGGGTATTAAGTTGTCGCTCGCCTGACGGCAGCAAATAAAATGGTTCCTTGGTATCAGCACCTGTTGCTTTATCTTTCAATTCAATCCAATCGCCGGGATAGCCTAGTTTAATATTGCTGGGCCAATGTTCACTGCCATTGTCATCTTTACGGGCAAATACAATCATTTCAACCTGATACCAACCTTCATGATTGCTGGTTGCGATCTCTGCTGTCGGTTGTTGTGCGCTTACGCCTAAGGAGATGAATAAAGTGCTAACTATTAATAGTTTATATGGAGAAATAAATCGATTAAATACATTGGAATGCAGAAGTTCGACTAATTTTTTAGGTAGCATAAATAACTTCCTGAATTTGAAAATCAATTAATTTTCGGATGTAAATAAGAAAGCAAATCGGTCACTGCTTGAATGCGCGTTTCAGTCGCTTCCAAATCCATAGTGAATTTTAACTGATTGGCACCTTCAAGCTTGTATATACGCGGTTGGCTTTGTACTAATTTGACAATGAGTAGTGGATCAACTCGCGTGTCGCTGGCAAACTCGATTTTTCCGCCTCGCGCATTAGCTTCAAGTTTGGTAATCCCTATAGCTTCTGCACTAATTTTAATCTGGGTTACACGGAACAGGTTTTTAATTTGTTCCGGTAACATGCCAAAGCGGTTGATCATTTCAACTTGCAGGTCGCGCAGTGCATCTTCACTATCGGCATTGGCCAGGCGTTTGTACATCACCAATCGTGTATGCACATCAGGCAAATAATCGGAAGGAATCAATGCTGGTATGCGTAGGTTAATCTCAATGGCTTCGCTCAGTGCTTTTTCAAGATCGGCTTGCTTGCCTTGGCGAATTGCTTTTACCGCGCGATCCAGCATATCCATATACAGCGAAAAACCAATGGTTTGTATTTGGCCGCTTTGTTCGTCACCCAATAATTCACCGGCACCGCGAATTTCCATATCGTAAGTGGCGAGGGTAAAACCAGCTCCCAGGTCTTCTGCTGCCCCAATCGCTTCAAGGCGTTTTTGCGCATCGTCAGTCATAGCGCGACGATCTGGCGTTAGTAGGTAGGCATAAGCCTGGTGATGCGAGCGTCCAACACGGCCGCGCAACTGGTGCAGTTGTGCGAGGCCGAATTTATCGGCGCGATTAATAATAATGGTATTGGCGCTGGGTATATCGATACCGGTTTCGATGATTGTGGTGCATACCATAATATTGAAACGCTTGTGATAAAAATCCGACATCACCCGTTCCAAATCGCGCTCGCGCATTTGGCCATGGCCTACACCAATACGCGCCTCGGGAATCAGCTCCTGCAATTCGCGCGCAACTTTTTCAATAGTATCGACCTCATTGTGCAGATAATACACTTGGCCACCGCGCAATATTTCACGCAGTATCGCCTCTTTAATTACCGCCTCGTCATAAGTGCGTACAAACGTTTTTACGGATAAGCGACGGGCAGGAGGTGTGGCGATAATGGATAAATCGCGAATGCCTGCCATCGACATATTTAGCGTTCGCGGAATTGGTGTAGCGGTCAATGTGAGAATAT
Source organism: Cellvibrio sp. (assembly GCA_035456025.1). Lineage (GTDB taxonomy): Bacteria > Pseudomonadota > Gammaproteobacteria > Pseudomonadales > Cellvibrionaceae > Cellvibrio. The sequence goes on along the minus strand of DATIDX010000349.1, from coordinate 16,583 downwards.
CTATTTCAGAGCGCAGCGCTTTAATCTGGTCTTTTTGGCGCACACCAAAGCGATGTTCTTCATCGATAATTAACAAACCGAGATCTTTAAATTTAATCTCGGGCGATAGCAGTTTATGGGTGCCGACCACAATATCGACTTTCCCTTCCGCTAATCGCTCCAGTACCTGATTGACTTCTTTGGTGGTGCGGAAGCGAGACAGCACTTCAACAGTAATAGGCCAATCGGCAAAGCGGTCTTTTAATGATTCATAGTGTTGCTGCGCAAGCAGCGTAGTGGGGGCGAGGATCGCGACTTGCTTACCGCTGTGACTGGCGATAAATGCTGCGCGCATCGCAACTTCAGTTTTACCGAAACCTACATCGCCGCATACCAGACGATCCATAGGTTTGGATGAGAGCATATCCTCTTTTACTGCTTCAATCGCACGCTGTTGGTCTGCTGTTTCCTCAAACGGAAAACTTGCGGAAAATGCTTCGTATGCAATTTGTGGATCGGGGAACTTATGGCCTTTGCGCGCGGCGCGACGTGCATATACCTCAAGCAATTCTGCTGCGGTATCGCGGATTTGTTCCGCTGCTTTGCGTCGTGCTTTTTGCCATGTTTCGCTGCCGAGTTTGTGCAGTGGTGCCAAGTCGTCTTCTGCACCTGAATAACGGCTGATTAAATGCAAGCTGGTTACAGGCACATAGAGTTTGGCTTCGTCCGCGTACTCCAGTGTTAAAAACTCATTAGTCTGGTTATCGATAGTGATGGTTTCCAGCCCGCGATAGCGACCAACACCGTGATCAATATGCACAACTGAGGCGCCGATTTTTAACTCAGTAAGATTTTTGACAATAAGGTCGGCATTGTCCTGTGATTGTTTGCGGCGGCGCTGTTGTTGGATGCGCTCGCCAAACAATTGCGATTCGGAAATCAGCGCAATTTTAGGTTGGGTTTGTAGTAGACCTTGTTCAAGCGGTGCAACGGTAATTGCCAGTTTTTCACTGTGCGCGAGGAATTCGCTCCAACCATCAACAGTCGTAGGGCGAATACGGATACGGCCTAATAATTCCAGTAAGGTTTCGCGGCGTCCGGCGGATTCCGCACAAAATAATACTTTGCCATCAAACTCCATTAAAAAAGCTTGAATCGCAGCGAGTGGATTATCCGCTTGCGCCCGAATGGGGAGCGATGGCGTTGCTGCAGTCGCGAAATTAAAATTGCCTGCTTTTTCTTCCAATGCTTGCGATTCGATAAATGTCCGGCAATAGTTTTTCATGTTGCCAAAAAATTCATCTATCGCAAGATAAATGTCACGCGGTGCCAACAGTGGACGCAATGGATCAACGCGGCGGCTTTCATAGCGACGCATCAACTCAAGCCAAAAATTTTCAGCGGATTTCTCTATGTCGCCCAGTGCATAAATTTGGGTATTGGTTGGCAGATAGTCGAATAAACTGCTACAGGCGTCAAAAAATAAGGGCAGATAATATTCAATGCCTGGCGGTGAAATTCCTGCGCTTATATCCTGAAATACCGGGCATGCTTTGTGGTTGACATCGAAGCGCTCCAACCATTTTTGCTTGAATAAATTAATTCCTGCTTTATTTAGTGGAAACTCTTTTGCGGGTAACAACTGAATTTGTTGGACTTTTTCGATGGTAATTTGTGTTTCCGGATCGAAAGTACGCAAGCTTTCTATTTCATCGTCATATAGATCGATGCGATAGGGTTGGTCGCTGCCCATGGGGAAAATATCCATGAGCGAGCCGCGCACAGCAAATTCCCCGTGCTCGTAAACAGTGTCGACGCAGTGATAACCCGCGCGTTCCAGATTGCTTCGCAATTGGTTCGCATCCAGTTTTTCACCAACAGACACCATCAGGCTATTGCCCATCAGATAGGATTGGGGCATGAGTCGCTGCAGCAGTGTTGTGACCGGCACAACCAAAATACCTTGTTTGACACCGGGTAATTTATAAAGCGTACTAAGACGCTCAGAGATGATGTCTTGGTGCGGTGAGATCGTATCGTAGGGTAGGGTTTCCCAATCGGCTAAATGCAAAACAGCAAGTTGTTCCTGATCTTTTGCGAAAAACGATAATTCACTTTCCAGTCGGATAGCGGAGCTTGTATCTGCGGTAATGACAAGGCTCAATCCTTTGTAGGCTAATGCAGCATTCACGATAGCCAGTGATTGTGCTGAGCCATGCAATTGCCCCCAATATTGTTTGTTGTTAGCGCGATTGGGTAATGGGGGAGTTGCAAGTGAATGTAAAGCCATAGAGGACCTGGATAATCATTAAACAAAAATATGGAATAGATGTAGTTGCTGCAACTGTGCATCCGGGTTTTAGAAGCAATCGAAGCACTTTGGATAGATTGGTTTTTGAACGGATCAGATTCACTGCCGTCAACCGGATCTAAACTGATTTATCAGGCAAGCATTGTACCTGTCTGAGGGCGAGCCTCTAGTGCGAAATCAAACAAATAAAACCAAAGAGGTTATTTATTAATCGGTTTCTAATTGCGATTCGAAATTTTTGCAGTAAGTGTTTCAAATACATGAAACTTTTTTGTCATCGAGGTTTGAGTCTGGTCTCATAGTTGCTACAATGCGGTGCGTTTCTATAAGCGGTTCTCAAGTATTTTGGTTGTTAAGGCATTTTTGGGTAAGGAATGCGAATTTTTACGACGGAATTTACGCCTTTTTTGCACCCCGTTTATCGATATCCATAGAGAATGTCGGCCGATTTTTCTTAAGCCTCAATTTTAAAAAGCCTTTTTTGTCGAGCGGTTGGCTCACTGACAACATAATAGGCTTTGCATTCATCTATCGCAATAAGATTAATTATCATTTGCGTGTTATTTGCATTTTGCAAGTTTCGCTGTGGGAGATTACCTGATGTCAATTGACGCCATTGCGCATAACTGGTCCTTCGCTGTTTATATCTTCGGTGTGATTTTTATATGCGCATTCATGCTTGCTATTCCTGTATTCATGGGGGGGCGTAGTAAAGGTAGGGCGAAAACCGAACCATTCGAATCGGGTATTGTTTCAGTAGGCGGTGCGCGTCTTCGCCTATCGGCTAAGTTTTATTTAATCGCCATGTTCTTTGTGATTTTCGATATTGAAGCCCTTTTCCTTTACGCTTGGTCTGTATCTGTTCGCGAAAGCGGCTGGCCAGGTTTTATCGAAGTCTTTATCTTCGTTTCTGTTTTGCTTGTTGGTCTTATATATATATGGCGTCTCGGTGCTCTGGACTGGTCATCGGAAGCACGCCGTCGTCGCATTAAGGGCGAGGCAAGCGCAAAGACTGCAGCAACTACAAATTCCAATTAAGTTTTTAAGAATCCTGAGGTTTTCCTGATGGACTATACCCTGACGCGTATTGATTCCGACAATTCAGAAGTTCGCTACCCTGAACAACCCCGGGAGCGGGTAAGTGATCCAATGGAAGATCAGGTTCACAAAAATATTTACCTGGGCAAGCTGGAGGACATGGTTCACGGTGCTGTGAACTGGGGTCGAAAAAATTCGCTTTGGCCTTACAACTTTGGTTTGTCATGTTGCTATGTAGAAATGGCAACCGCTTTTACAGCTCCTCATGACCTTGCTCGTTTCGGTGCAGAAGTAATTCGTGCATCGCCCCGTCAAGCTGACTTGATGGTTGTAGCGGGCACCTGCTTCATGAAGATGGCTCCGGTTGTTCAGCGTCTGTACGATCAAATGCTCGAACCTAAATGGGTTATCTCCATGGGCTCCTGTGCGAACTCGGGCGGTATGTACGATATTTATTCCGTTGTGCAAGGTGTGGATAAGTTTCTGCCGGTTGATTTGTATATTCCTGGTTGCCCACCTCGCCCCGAAGCTTTCTTGCAAGGCTTGATGCTGTTGCAGGAATCAATTGGCAAAGAGCGTCGCCCATTGACTTGGGTTGGTGGTGATCAGGGCGTGTATCGCCCGGTTATGCCAGCGCAGCGGGATGTTAAACAGGCCGAACGTATACAGGTGGTAAACCTGCGCGAGCCTGATGGCGTATAACCTTTTGGTTTGCGCCTCCCTTCAAAGAATTTTAATTTTAGTGATGAGCTGATAGATGGCTGAGAATGCGACTCTAGATACTGCTTTGCCTCCGGTAGTGAGCGAACTGTTTGCTGAATTTGGTGAGGGAACCTTTGTGGTTCAGCCAACCAAAGATGATGTTCCTACACTTTGGGTAACGCGCGATAAGGTGGTTGAGGTATTGCGTTTCCTGCGCGATTTACCAAAGCCTTATTCAATGCTGTATGACCTGAGTGCGATGGATGAGCGTTTACGTACTCATCGCTACGGTTTGCCAGCGTCAGATTTCACCGTTTTCTATCATCTGCTCTCGATTGAGCGCAACAGTGACATTCGCATCAAAGTTGCTCTCTCATCGGATAGTTTGAGTCTCCCCAGTGTTATCAAAATCTGGCCGAACGCTAACTGGTATGAGCGTGAGGTTTGGGATTTATTTGGTATTGAGTTTGATGGTCATCCATTGCTGGTGCGCATCATGCTGCCGCGTACGTGGAAAGGGCAGCCTCTGCGTAAAGACTACCCGGCTCGCGCGACGGAAGTCGAGCCGTTCATGCTGAATGCTGCCAAGCAAGACGCTGAACAGGAAGGTCTGCGCTTCAGCCCGGAAGAGTGGGGCATGAAGCGTGGTACGGCGGATGAGGACTTCATGTTTCTCAATCTCGGTCCTAACCACCCGAGTGCGCATGGTGCTTTCCGTATTGTGTTGCAACTGGATGGTGAAGAAATTCTCGATTGTGTACCGGATATTGGCTATCACCACCGCGGTGCGGAAAAAATGGGTGAGCGCCAATCCTGGCACAGTTTCATTCCCTACACCGATCGTATTGATTACCTTGGTGGGGTAATGAACAACCTGCCATACGTATTAGCAGTGGAAAAACTTGCCGGTATCAAAGTACCTGCACGTGTTGAAACTATTCGCGTGATGATGGCTGAGTTCTTCCGCATCACTAGCCACCTGCTGTTCCTGGGTACTTACATCCAGGACGTTGGAGGTATGACGCCGATCTTCTTTATGTTTACCGACCGTATGAAAGCTTACGATGTAATCGAGGCAATCACTGGTGGGCGTATGCACCCGGCTTGGTTCCGTATCGGCGGTGTTGCTCACGATCTTCCTAGCGGCTGGCAAAAACTGGTGCGCGATTTTGTTGAGTGGATGCCTAAGCGTCTTGCCGAATACGAAAAAGCAGCAATCAGAAACAGCGTTCTAAAATCACGTACCATCGGCATTGCCCAGTACAACTCGAAAGAGGCTATTGAGTGGGGTGTAACGGGGCCAGGATTGCGTGCAACCGGTGTTGATTTTGATTTGCGTAAAGCACGTCCTTACTCCGGTTATCATAATTTTGATTTTGATGTACCTCTTGCTCATAACGGCGATGCTTACGATCGTTGTTTGGTTCGCGTTGAAGAAATGCGCCAAAGCTTACGCATTATCAAGCAGTGTTTGGATAATATGCCGGAAGGTCCGTATAAAGCAGACCATCACTTAACTTGTCCACCGCCGAAAGAAAAAACCTTGCAGCACATTGAAACTTTGATCACTCACTTCCTGAGTGTATCTTGGGGTCCAATTATGCCGGCAGGTGAGGCGAGTCAGTTAATCGAAGCAACTAAAGGCATCAATAGTTATTACCTGACGAGCGACAACTCTACCATGAGTTATCGCACGCGTATCCGTACACCGAGTTTTGCGCATCTGCAGCAAATGCCGTCGGTGATTAACGGCAGCATGATTCCCGATTTGATTGCTTACTTGGCCAGTATCGATTTTGTAATGGCCGACGTTGACCGCTAATTATCCAGTAACCCAATTTGATTATTTGTACTGACCATTATGATTATTTGTACTGATAGTAACCGTCCCAATGTCGAGCCCTATATCCTGGCTGATGAAGATCGCGCTGAAATTGAGCACCATGTTCATCACTATGATGATTCTCGTGCTGCCTCTATTGACGCATTAAAAGTGATCCAGCGTCGCCATGGTTGGGTGCCTGATGGCGCTATTCAGCCGGTGGCAGATTTGCTTGGAATTTCCGCACCGGATCTCGAAGGTGTGGCGACATTTTATAGCTTGATTTTCCGTCGTCCGGTTGGCCGCAACGTAATTAAAGTGTGCGACAGCATCGCTTGTCATTTGATGGATTTTGAGGTAGTTCAGGATGCAATCATCAAGCACATTAATGTTGGTCTTGGTGAAACTACACCTGATGAGCGCTATACCCTCTTGCCGATTTGCTGTCTGGGTACCTGCGATAAAGCACCGGCCATCATGATCAATGATGACACCCACACCAATTTGACTCCCGAGCAAATCCCGGCCTTGTTGGAGAAATATGTATGAGTCTTCCCAACAATAATGTCGGCGAAATCAAGCCGTTGACTTACCGCATTGTTGATAACAAACCAATTGTTGATATCAACGAATACGAAGCGCTGGATGGTTATTTGTCTGTGCGCAAAGCTATCCCGGCAATGTCACCCGCTGATGTCCAAGCTGCAGTAAAAGATGCAAACCTGCGTGGCCGTGGCGGTGCAGGTTTCCCTGCTGGTATCAAGTGGGGTCTGATCCCGATGGGACCCGATGCCGGTGCAAAATATCTCGTCTGTAACGCGGATGAAATGGAGCCGGGTACTTTTAAGGATCGTTTGCTGATGGAATGCCTGCCGCACCAATTGGTGGAAGGTATGATCATCGCGGCTTACGCGATCCAGGCAAAACGTGCTTACATTTTCTTGCGCGGTGAATATGTTCTCGCCGCAAAACATTTGAACGAAGCGATTGAGCAAGCCAATGCAAAAGGCTATCTCGGCGAAAACATTTTGGGTTCTGGCTGGAGTCTCGATATGCATGTGCATACCGGGGCAGGGCGCTACATCTGCGGTGAAGAAACTGCATTGATCAACTCGCTCGAAGGTCGTCGTGCCAATCCAAGAGCAAAGCCACCATTCCCACAAATTGCAGGTTTGTGGGGGCGTCCAACCATCGTTAACAACGTGGAAACCCTGAGCAACTTGTCGCACATCATCAACCGTGGAGCTGACTGGTTTAAAGGTTTATCCCAAGGCAAAAGCCCTGATGGCGGAACCAAAATTTATGGTGCTTCCGGCAAGGTAAAAAATCCTGGCCTGTGGGAATTGCCAATCGGTACTACTGCACGCGAAATCATTTATGAACACGCTGGTGGTATGCGTGATGGCCTGGAGCTGAAAGCTTGGCTGCCGGGCGGTGCATCAACTGACTTTCTGACGCCGGATCATCTAGATTTGGCGATGGATTTTGACACCATCATGAAAGCAGGTAGCCGTATGGGTACCGGCTTGGTAATGGTTGTTGATCACACCCAAAGCATGGTTTCCGCAGTGCGTAACCTCGAGCAATTCTTTGCGCGCGAATCTTGTGGTTGGTGTACTCCCTGCCGTGATGGTTTGCCATGGTCGGTGAAAATGCTGCTTGCGATTGAGCGCGGTGAAGGCAAGCCGGAATATCTAGATATCCTGCAGCAGCTCACCCGTCAGTTAGGTCCAGGCAAAACATTCTGTGCGCATGCACCGGGTGCGATGGAGCCACTGCAAAGTGCATTGAAATATTTCCGTTCCGAATTTGAACAAGGTATAGCCCCGGCAACTGCTGCGGCTAATGCGTAAAGGCTAACTCATGGCTACGATTCACGTTGATGGTAAACAATTAGAAGTTAACGGTGCAGACAACCTGTTGCAGGCATGTTTGTCGTTAGGCCTCGATATTCCTTACTTCTGCTGGCACCCGGCGCTTGGCAGTGTTGGTGCTTGTCGCCAATGTGCGGTCAAACAATACGCCAATGCCGATGATAAGCGCGGTCGCTTGGTAATGTCGTGCATGACTCCGGTGACGGACAATACATTCATCTCGATTGAAGATGAAGAAGCGAAAGAGTTTCGCGCGAGTGTTGTCGAGTGGCTAATGACCAACCACCCGCACGATTGTCCGGTGTGTGAAGAAGGTGGTCACTGTCATTTGCAAGATATGACGGTAATGACGGGTCACGACACCCGTCGTTATGACTTCACCAAGCGTACCCACCTGAACCAGGAATTGGGTTCGTTTATCAGCCACGAAATGAACCGCTGTATCGCCTGTTATCGCTGCGTGCGTTATTACAACGATTACGCTGATGGTTCTGATCTAGGCGTATACGGTGCGCATGACAACGTCTATTTTGGTCGTGTTGAAAGCGGCACTCTGGAAAGTGAATTCTCCGGCAACCTGGTAGAAGTTTGTCCTACTGGTGTGTTCACCGATAAAACCCACTCCGAGCGTTACAACCGTAAATGGGATATGCAATTTGCCCCGAGCGTATGTCAGGGTTGTTCTGTCGGTTGTAACATCAGCCCCGGTGAGCGTTACGGTGAATTGCGTCGTATCGAAAACCGTTACAACGGTTCGATCAACCATTATTTCCTATGTGACAAAGGTCGTTTCGGTTACGGTTATGTCAACAATGAAGATCGTCCTCGCGTTCCATTCTTGCGTGCTGCTAACGGCCTTGGTGCAGCCACATTAGATGGTGCGTTGGATTGGGCGATTGCAGCGCTTAAAAATTCCAAAAAAGTGGTGGGTATTGGTTCACCACGCGCAAGTATCGAAACCAACTACGCTTTGCGTTCATTGGTTGGTGTAGAAAATTTCAGCGCCGGTTTTGAAGCATCCGAGCAAAAACGCGTTGAATTGGTGTTAGATATTCTGCAAAACAGTGGTTTGCACACACCACCAGTACGCGACCTTGAAAACAGAGATGCGGTATTTATTTTGGGTGAAGATTTAACCCAGACTGCTGCACGTATCGCTCTCGCATTGCGTCAGGCTGTGAAAGGTAAAGCCTACGAAATGGCTGCTGAAAAACGCGTGTCTGAGTGGGCCGCTGAAGCGATAAAAAATATTGGCCAACATGCCAAGAGCCCATTATTCATTGCGAGTTTCGAAGCAACTCGTTTGGATGACGCTGCGACTGAAACCTATCGTGCCCCTGTAGAAAATATTGCGCGCCTGGGTTTTGCAGTAGCAAACATTATCGACAGCAATGCGCCTGCGGCGAGCGATTTGAGCGATGCAGAACGCACACTTGCACATACTATCGCGGATACTTTGGTTGCTGCAAAAGCACCGCTGATTGTGTCCGGTACTTCTGCTGGTTCAGAAGCAGTTATCAAAGCGGCTGCAAACATTGCACTTGCATTGAAAGCACGCGAAAAAGCAGTCGCAATTACTCTGGTTGTGCCGGAAGTAAATAGTTTGGGCGCAGCTTACTTGGGTGGTAAATCAGTTATTGATGCTTTGACTGCCTTGAAAGACGGCACTGCTGATACCGTTGTTATCGCAGAAAATGATTTGTACCGTCGCGCTCCAAAAGAATTGGTTGATGCAGCATTGTCTGCGGCGAAATCGGTAATCGTTCTTGACCATCAAGTCACCGCAGTGCAAGAAAAAGCACACCTCGTATTGTCCGGTGCAAGCTTCGCTGAAGCTGATGGTACCGTGATTAACTGTGAAGGTCGTGCGCAACGTTTCTTCCAGGTTTATGACCCGGCGTTCTACGACGCTAACGTACAAGTGAAAGAAGGCTGGCGTTGGTTGCATGCGATCCATACAGCGGTTGAGGACAAACCATTCTCATGGACTCAACTTGATGAAGTGATCGATGCGGTTGTTACCGAACTTCCAGCTCTTGCTGAAATTCGTGCTGCAGCACCGAATGCAGATTTCCGTATTAAAGGTTTGAAGCTCGCACGTGAACCGCGTCGTTATTCTGGCCGTACTGCGATGCGTGCCAATATTAGTGTTCACGAACCGCGCGCGTCACAAGATAGCGACTCTGCATTAGCTCACTCAATGGAAGGTTATGTAGGTCCGGAAAATCCAGCGGCATTGACCTCATTCGCATGGGCGCCGGGCTGGAACTCACCACAAGCTTGGAATAAATTCCAGGATGAAGTTGGTGGCCATTCACGCAAAGGCGATGCAGGTAAACGTTTGATCGAAGCGCGCGCTGATGCAAGCTTCAGTTACTTCAACGATGTTCCTGCTGCATTTATTCCTTCCGACAGCAAGCTGCGTGTCTCTCCTCTGTACCACATGTTTGGTAGCGAAGAGATGACTTCAAAGGCAGCGGTTATTGCAGACAGAATCCCAGCGCCTTACGTTGCGATTTCAGTTGCGGATGCCGAGCGTATCGGTGTTAAAGACAATGCGACAGTCATTGTGCGCATCGTTAATAACAATCTGCGTTTGCCGGTAAAAGTGAGTGCAACACTTGCAACTGGCAGCCTAGGGCTACCGGTCGGCTTGAAAGGTATTCCAACATTTGTTGGTGAAACCTGGGCCCAAGTTATGCGGGAGGCTGTGTAATGTTTGATTGGGTAACGCCAGAGTTGGCTGAAATTTTCTTCACCGTATTCCAAGCGGTTGTGATTTTGCTGGTGACTGTTTTGCTTGCTGCTTACCTCAGTTTGATTGAGCGTAAATTGCTGGCATGGTGGCAAGATCGTTATGGTCCCAACCGTGTTGGTCCATTTGGTATGTTCCAGATTGTGGCTGACATGTTCAAGATGTTTTTCAAAGAAGACTGGACTCCTCCATTCGCTGACAAATTAACTTTCCGCCTCGCACCGGCGATTGCGATGGGGACAATTTTGTTATCTATGGCAGTTATTCCCGTAACCGCCACTTGGGGTGTTATCGATTTAAATATCGGGTTGTTGTTCTTCTTTGGTATGGCTGGCCTCGCGGTTTATTCAGTAATGTTTGCTGCCTGGTCATCTAACAACAAATACTCATTGCTCGGTGGTTTGCGTGCTGCTGCCCAAACTGTAAGTTACGAAGTGTTTATGGGCTTGGCGCTGATGGGCGTGGTTGTGCAGGCGGGGAGTTTTAACTTGCGCGACATCGTTGAGGCGCAATCCAACCTGTGGAATATCATTCCGCAATTCTTTGGTTTCTGTACCTTCATGATTGCCGGTATAGCCGTAACTCACCGTCACCCATTTGACCAACCGGAAGCAGAGCAAGAGCTCGCTGATGGTTATCACATTGAATATTCCGGTATGAAGTGGGGGATGTTCTTCGTAGCAGAATATATCGGTGTCGTGATGGTCTCGGCCATGATTGTGACCCTGTTCTTCGGTGGTTGGAAACCGCTGCCATATCTCGATTTCATTCCATCATTCATTTGGTTCGCACTAAAAACCGGTTTTTTCATCATGTTGTTCGTATTGGTCCGCGGTTCCTTAATGCGTCCACGTTACGACCACGTAATGAAATTCAGCTGGCTGGTTTGCTTGCCGCTGACGCTGGTGAACTTATTGGTTACTGCAGCGGTTGTGCTGCTGAATACCCCGGCAGCTTGAGGTAGTAGTTATGGTAAAAAATATTGTTTCATTGGTGTCTGGAGCGGGCACGCAGGTACGCAGTTTGTTGATGGTGTTTAGTCACGGTTTCCGCAAGCGCGACACCATTCAATATCCGGAAGAGAAAGTGTATCTGCCACCGCGCTATCGCGGTCGCATTGTCTTGACGCGCGATCCAGATGGCGAAGAGCGTTGTGTAGCTTGTAATTTATGTGCGGTTGCTTGCCCTGTTGGCTGTATCTCATTGCAAAAAGCAGAAACTGACGATGGTCGCTGGTACCCCGAATTTTTTCGCATCAATTTCTCGCGTTGTATTTTCTGTGGGATGTGTGAAGAAGCCTGTCCGACTACTGCAATTCAATTGACTCCGGATTTTGAAATGGCGGAATACAACCGTCAGGATCTGGTGTATGAGAAAGAGCATTTGTTAATTTCTGGCCCGGGCAAAAATCCGGATTACAACTTTTATCGTGTTTCCGGTATGGCGATTGCGGGCAAGCCAAAAGGCACTGCGCAAAACGAAGCCACACCTATCGATGTAAAAAGTTTGTTGCCTTAATTCCGGCCCGACAGAAGAGAAGAGACATTCGATGGAAATTGCATTTTATATTGCCTCCGCAATCGCGATTTACGCAACCTTACGCGTAGTGACCAACACCAATCCGGTGCACGCGTTGCTGAGTTTGATTGTGTCGCTGTTAGCAGTCGCAGCCATATTTTTTATGCTGGGAGCACCTTTTGCTGGTGCGCTCGAAATCATTGTTTATGCCGGCGCAATCATGGTGCTGTTCGTGTTCGTAGTGATGATGCTCAACATCGGCCCTGCAGTGGCGATGCAGGAGCGTGCATGGTTAACACCAAAGACCTGGGTCGTGCCTGCGATCCTCGCTGCAGTCCTCTTAGCAGAAATGCTATATCTGTTGCGCGATGGCACCTGGAACCAAGCAGGTCACACGCTGGTAGATGCAAAGCAAGTGGGTGTTTCCTTATTTGGCCCGTACTTATTGGTGGTTGAGCTTGCTTCACTATTGCTTTTGGCAGCACTCGTGGCGGCATATCATTTGGGCAAACGCGACGACCAAAACGGTTGATATCAAATTAAAAACTAAGCTGTCCGGAATTTGCTTGATAACGATCTGGATAAATGGCAAAGCGCGCTGCGCGTAATCAAAAAAAGGTGTGCGTAAATGATAGCAATACCTATGGAGCAGGGTCTCGCGGTGGCGGGTGTGCTCTTTGTACTTGGGCTGGTTGGGGTGATGGTTCGCCGCAACATTCTATTTTTATTGATGTGCTTGGAAGTGATGATGAATGCTGCTGCTCTTGCATTCGTCGTTGCAGGTAGTCGCTGGGGTGCGCCTGATGGACAAGTAATGTTCATCTTAATCCTGACCTTGGCTGCAGCGGAAGCAAGTATCGGTTTGGCGATAGTGTTGCAATTTTATCGTCGCCATCATTCCTTGGATATTGACGTTGCGAGTGAGATGCGCGGATGAATTTTCTCTACTTAACATTCCTGTTTCCTGCAATCGGCTTTTTATTATTAGCCACATTGCGTACCCGTCTCTCTGAAAACTTGGCGGCTGTTATTGGCGTCGGATCTTTAGGGCTTTCAGCACTCACGACAGTTTATGTCGGGATCGATTTTTTAAATAACGTAGAGCAGGGCGGCAAATACGTTCAAACCTTGTGGACTTGGATGCACGTTGGCGATTTCAACGCTAGCTTCGGTCTGCATCTCGATGGTTTGTCCCTAACTATGCTCGGTGTAATTACCGGAGTGGGTTTCTTCATCCACCTGTTTGCTTCCTGGTATATGCGCGGTGAAGCAGGCTACGAACGTTTCTTTTCCTACATGAACCTGTTCGTCGCCAGCATGGTATTGCTGGTTTTGGGCGATAACCTCGGTCTGTTGTATTTGGGTTGGGAAGGTGTAGGTCTGTGTAGTTATCTGTTAATCGGTTTCTATTACTCTGATCGCGCCAACGGCGAAGCAGCTATCAAAGCCTTTACCGTTACCCGTGTGGGTGACGTGTTTATGGCAATCGGTATTTTCATTATTTTCCAACAACTCGGTACTTTGGATATCCAGCAAATTCTGCTTCTTGCTCCGCAAAAGTGGAGTGAAGGTGACCCAATGGTAGTTGCTGCTTCATTGATGTTGCTGGGTGGTGCGGTTGGTAAATCAGCGCAATTGCCACTCCAAACCTGGTTGGCAGATGCGATGGCGGGTCCAACTCCGGTTTCTGCATTGATCCACGCCGCAACAATGGTTACTGCCGGTGTTTATTTGATCGCCCGTACCCACACCGTTTTCGAATTGGCGCCGGATGTATTGTTGCTGGTTGGTGTAGTCGGTGCGATTACCTTGTTGATCGCCGGTTTTTCTGCACTGGTACAAACCGATATCAAACGTGTGCTTGCTTACTCAACTATGAGCCAGATTGGTTACATGTTCCTGGCATTAGGCGTTAGCGCATGGGATGCGGCGATATTTCATCTGATGACACACGCATTCTTCAAAGCCTTATTGTTCCTCTCAGCAGGTGCAGTCATTATTGCCTGTCATCACGAGCAAAATATTTTCAAGATGGGCGGTCTGTGGAAAAAGATTCCATTCGTTTATGCCTGCTTCTTGGTGGGCGGTGGTGCGCTTGCTGCTTTCCCGTTCCTGACCGTCGGCTTCTTCAGTAAGGATGCGATCCTGCTACAAGCTTACGCTAGCGGTCACACCAATTTGTTCTGGGCTGGATTGGTGGGGGCATTATTTACATCTATCTATACCTTCCGTTTGATTTTCATCGTTTTCCACGGCGAAGAGAAAACTCACGCCCATGCGATCCACGGAATTTCCTACTGGTTGCCACTCGGCGTGTTATTGGTGCTTTCAACCTTCGTGGGTGCCTTGATTCATCAACCACTCGAAGGAGTGTTGCCAGAATTCAATTCTCCGACTTTAGAGGAATCCAAACACTTCGTAGAGATTCTAGCGATTGCGACTGGTTTGATTGGTTTGGCACTCGCGTTCGTGTTCTTCTGGGGCGAGCGCCGTATTGCCAAGTCAATTTCCGCGAGTGGTTTGGGCCGTTTGCTGTCGCCAATACTGCGCGATGGCTGTGGTTTTGATTGGTTGTATAACTGGTTGTTTGTAAAACCCTATTTGTTTATCGCAGCGATTAATCGCCATGATGCAATCGCAAAATTGTTTGATTTGATTCCGTCACTGGCAAAACTGGGTAATAGCGCGATGAGCGTGACTGAAAATGGTCGCGTGCGCTGGTACGCCACCAGTATTGCGTTGGGTGCGGTGTTGGTGCTGGGCGCAGTCCTGGTTTTACAAGTTACATTTACTCATTAAGAAGGATAGGCCAGACCATGACTCTTTCGGCACTGATCCTGATCCCGTTTATTGGCGGCCTGTTGTGCTGGCTAAGCGAGCGATTAGGCGCAGGCGTCCCGCGGTGGATTGCCCTTATTACTATGTCTCTTGTGCTCGCCATTGGTGTAAACCTGTGGCTTACCGGCGATTATTCCAGCGTTGCGGGTACCGGTGGCCTTAACTGGCAAGTTGAAGAACAATACTCTTGGATTCCTCTGTTAGGCGTGAGTATTCATTTCGGCATTGATGGCCTGTCACTCGTGATGGTATTGCTCACCGGTTTGTTGGGTGTTGTTGCTGTTGGTTGTTCCTGGAAAGAAATTAACAAAAACGTTGGCGCTTTCCACATGAACCTGTTGTGGAGCCTTGCTGGTGTGCTGGGAGTATTCCTTGCGCTCGATATGATGCTGTTTTTCTTCTTCTGGGAAATGATGTTGATTCCAGTTTATTTCCTGATCGCGCTGTGGGGAAGTTCAGCCCATAACGTTGCGGTGCGTGTGAAGGCGGCTACCAAGTTTTTTATCTACACCCAAGTGGGTGGATTGATAATGCTGGTGGGTATCCTGGCGCTGGTAATTGTTAACTTTAAAGCAACCGGACAGCTGAGTTTCGCTTATGAAACATTGTTGAATACTCACACTTTGATGAGCAAAGAATTACAGTTTATTTTGATGCTGTGTTTCTTTATCGGTTTTGCGGTCAAGTTGCCAATCGTTCCAGTCCACTCCTGGTTGCCCGACGCACACGCTGAAGCACCTACTGCAGGTAGCGTTGATCTCGCCGGTATCCTGTTGAAAACTGCCGGCTACGGTATGTTACGTTTCACTCTGCCATTCTTCCCTGATGCCTCACAAGAGTTTGCCAATACCGCAATGTTGCTCGGCGTGTTTGGTATTTTCTACGGCGCTTTCCTCGCGTTCGTACAAACTGATATCAAACGCCTGATTGCTTACACCAGTATTTCGCACATGGGCTTTGTACTTATCGGTATTTACTCCGGTAACTTGTTAACCCTTCAAGGTTTGGCAATTCAGATGTTGGCTCACGGTTTGTGTGCTGGTGGTTTGTTTATTCTTGCCGGCCAACTTTACGAGCGCCTCGGCACCCGTGACATGCGTGAGATGGGCGGCCTCTGGGCAAGATTCACTTACTTGCCGCCACTGTTGATGTTCTTCGCTGCTGCGTTGTTAGGTATTCCGGGTACAGCTAACTTTATTGGTGAGTTCCTGATTTTGTTGGGCGCATTCAAAGTTGTTCCTGTGCTCACGATTATTGCAACTGCGAGCTTGGTATTGGCCGGTGTTTACTCGCTAATCCTCATCCATCGCACCTTGTTTGGTCAGCCAAGATCAGAGCAAAAGCTTGCAGATCTTTCTTTAAGGGAGATCAGCTTGGTAGTGTCCCTTGCGTTGATTTTGCTGGTGATTGGTTTCTATCCTCAGCCATTATTGAATGTATCTGTGGATGCAATGACCTTTATCCAACAAACCTATGCACCGGCAGATGTATCAATACCGCTGCCAATTGGGGGCGCAGCGTCCCCAGTCGCTCCATGAGGTCACTATGAGTTTAACATTCGAATCTTTTTTACCTTTAACGCCTGTAATTTTATTAAGCATCACTGCGGTGTTGGTGATGTTGGCGGTTTCGATTAAACGTAATCATGCCGTGAGTTATTGGATCACTATTGTTGGTCAAACCGCTGCATTGATTTCTATTTTTGCGTTAGATGGTTTTGCGACTGATCGCGTTGCAACACCGGTC
>DATIDX010000348.1:0-5609 GCA_035456025.1 Cellvibrio sp. | reverse complement strand
TCGATCTTTGCAATGCAAGGTGTAGCAGGATTGATTTTATTTTCAGTGTTCGTGCTTATGGCCCTGGGCCTGGCAATTATTTTTGGTCAGATGGGCGTGATCAATATGGCGCACGGCGAATTTATGATTCTCGGTGCCTACGTTACTTATTTAACCTCCAATGTGTTTTCTACCTATCTGCCCGATTTTTTTAGCATCTATTTTATTCTCGCGATGGTGCTTGCGTTTATCGCCGCCGGCGCGCTAGGTGCGTTAGTCGAATGGGCGATGATCCGCCATCTCTACCACCGGCCATTGGACACTTTACTGGCAACCTGGGGTTTGAGTTTAATTCTGCAACAAACCTACCGCACCATCTTTGGTCCGCGCGAAGTAGGTGTCACCCTGCCAGATTGGTTGATGGGCTCCTATCAGTTAACTGACAGCATTGAATTACCGATCAATGGATTATTTGTGATGTGCCTCGCGCTTGGTATTTCGCTTGCGGTCGCATTGCTAATGTATCGCTCGCGCTGGGGCACCCAGGTGCGCGCCGTGGTGCAGAATCGTCCGATGGCTGGCGCGGTGGGAATTAATACAGCAAAAGTGGATCGCGTTACGTTTGCATTAGGTTGTGGTATTGCAGGTGTTGCCGGTAGCGCGTTCACCATGATTGGTTCTACCGGGCCCACATCCGGCCAGCTGTATATCGTCGATACCTTCCTCGTTGTGGTGTTTGGTGGTGCGTCGAGTTTGCTCGGAACTATCGCTTCAGCATTTACCATTTCGCAAGCGCAATCGACGATGGAGTTTTTTATGAGTGGCTCCATGTCGAAAGTGTTAACGCTCTTGTTTGTAGTGTTGATCCTGATGCTGCGTCCGCAAGGCTTGTTCACCTTGAAAGTGCGTCGTTAAGTGGAGTAACCGATCATGACCTCATTGATATCCAAAAGCGGTTTTACCTCTTTCCTACCCAAAAAAGAGTTGTACGGATTTTTAGTGCTCGCGCTGATTCTGGTGGTGGTCTTACCCTTCGCACTCGATATTTTTCGCCTCAATCTTGTCGGTAAATATTTAACCTACGCCTTTGTCGCCGTGGGCTTGGTGTTGTGTTGGGGCTACGGGGGTATTTTGAGTTTGGGGCAGGGCGTATTTTTTGGGCTCGGTGGTTACGCCATGGCGATGTTTTTAAAATTGGAGGCCTCTGACCCTGAAAGCACCAAGATTCAATCTACTCCGGGTATTCCGGACTTTATGGACTGGAATCAAATTACCGAACTGCCATTTTTTTGGGAGCCCTTCCATAGCTTTGGATTTACCCTCGCTGCGATTATTTTGCTGCCGGCTGTCCTCGGTTACATCATCGGCGTTGCTATGTTCAAGCGCCGCGTCGGTGGTGTGTATTTTGCGATTATCACCCAGGCACTTGCTGCGATCCTTACGATTTTAATTATCGGCCAGCAGGGTTACACCGGCGGTGTAAATGGCATGACCGATTTGCGCACATTGCATGGTTGGGATATCCGCACTGACAACGCCAAATACGTATTTTATTTTGTGTGCGTGTTTATGTTGTTTGTGTGTCTGTTGATAGCGCAATTTATTCGCAAAAGTAAATTGGGGCGTTTGCTGGTGGCGATGCGCGATAAGGAAGACCGCGTGCGTTTCTCGGGGTACGACGTATCCAATTTCAAGATTTTTGTGTTCTGCATAGGCGCAATTTTTGCGGCAATTGGCGGCGCCATGTTTACCCTGCAAGTGGGTTTTATGTCGCCAACATTGGTCGGTATTGTGCCCTCGATTGAGATGGTAATTTTTTGTGCTGTAGGTGGGCGCTTATCCATCATCGGCGCTGTGTATGGCGCACTGGTGGTGAACTTTGCCAAGACCTCTTTCTCGGAAAGTTTTCCTGAGCTTTGGTTGTTTGCGATGGGTGGTTTATTTATCGCGGTGGTTATGGCATTTCCCAATGGTCTGGCAGGTTTATACAACACCTACGCTGCGCCAAAAGTAGATGCCTTTTTTGGCAGCCTGGTGGCAAAACTGTTGAGTAAAAAAATGAATGAACATCCTGCGCCACCCGCGTCACTGCCGGCAAAACCCGTAAGCCCCACAGCTGAATCTGTTTCCCTGCCCCAAGGAGCCGTCCATGAGTAGTAATACTGACTTTGTATTGGCGGTTGAAAGCCTTACTGTTTCGTTTGATGGTTTTAAAGCAGTAAACGATTTGACTTTCTACGTGGATGAAAATGAGATCCGCGTAATTATCGGCCCCAATGGTGCAGGTAAGACCACAGTGCTGGATTTAATTTGCGGCCGCACCAAGGCGACGGAAGGCTCCATTAAATTCCGCAACCGTGAACTCACTAAAATGAAAGAGCACGACATAGTAAAAGCCGGCGTCGGGCGCAAATTTCAAACGCCGTCTATTTACGGCGACTTGAGTGTGTTTGAAAACCTGGAGATTTCTTTTCCGCGCGGCCGCTCGGTGTTTGGTGCACTGGTATTTAAACGTGATGAAGAGGTTGTGAGTAAAGTCCATGAAGTCGCTAACATGATTTTTCTCGGCGAGCAGTTGGACAGGCAAGCAGAGTTGCTCAGCCACGGTCAAAAGCAGTGGCTGGAAATCGGTATGTTGTTAATGCAAGACCCCGATCTGTTGATGCTGGATGAACCTGTCGCTGGCATGTCGGTGGGCGAACGGCAACAAACTGCGGAACTACTGCGCAGCATCATTAAAGACCGCTCGGTTATTGTGATCGAACACGATATGCAATTCGTGGCGCAGATTGCCGATAAGGTCACTGTGCTACATCAGGGCAAAATTCTCGCTGAAGGCTCGGTCGAAAAAGTCAAAAATGATCCCAAGGTGATTGAAGTGTATTTAGGTCATTGATTAGCGGCCATTCACAACTGTGAGGAAAGACTATGTTATCTGTATCTGATTACCGCGTAAGTTACGGCCAGAGTGAAGTGCTGCACGGATTAAATTTTGAAATAAAACCGCGTGAAATTGTCGCGGTAATGGGGCGCAATGGCATGGGCAAAACCACGCTGATGAAATCGTTGATGGGCGTTATCCCCAGCTCCGGCGGCAGCGTGAAATTGGATGGCAATGAAGTCAGCCATTTGAAAAGTTACCAGCGCGTTGCAGGCGGCTTTGGTTTTGTGCCCCAGGGGCGGATGATTTTTTCCAGCATGACCGTGAAAGAAAATATTGAAACCGGTTTAACCACCACTAAAAAGCGCGCGGTGCCGCAGGAGTTGTACGAGATGTTTCCGGTGCTGTTGGAAATGCGCAATCGCCGCGGCGGTAATTTGTCTGGTGGACAACAGCAGCAGTTGGCAATTGCCCGCGCGCTGGCGAGCGATCCTAAAATGCTATTTCTCGATGAACCAACGGAGGGAATACAGCCGTCGATTATTCGCGAAATGGGGCGCACTCTTAAAACAATCCGCGACCAGCGCGGCTTGTCCATAGTTGTGTCTGAACAGGTGTTGAGTTTTGCGCTCGATATCGCCGACCGGATACTGGTTATTGAAAAAGGTGAGATAGTACATGAAGAATTGCGAGCAACAGTTGATGAAGCAAAAGTCGCGGCCTATTTATCGGTTTAACAGAATTTAAAGGCGCTCAATTTTCAGCTCAGGTTTTGCTCTCCTGCTTAGCCAGCTTTC
Source organism: Cellvibrio sp. (assembly GCA_035456025.1). GTDB lineage: Bacteria > Pseudomonadota > Gammaproteobacteria > Pseudomonadales > Cellvibrionaceae > Cellvibrio. The sequence continues at coordinate 1,952 of DATIDX010000348.1, read as the reverse complement.
GCTACGTCTCGGGCGATTGCTGGCTTTTTTGTTTTCTGTCGTGCTATTTATTCCTCCCTGTCGGGTGGTGGTTCCATACTGTGTTGTCCATCTAGATGCTCCGGTTTGCAGGCCAGCGTGGTTTCATCTGTTTGATGTGGTGGCGTGCTGCACACTCCGTGAATTAATTCATCATTAAACCCTGCAAATGAACAGGCATCATTTTGCGTTAAACCTTTGCACGCGAGTAACGCCTCTTCCGGTGGGCCTGAATGGTGTTCGTCGCGCGGCGGACGCTGCTGCTCTGCTGCGTAAACCGGCATCGCAAATGAATGCAACACTATTCCCAAAATACCTGCGCACTGCGCGGCTTTTATTAACATCTTCATAGTTACCTCGTGGTTGATAAATTATTCAGTTATCCATAAGACGAGGGCCAACGGAGCTAGTTCGCATGGCTTTATCAGTGTCACAGTTTTTGCACAATCCTGTGGTCGCTCGGTTGTGTGGTTGTCGCTCTATCAAGTGACTGTCTATACGTTAATTGGCGTAGGTAAGCTGGGTATTTGTCGTATTGTTGCAGCAGTGAGCGGGCGGGATACTGGTTCCGTCAAGTGACAACTATTAAGTGACAACCATTTGTCCATCACTCACGCGGAGTCAGTACCATGGCTGAAACGATTATCAAAATAGATTTAAATAAATCGCCTTACGAAAATGAAATGATCCACAACCGCTGGCATCCCGATATTCCCATGGTGAAAACGGTTAAACCTGGCGATGATTTTATTATCGAGTGCTATGACTGGACGGGTGGGCAGATCGCCAATAACGACAGTGCCGACGACGTGCGCGATGTGGATTTATCCCAGGTGCATTTCCTCTCCGGCCCGGTGGGCGTTGAAGGCGCTGAGCCAGGCGATTTGTTGGTAGTGGATATTCTCGATATTGGCGCTTTCCAGGAAAGCCTGTGGGGCTTCAACGGTTTTTTCTCCAAGCAAAATGGCGGCGGATTTTTAACAGAACATTTTCCTGAAGCGCAGAAATCGATTTGGGATATCAATGGGATGTTTACCAAATCCCGCCATGTGCCCAACGTGGAATTTGCCGGATTGGTGCATCCGGGTTTGATTGGTTGTTTGCCATCAAAAGAAATGTTGCTGGAGTGGAACAAACGCGAGAAAGAACTCTATGAAACTGAACCAGACCGCGTGCCTGCACTGGCAACACTTCCCTACGCCGATACTGCACACATGGGCAAGATGGCTCCTGATGCGGCAAAAGTGGCAGCGGCCGAAGGTGCGCGTACAGTGCCACCGCGTGAACATGGTGGTAACTGCGACATTAAAGATTTATCGCGCGGCTCCAAAATTTATTTTCCGGTTTATGTGAAAGGTGGCGGCTTGTCGGTTGGCGATTTGCATTTTAGCCAGGGCGATGGCGAGATCACTTTCTGCGGCGCTATCGAAATGGCGGGTTGGATTCACTTGCGTGTGAATTTGATTAAAGATGGTATGGCCAAATACGCGATTAAAAATCCGATTTTCAAACCAAGTCCGATCGCACCGAAATACGATGACTATTTAATCTTTGAAGGTATTTCAGTCGATGAATATGGCGAGCAACATTACCTTGATGTGCACGTCGCTTATCGTCAGGCCTGTTTGAATGCCATTAATTATTTAACCAAGTTTGGCTACAGCAAAGCGCAGGCCTATTCAATTCTGGGTTGTGCGCCGGTGCAGGGGCATATCTCGGGTGTGGTGGATATTCCGAATGCCTGTGCAACACTGTGGCTGCCGACCGATATCTTCGACTTTGATGTAAATCCATCGGCAGAGGGCCCAACCCAAAAAGTCACACCGGGAATGGATGTGCCTTTGTCTAAAGATAAATAGGCGAAAGATTAAATAGTTTTTTCGACCTTTGTAGAAACTACTGAGTTGGATTCCGTCATTTGCTCCGGGACCGTG
>DATIDX010000347.1:0-14652 GCA_035456025.1 Cellvibrio sp. | reverse complement strand
TTCCAGCACAAACGCCCCTCGGGGTAATCTTACTTTTGTATTAATAGGTAATACTATGTCTAAAACTACTACTGGCACTGTTAAATGGTTCAACGAAGCTAAAGGTTTCGGTTTCATCGAACAAGAATCTGGTCCAGATGTTTTCGCTCACTTCAGCGCTATCGCTGGTTCAGGCTTCAAAACTTTGGCTGAAGGCCAAAAAGTTAGCTTCACCGTGACCCAAGGCCAAAAAGGCCCACAAGCTGAAAACATCCAAGCTATCTAATTATCAGATAGTTTATTAGCGACCAAGGTTGCTGATGTAACAGCTAAAAAGGCGAAATCTACGGATTTCGCCTTTTTTATTGCCCGCTATTTGGGTGCGCTGCTGACAAAGGTCACTAATAAGCGCGCCGGCCTTGTATTTGATTAGCCCTCCCCAATTGTTTCCCGAGCTTTGTTTTATCGCTTTCGGGGAATCCCATGACTACACCTGCACCTTCGCCTGCGTCAGGGCTTTCGCCTCGGCAGATATTGCTCGATCTGCTTCGCCCCTACCGCCTGCGCATCTCTCTGGCGATCTGTGCTTTGGTTGTAGCCGCTGCCTCGGTATTGCTGATCGGGCAGGGTTTGAAGCAGGTAATCGATAAAGGTTTCGTCGCGGGTAGCCCGGAGTTGCTCAACTACGCCTTGCTCGGGCTGCTGGGCGTGATTTTGGTGATGTCGGTTGCTACCTACTGCCGGTTTTATTTGGTTTCCTGGCTCGGTGAGCGGATCACTGCCGATCTGCGCCGCAAGGTCTTTTCCCATCTGCTAACACTCTCGCCGGCGTTCTTCGAGCAAAATCGCACGGGCGATGTGCTTTCCCGCTTGACCAATGACACCACCCAGCTGGAGACGGTGATTGGCTCGAGTGTGTCCATGGCACTGCGCAACGCGCTGCTACTGATTGGCGGCCTGGTGATGCTCGCGATCACCAGCCTGAAATTGATGGCGCTGGTGCTGTTGGCAATCCCCTTTGTATTGGTGCCGATCATAGTGTTTGGCCGCCGCTTGCGCCGGCTTGCGCGCGTGAGCCAGGACAGTGTGGCCGATGTCGGTGCTTACACCGACGAAGTGGTCCACGAGATCCGCACCGTGCAAGCCTATGGACATGAACCTGCGTCCATCCACGCATTTAATGACCGGGTTGAAAACACCTTCGCGACCGGTGTGCGGCGTATCCGCCAGCGGGCGCTTCTCGTTGCCGCAGTGATAACCCTGGTATTCAGCGCTATCGCCCTGGTGTTGTGGGTGGGCGGCCACTATGTGCTGGCCGGAACTCTCAGCGGCGGCGAGCTTTCTGCATTTATTTTTTATGCTGTTGTGGTTGCCGGTGCTATGGGCACTATTTCAGAGGTCATAGGCGATTTACAGCGCGCCGCCGGTGCGACCGAGCGCTTGGTAGAGCTGCTGGCGACTCCCTCGTCCCTGCCGGTCAGCGCCCATCCGCAGGATTTGCCGGTACCGGCGCGCGGGCAGGTGGAGATGCGCAATGTGCAGTTTGCCTATCCATCGCGCCTGGATGCTCCGGTGTTTGACGGTTTTGATTTGCTGGTGAAGCCAGGTGAAAAAATTGCCTTGGTCGGCCCTTCGGGCGCGGGCAAAACTACAGTGTTCCAACTGCTGCAACGGTTTTACGACCCGCTCGCCGGCGACGTATTGCTCGATGGGGTCGACCTTAAACAAGCGGATATCCATCAGCTGCGCGCGCGCATTGCGTTGGTGCCGCAGGACCCGGTTATTTTTGCGGCGAGTGTGCGCGACAATGTCCGCTATGCGCGGCCGGATGCCAGCGATGCCGATGTCCTCGCAGCCTGCACTGCGGCCTTTGCGATGGAATTTATCGAGCAATTGCCGGAAGGGTTGGATGCCTATCTCGGCGAGCGCGGGGTGCGTTTATCCGGCGGACAAAAGCAGCGCATCGCCATTGCGCGCGCGATCCTCGCTGACCGGCCGATATTATTATTGGATGAAGCGACCAGCGCGCTCGATTCCAATAGCGAGCAAGTGGTGCAGCAGGCGCTCGAAGTGCTGATGAAAAATCGCACCACGATTATGATCGCGCACCGCTTATCGACTGTAGTGAATGCCGATCGGATTCTGGTATTGCAGCAGGGCAAAATTGTCGCCAGTGGCACGCACGCGGAATTATTGGCGAGCAGTGCTTTGTATCAGCAGCTCGCGCGTTTGCAATTCCAAATCGATGCGTAACCTTCGCAACTCTATGAGCCAAAATAACCAACACCTTTCGCCATCATCGCCGCGCAGAGGATAATGCCCACCAGAGCCGCAAGCTCAATGTGGATGATGTGGCGGATTGCAGCCAAACTGGCGGCGCTAACCTGCGGCAGCTGGTTTTGTTTTAATGCCTTGCGCCAGGAAATAAATTTCAAGGTGGGATACATGGATAAAATTCCCACCAGTCCAAACAGTGAAACTTTGACCAGGAATGGCGCGCTGCTGAAATAGTAGGCCTCGCCTTTTTCAAAATGGAATACGCGCACAAAACCTACGATCAGGATTACCATTGCAAACAAACCGTACAGCTGGTCGGTATCCAGTAATGATTGTGCTGTTTTTTGGCTGAAAGGTTTGCGTATCAGAATAAATTCGTAGACCAGCGTGGCAACTAAACCGAATGCCGCAAGATGATGGATAAACGCCATAGACCAATTGGTAAAAATTTCGCCCATAGGATTCCCTTACACTAATTGCAAACTGATGGATTTTAATACCGCCTGGGTGCGGTCGCGACAATCGAGTTTATTTAGCACATTGGATACATGGTTGCGCACTGTGCCCTCGGCGAGGAACACGGCGCGCGCGATTTCCTTATTGGAAAAGCCGCCCGCAAGCAGGCGCAGGATTTGTAATTCGCGCTCTGACAAATCAATTTTCGGCGCATTTTTTTTGAGCTGCTCCAACTCCTGCAGCATAGTGCGCTCCGCGAGAAAACCGGTGCCCTGCGCGACAGCTTCAAGACTGCTGACCAGTTTTTCCAGCGACACATCCTTTAATAAAAAACCATTGGCACCCGCTTTCAGGCTCTGCGCAAGTAATTCGCTGTCATCAAAGGTGGTGAGCATCAACACCGGCGTAGTGTCTTGCTGTGCGCGCAAGTTTTTTACCAGATTGATCCCGTCCATTACCGGCATGCGGATATCGGCCAAAATAATATCGACGCTCGCGGTAGAAAGTTTTGCAATTGCCTCGGCACCATTGCTTGCCTCCCAGGCGATAGCGGTTTTGCCTGAGAGCGCGAGTAGCCCCGCGATACCTTTGCGCACCAATTCCTGATCGTCGACCAATCCGATCCTAAGCATGTCGTTGCTCCAGCAGGATGTCCAGCCTTGCACCCAGGGCCGGGCATGGTGTTAATTTTACCGTGCCATTGAAGGCCTGTAGACGTTCGCGCATACCGAGCAAACCGCTGCCGACTTTTACATCATCGGCGCAGCCGCGCCCATCATCTTCCAATACCACGCGAATATTTTCTGCATCCTGGGTGAGCGCGAGCCTCAATTGTGTTGCCTGTCCGTGGCGCACGGCGTTGCTGATTCCTTCCTGGATGCACAGCAATAATTGCTCGGCGAGCAATGCGGATTCCAATTTTAATTCGCCTTCAATCGCCAACTGTAATTGCGGCAGGCGCAACATCAGCGCTTGCACTGCCTGGCGAATGTCTACGGTCAGAGGCGCGCGCTGGTCGCGCACTACGGCGCGGATACTGTCGAGCAATTGTTTAGCGAGTTGCTTGGTGTCGATCACGGAATTTTGCAAATCTGCATCCACTTTGTGCTGCAGGATTTCCAATTGCAAATTCAACGCGGTGAGCTGATGGCCAAGGATATCGTGCAGGTCGCGCGCGATGCGCAAACGCTCATCTTGTTTACTGGATTGCGCAAGGATAATCCGCGTGGTTAGCAATTGTTGGTTCACTTGCTCAAGTTGTTCGCGCGCGCGTTTTTCATTCACGCGTGCAAATGCAGTGGCCAGCGCGAAAAGTTGAAAGCCGAGATAGACCAGCGAATTAATGGCGGCGTTGCTGAAATTCCACATTAATGCCTGGATGCAGTAAAAAATTAAATTGCTTGCGACCACTTGTAGCGCTGCAGCGCGGCGCGAGAAATAATCCGGCAATTGCGCTGCCCAGACCACCAATAACACCGGTGATATTTGCCCAACGTGGATCAGCATCAGCAGCAATGCACAGAGCAGTTGCGCATGCAAAATAATTTGTTTGCGCTGCAGAGCAATGTTATCGGCGTAACTGCTATTGACGCTCAGAAACAGCAATAAAAAAATACTGTAACCAACAACACTCGGCCACAGCAGCGGTGAGGCGGCGAGGCGGCCGAATTCCACATAGGCCACAGCGCTCCAGGTGATAAATCCGGCAAGCGTAAGTAAGTATTTATCCTTGGTCATCGCGATTGCGCCTGGTTCATCGAGTTACCGATCATCGTTGATGTTACCCGGTTAGCGCCGGGTGATAACGGTATCTTAAAGCCTATCAACGGCGGGCTAAATAGGACATGCGTCATGCCATCGCAGCCGGCTCCACCCAGGTCATCGCCAAGTAATGAGCTTTGTCATCGCCTTGAGTTGACTATTGGCACCTGCGGTTGACACCAGAGCCGCTTATGCTGGCATCTCTTCGGGAAGCAACCCGGTTATCTATCAAGGAGATTAGTATGCGTATTGGCACACACTTAGTGGGCGCTGCAGCACTGGTATTGACGCTGCCGGGTATGGCCCAGGAATTAACTGTCACCGTCGACAACATCAAATCCGCGCAGGGAAATTTACTGGTTGCCGTCTACGACAAGGCGGAGAGTTTCGACGCCAATACCAATTGGGTCGTGGCGAGAAAGATACCAATGGTTGAACCAAGCATGGTGCTGGAGTTCAAGGATCTACCGGCGGGTGATTACGCCGTAAAACTGTTCCAGGACGAAAACCAAAATGGCCAGATAGACAAAAGCTCGATGGGCATCCCCACCGAACCCTATGGTATTTCCAACAATGGTGGCACCTTCGCACCGCCCTCGTTTGACGAGGCGAAAGTCGGTGTTGAAACCACCACCCGCATAGCTATCCACCTGCGTTAAAAAACGGCGACCCTGGGGGCCGCCGATGTTCGCTCTACCCTTGGTTAGGCGTTAATTACAGGCGCGCACCAGGCTCCAGGCGTTTGTCCAGGCCCAACCGGTGCCGGGTGCGTAGGGGCCGCCCACCGTACACCAGCCACCCACGGTGCAGCGATATTCACTGCCACCGTTTTGCACCAGTGCGCCGTCCGCATAGGTAGCGCCATTCACGTAAGTGGGCGAGGTGCAGCTGCCGGTGGCGACCGAGGAAGCCGCGCGCGAGCTGGTCACTAGCGCACTGGATTTACTGGAGCTGGCCGGCGCCACCGATGTGGCTGAGCTGCCGGAGGTGACGCAGCTGCCCAGATCCAGCCAATAACTGTATTGGCCCGAATTGGTGGCCGGGTCATTGCCTTGACTCCAGTAGTTCGCTTGGTAGCGCTTGTTGTTGTGCTTCACTTGTTGCGGATTGGTGTAGGCGGTTGCGGCATTCCACACCGGCAGGCTGGAGCAGGTATCAGGGGAGATACTGGAGGCCACCGCTGAGCTGGTCACGGCCGTCGCAGAGGATGAGCGCAGGGAGCTGCGCGAAGATGATCCAATCGATGAACCATTGCCGTAATCCACATCCACACATTGGTAGAAACCTTCTGCCGAGTCCCGCTCCCAGTCGCGCTGCCAGATGCTGTAGACGATATGGCGACCGGTGCGTGCCGGCATGTTCACCCTGTGATAGGAGAATTGCTCCTGGTCGGCTTTGCCGGAGTCATGGATCAATTCCAGATCGCTCCAGCGCAACGGCTGGCTGTGGTTGTAGCCCTGCTTGGTAATGTAGTAACGAAAGTACATGGTTTTGTGCGCAGCGGTGTTGGTCCAGGTGAATTGCAGCGGCCCGGCCGTTACCGCCGTGGCGGGCCAATCGGCGCGCGCGAGATCCATACCAAACAGGTTGGCGCGGTTGGCGCTACACAGACGGCCATCGGGAATAAAATATTCATGGTTGTCGCGCACTCCGCCTACCGCCACTTCTTGCGGGGTGTAGAGACCGCCATTGCCGGCCGCCTTGGCGGCGATACAGGCGGGGTGTGTCGGGCTTTCAATCCCATTTTCCTTACATTGGATCACCCGGCTTTTGGGGCTGGAAATGTAGCCGTGGGCGCTGGCTTGGGTTGCGGCCAGGAACGAACCCAAACTGATAATCAATGCTGAAACAACACCGCTTTTTAAGGTCTTGGCGCTCAAACCTGAGTGCCACTTATTGATATTTTTCACTCTCGAATCTCCTGCAGGATTAATTTGAACTAATACTGGAGCGGCGCTACCACGCCGTCGCCGCTATGGGTCGGAACGCAGGGCCTGCACGGGTGCGCAGAGCCAATTGCATCGAGAATGAGTCTAAAATGACAACGTTGTTTTTGCGAGTTCGACTTTTGGTTGAGGAGGTAGGAGTTTGCGCCGGGGGGTTTGAGTTTCAGTATTTTTTCGCCCAGCACCTGCCAAATTTCACTTTAAGCGCCCCCGGGCACTTCCGATAAACGAAAAATTCACCCTTGGAATTCACCAACAATCTGGTCACAGGCGAAAGTGTAATTTGGCGGTACTTACAAATATTAGGTTAAGCTAATTGCCAACTTATGTCGCCAGCGAGCCCTACATGCCTGCCAATCTGCCTAGTCCCAACACCTTCATCTTCGACATGGATGGAACCCTGCTTAACGAGAAGCATGAGCTTGCGCCTTTGACGCTGCGCGCGCTGCACGAATTGCGTGAGCGCGACTTTAATCTGGTGATTGCAACAGGGCGGCATTTCAATGATATACGTGGCTACCTGAAGCAATTAGGGAAAGGTATTGCGGCGATTACTTGCAACGGGGCGAACATTCATAACGGCGAGGGTGAATTGATTTATCGCGCAGGTTTGCCGCTGTTGGTGAATGAGGCTTTGATTCCTTTGGGGGCGAACTACAGTGTGCATATTAATATGTACACGGATACTGAGTGGCTGGTGACGGCGCCCTGCGAAGAGATGCTGGCAGCGCACGAGAGTGCGAAATTTTTCTATCGCCAGATTGATATGCAGGAAATGATTCGCACACCGGCGTTGAAGATTTTGTTTTACGGCCAAAACGCGGAGCTGCAATCCTTAAGGGCGCAAATACTGCGCGACTATTCGTTGGCAATCAATTTGACGTTTTCTGATGACTATTATTTAGAGGCCATGCACAGCAATATTTCCAAGGGCCATTCATTAAAAGTGTTGTTGGAAAAGTTGTCGCTGCCAATTAATAACACCATGGCTTTTGGCGATGGTTTTAATGATGTGGAATTATTCCGCACCGTTGCGCAGCCGGTATTAATGGAAAACAGCAGCGCTGCACTTAAACACTTGTTTCCACAGGCACTGCGCGCTCGGCCACATTACGAAGACGGCGTGGCCCGGTTTTTATTCGACAATGTTTTGTAATTGGCTACCAAAGGTCGGCCTGGGCTTTGGGCGATTCGAGCTGCAATAAAAATGCTTTTGCTGCAAGCCCACCGGCAAAACCGGTGAGTTTGCCGGACGCTCCTATCACCCGGTGGCAGGGTGCAATGATTGAGATGGGATTTTTGCCGTTCGCTGCGCCCACCGCACGCACGGATTTTTCATTGCCAATTTGCTGTGCGATTTGCAAATAGCTGCGCGTTTCGCCGTAGGGAATGCTGAGCAGGGCGCGCCAGACTTGTTGTTGGAAAGCGGTGCCGTGAAAATGCAGCGGCAACGAAAAATGTTTGCGCTGGCCGTCAAAATATTCGCGCAACTGCTGCGCTGCTTCTATCAACAGCGGAAAATTATCGCGCGCTTCACCGCTATCGATTCCGACCCGTTTTGGATCTTCATGTTCCCAGAGTACGGCCATCAAACCCGTTTCGCTGGCGACCAAGGTTAGTTGGCCGACAGGTGATGGGAGAATCTTGTAGAAATTCGGCATGGCTGCCCCGACGTGAATGTCTGCCAGATGAATGCCCGCCAAATTAACAGAAATCTAATGTCTGCTGAAAAACCATCCCTATCGCCTTACACAATTTAACCACATGTAGAATCATCCGCCATTGATAACAATTCTCATCGGAGCTAGAATTCGCGCCGATTCTCATTTGCGTCTTAGTCGCCCGTTGCAGGAATTTCCCCGATGTCTCCTTTTGCGCGTTCCACCCTGTTTTTGATGATGTCCAGTGCCCTGGTGCCGAGCCTTGGCCTCGCCGCCGAGATTGAAGAAGTGATTGTGAGTGCCAGCCGCACCGAGCGGCCGCTGAGCACTATTCCCAATACCGTCACGGTGATCGATCCGGCCGAGCTGGAGCAGCAGTTGTCGATCCAGGATGACCTCTCCACCGTGCTCGGCAACCTGATCCCCGGTTTTTCGCCCAGTCGCCAGAAGATGACCAACTCGGGCGAAACCCTGCGCGGGCGCAAGCCGCTGTATATGATCGATGGCGTGCCGCAATCCAACCCGCTGCGCGATGGCGGGCGCGAGGGCAATACTATCGATCCTTCGGTGATTGAACGGGTGGAGGTACTGCACGGCGCCAATGCGATCCACGGCATGGGCGCATCGGGCGGGGTGATCAACCTGATTACCAAAAAGCCCGCTGCCGAACTGGAGCAAAACCTGCGCCTGAGCAGCGGGTTCCAGACCGAGGATGTGGGCGAGAGCGCGGATTATGGCCTGAGTTATAGCCTGTCCAATCGCTTTGGCGATGCCGATGTGATTGCCGGGATCAGCCTGCGCGATATGGGTGTGGCCTATGACGGCCACGGCGATATTATCGGCGCCGACAACACCCAGGGCGATACCATGGATTCGCAATCCTGGAACGGCTTTGTGAAGGGCGGTTATGACTGGGACGACCAGCGCATCGAATTGATGCTCAACCGCTATGAAATCGAAAACAAGAACAACTGGGTATCGGTGCCGGGCGATGAGTCCGAAGGTATCCCCAGCAGTGCGGTGAAAGGCGAGATTACCGGCGCGGGCGCCAGGAACGAGGTGACCGCCATCAGCCTGAATTACACCAACGAGGAGTTCCTCGGGCACAAGTTGCGCGTGCAGGGCTTCAGCCAGGATTTTGCCGCGACCTACGGTGCCGAAGCTGTGCCGCTCGCGACCTTTCAGGACCCGGCCTACGGCCCCAACCTGATCGACCAGTCGCAAAACAACTCCGAGAAACTCGGGATGAAGCTGACCCTGGTAAAAGACCAGGTCGCGAGTTTGCCGGTCAATCTGGTTTACGGTGTGGACCTGTTGCAGGACGAAACCTGGCAGGAACTGATCCAGACCGAGCGCGCCTGGGTGCCGCCCAGCCACTATGAAAACTACGCGCCTTATTTGCAGGCGGAGTTCACCGGCATCGACAAGCTGACCCTGACCACCGGCGCGCGCTATGAGAAATCCACCCTGGAAGTGGATGACTTCACGACCTTGGCATCCTATGGCAGCCGCTTTGTGGAAGGCGGCTCGCCGGATTTTTCCGAGACCCTCTACAACTACGGCGGTACCTACCAGATCACCAGCGCCTGGCGGGTGTTTGCCAACTATGCCGAGGCTTTTTCCATGCCCGATGTGGGCCGGGTGTTGCGCGGTATCAATCGCGCCGGCCAGAGTGTGGAGAGCTTCCTCGACCTGAAACCGGTGCTGACCGAGAGCACGGAATTTGGCCTGGAATATAAAACCGGCGACCTGACCGCTGAACTCGCTTACTACACCTCAGACTCGGAATTTGGCGAACGCCTGGAGCGCGATGCGGACGGTATCTACACCGTACAGCGCGAAAAAACCGAGATCGACGGGATTGAATTCAGCACGTCCTGGGCGGCGACCGATGTGGACTTGTTCGGCCTGCGCTATGCCCAGGCCGATGGCCGTTACGATTCCAATAAAGACGGCCAGGTGGATTCCGATCTGGGCGGCACCAATATCTCGCCCGACCGCGTCAACCTAAGCTGGGATCGCTCCTGGTCAGAAACGGTGGACACCCGTTTGCAGGGGAATTTCTTGTTTGACCGCGAAGTGAAAAACGCCAGCGGGGCAGTAATCAACGAATTTGATGGTTACACCACCTACGACCTGAGCGCGACCATCAAGGCCTTTGATGGCACTATCAGCCTCGCGGTGCAAAACCTGACTGACGAATACTATTTCACCTACTATTCGCAGAGCAGCCCCAACGATATCCGCAACTTTACCGGCGTGGGGCGCAGTTTTAACCTGGGCTACAACCGCACCTTCTAATCCATGCAGGTAACCAATGCCCACTAAACGGCGCCGCCATCCCACCCGCGCCAACCTGCTGCTCAGCTGGCACCGGTGGTGCGGGCTGGTGGCGCTGGTATTTTTACTGCTGGCGGCGCTAAGCGGTAGCCTGCTGGTGTACAAACAGGCACTGGTCAGGCTCATCATCACCCCCCATGCCAGCCTGCCCGTTGGATATTCGGTGCAACAAATGGCGCCGCAGCTGGAGCATATCGCGCAGCTCATCCAGCATGATCCGACAGCATATCTAATCAAAGCGCCCAGCCGCGAAGAACCCTATTGGACACTCACCCGCGATGCCGACCACCAGGTGCAATTGCTGGCGCTGGATTCGCTCGCACCCTATGAGGACAACCTCTGGTTATTGCAGGTATTGGGGTTTTTGCGCAGTGTGCATACCGAGTTATTTGCCGGCGTTGTCGGCGAGGCGCTGCTGCTCGGCAGCGGGGTATTGGGGTTATTCCTCGCCATCACCGGGGTGATCCTCTGGTGGCCGACCAAACGCAGCTTCCGCTGGCGCTGGGTGCTGCCGCGCCGGATCAGCCCGCAGTACCTGCTGCACTACCATCGCCACTTGGGCACCCTGGCGGTCCCGCTGCTGCTGGTGATTTTGTTAACCGGCAGCATTATGTTGTGGCAAAAATTGATGGGGCCGATCCTCGCTCCACCGCCCTCCACCCACATCCCCGCCGCGCCCAACCCGACCGCTTCGCCCGCGCAGCTGCTAGTGCAGGCGCAAACCTATGTCCCCGATGGCTGGCCGACCTATATCCGCCTTGGCTCAACTGCAAACCCCAGCGCAAGTTTCCGCTATCGCCTGCCGGGCGAGTGGCATCCCAACGGACGCACCTCGGTGAAATTCGACCTCGCCACTGGCGCAATAACCGTGAGCGCCCGCTCCGACCAGGTCGACTGGCAGCAAAACCTGATCAACCAGAACTACCCCTTACACTCCGGTTACGGCATGAATGGGGTTTACCGCCTGCTGGTCATCTGCGGCGGCATCACCCTGCTGTGGCTGGCGCTTACCGGCGGCTGGAGTTACCTGCGGCGCACTACCAAATGATCACCACCAAACCCGACACCTTTATCGCCCCGCCCTGTTTTGATGAAATCACGGTGTTATTTCAGGATGAACACCTGCTCTTGATCAACAAACCCAGCGGCCTGCTGAGTTTGTCGGGGAAAAATCCGCTCAATATAGATTCAGTGCATTTTCGTCTGGTGCAGGATTTCCCCACGGCGACACTTGTGCATCGGCTCGATTTTGGCACTTCGGGGATTATGCTGGTCGCGCTGAATAAACCGGTGAATGCGCAGCTTGGCAAACAGTTTCAGGCGGGGACAATCGCCAAAACCTATACCGCACTCTTGCATGGCCTGGTCGAACAGGGCAGCGGAACGATTGATTTACCTATCGCCAAAGATCCACCGAATTTTCCGCTGCAAAAAATTTGTTTTGCTACGGGGAAAAATGCGCTGACCCATTACAGCGTGATTGGGCGCACTGCATCACCGGCAACGACCCGGGTGTTATTTACCCCGGTTTCCGGCCGCACCCACCAATTGCGCATTCACAGCCGCGCGCTCGGCCATTCGATTTTGGGTTGTGATTTATATGCAACCGATGAGGTTTTTCAGATGGCACCGCGGTTGATGCTGCACGCTACCACGATTGAATTTGATCACCCGGTGACGGGCGAGCGAATCGGCGGGGCTAGTATTTGTCCGTTTTGATTCGCCAGTCATCTATCCCCTGACGACAAAAAATAGGGTTTATCGCCAATAAAAAACCCCCGGCTTGTGGCCGGGGGTTTTGGTATCGCGCAATCTGTTAAACCGCTCTTAGCGGTTTAATCCATCGCTGTTAGCGCTTGTAGGAGCACTTGTTAGGATTGCCTTGTGGGTCGGACCCAAATGCCGCAACGGTACAGGCGATTGAACCGCCCACAGATACTTTCTTGGTAACCCACTTGCCTTTACGACCGAAGGCAACCCAACCATCACCCGATGACACTGCACAGGTTTCGCCCAGGTCAGCGCACTTGGAGAAGCCGCTTGGATAATCGCCAGTGCCGCCCAATACCGGGCCGCCGCTGGAGCTGGCGCTGCTGGATGAGCTTGAGGATACCGAGCTGGTGCTGCCAATGGTGGCCACGGCGGCATTAGAGTTGGTAACTACACCGGAGGTGGTGTTTTTGATCCAATAGTAGTAAGTCTGGCCTGGGGTAGCGCTACTGTCGGTGTACATGCGCGCCGAAGATGACAGCGACGCGATACGTACACGGCCAGCCGGGTCAGAGTTGGTATCGCGATAGACTTCCTGGGTACCCAAGGTCAGGTTGTTCGGATTCCAGCTGAGCACGATGCTAGTGCCGGTCGCGGTCGCGCCCAGGGCAATAGTGCCGTTAGATACTGCTGAGCTTGAAGTGCCGGCCACCGAGCTGGAAGATTTGCTTGATGGTGCAACGGAGCTAGCCGGTTTACTCGAAGGTGCAACCGAACTGGATGACTTGCTCGATGGTGCAACGGAGCTGGCCGGTTTACTCGAAGGCGCCACCGATGAAGCCACGCTGGAAGAGCTGGCGCCACCGCAGACAGCCGAGGTCAGGGTCGCGCCGTTTTTGCCTACACCCGCTACGCTTTCAAGCTTGTCTTTCACGCACTGCGGAGTAACAGGTGCATAGCTGTAAGGGATGCTAATCGGGAAGGGCGCTGTGGTAGTCCAGTTGGTCGCGTCTATGGTGCCGCCGCTGCTCCAGGTAATGTTGTAAGTGGCGAAATCGCCCGGGTTGCGGATGTTGTTGTTGCGCAGATCCCACTTGCCGCAGTTGCTGCTGTCGTAACGGCAGGTCACCGGGTTCTTGGCGTTCTGGAACCAGTTGCTTTCGATCAAGGCATAACCAGCCTGACGCACGTTGATACCGGAATCGGTAATACCGTCGTAGAGGTTGTTATACATGTGCGTCCAGCCACCGCGCTGCAACGGCAAACGTGCGCTCACATTGCGATAGATATTGTGGTGGAAAGTGATCTCGCGGCCACCGGCGATATCGCTGCTGCTGGAGCCATCCAGACCGACTTTTTTGCTGTCGTGGATGTAGTTGTAGGAAACCGTCACATTGTGCGAATCCTTTTTAATATCAATCGCACTTTCAAAGGTCAGGTCGCCGTCCGGTGAGCCTTTACACTCGTTGTTTACCGCAAACAATTCGTTGTGGTCGACCCACACGTTAGTGCCGCTGTCGATACGGATCATGTCGGCGTCATTGCTCGCACCAGCGAGGGCGCCGATTTTCATGTTGCGGATGATCACGTTGCTGGATTTGTTCACCACAATACCGAAGTTGGCAGAAGAACCATTGGCACCGATGATGGTGACGCCTTTGGTCATTTCCTTGATTTCAACGTAACGGTAAGCATCGCTCCAGCGCGGATTCGGGCAGTTGCCAGAGGAATCCACGGTGTGGTTTTTGATCATGGTATTGATTAGCGAATCTTCATTGCCAGTGTAAGTGATAACTACCGGGTAGCCGCCGCTTTTGGCATTGGCCACTATGGTTTTGATCTGGTCAAGGCTGGTGGCGGTGAACGCTTGTGAACCGCTGGCGCTGCCGCCGTCAGTAGTCGAAAAGCCGCCAGTGGCCGCTGCAAAGGCGGTCGAACCTGCACACAGGGCGATGGTTGCTGCCAGAGCTTTCAAGGTAAAGCTGGCTGATTTTGGCGCCAGCATCAGGGTTTTTTTGTCCATAATGGCAATTCTCAATTATGTAGGAGGGGTTGTGGGATTGAGGTATTGTGAAACCTTGCCGTCGGATATGTAGTTATGGATTCCTGACACTTTTGGAGCAGTACGCGGGAAAAAGAGCAGGATCGTCAATTTTTATAGATACCCCGCTATGACACCATGGCCTCTGAATCTACATGCGTAACCAGATCACAATTCACGGATTTATCTGATAATTTCTGGCTAGTTTGTGATCTCAGTACACTCTGGCAACCTTATCGGCGGAGCTGTAACCACAGGGGGAAACGCCGAAGGCTCGGGCCATCGGCGTTTTTTTGGAGCGATTAATTACAGGCTGAACCTGTCACCACCGGGATTTCAGCAGCGCTATGGTTGCCCTGGAAGCCGAACTCAACGGTTTGGCCAGGCTGGATCACCGCGTTCCAGCTCAGGTTGCTCGCTGAATAGGTGCCCGAAACGTTAGCATTCCAGCTGCCGGTCAGGGTGGTGCCATTGGTGTATT
>DATIDX010000346.1:0-8786 GCA_035456025.1 Cellvibrio sp. | reverse complement strand
GCTTGATGGTCATTCAGTTAATAACGCGGTGCAGCGAAGGATTAACAATTGGTTGTACCTGGCGCGCGTGGTTCACGCGCGCGATTACCAACTCTACTGGGACCAGGATTCAGTCATCGCCGATTTTTACGTGCCCGAGGCAGAGTTATCTATTGAATGTTGGGCGGATCAATTGGCGCAGGAGGCTAATCGTGCTGCCGTTCTGAGCGGCGAATTGGAAAAGCATGTGATCTATAAAAAGCACAGAGTTGCTTACATCGAATTTCGCGATGAAAATATCCATCAAATTGACGAGATACTCGCGCGTGAATTGTTGCGCCGCGGTGTCGCGGTGTACTAATTTTCAATACATCCAAACCTGAAGAGGAAATCCAATGGCAAGCGTGTTTACCCTTATTATGGAAGGAAAAATCCCCGGAAATTTTGTGTGGAAGGATGACAAAGCTGTCGCCATTTTGACCATTCAGCCCATCCGCCAAGGCCATGTGCTGGTAATACCGCGCGAGGAAATCGATCAGTGGAGCGACTTGCCCCTGGATCTCGCTGCACATTTAATGCAAGTCAGCCATAAAATCGCCAACGCATTAAAAGTGGCTTATCCCGCTACCCGCGTCGGCCTCATGATTGCCGGGCTTGAAGTTCCCCATACTCATATCCATTTGGTGCCCATGGATTCAATGAATGATTTAAGTTTTGATTTTGCAAAAAATGCGGACGCAGAAGTATTAAAACAGACTGCAGAAAAAATCCGCACGGTTTTACACGGGCAGGGATTTGCCGAGGCAAAGGTATAATCCTGCTGCGATAAGTAATTTCACCCTCCTACATCGTCAGCCATTGGCTGGCGATTAATCTTAATAAATGTATTCAAGGATATAACAATGAAAAAAATGACTGCTGCAGGACTCTTCATTATCTCAGCAATTATGGGCGCGGCTATGACTACCCAGGCTGCCGAAGTCGATGTACAAATTTTAAGTGCAACAGTAAAAGATAAACGAATTGCCGGGGCGACACTGACGCTACAAAAAAATGGTGAGCAGTCGGTAACGGCAATCAGCGATGCCCAAGGCCAGGCAAAAATAAACACAGCCTTCGCTGATTCAGCAGATGCGCTCTTGATTGTAAAAACACCCGGATATTCAAATCTGGTCGTTAAATGCCCATGCGCCGGAATGACCTACGCCGTAAGCCCGGTGATGACGAATCTTGATGGTATGCGAATCGTACTCAACTGGGGCGCATCACCGAAAGATCTGGATTCACATATCGTCTATCCAGATAACCATGTTTATTTTTCAGAAATGGTCGGAGCTGATGCGCAGTTGGATGTAGATGACACTACCAGCTACGGGCCGGAAACTATTACGCTTGCGCGCAAGCACGACGGCGAGCGTTACGTTTACGCCGTGCATGACTACAGCAACGGCGATAACCCCGGTTTATTCTTGTCGAAAAGTAGCGCAAAAGTTTTTGTATATGTTGGGCAAACCTTGATTCGCACTTACTACGTGCCAGCTAATCAAGTCGGAAATTTATGGACGGTATTTGCAATTACCGAGGGTGGGGAATTTCAAGATTTTAATACCATCAAGACTGTCAACTCGCATGAGCGTCTACAAACGGCAGAATTCCAAGGCATTATCAACACCACCAGCGTACAAAATCTGACGGCTGATGCAGCTAGTCAAGCGAGCGCCAAAACTTTAAACACAAAAGGCGAGTTGGCTTATCAAGCCAAAAAATATGATGAAGCCATCAGCTACTTCCAGGCCGCGATTGAGCTCAACGGTAATTACGGTCAGGCATATAGCAACCTCGGCTTAACATTCCAAAAAGCAAATCGTGTCGCTGAAGCACTTTGGGCTAACCGTAAAGCCATCGCATTGGCAAGCGGCAACACCGCAGCCACCGTGCGCGCGAGCTCGCACTACAACAACGGCAGAATTTACGAGGCTGCCGCACAGTGGAGCGATGCGCTGCGTGAATACAATGCAGCAAAACAGGAAAAAAATAATCCTGTTTATGACACAGCGATTCAACGCATGAAGGAAAAGGGCGCCCAATAACCAAAGCCGGGGTTCGTGTAGCCAATAAACGTTGGCCGCCCGAACCCCGGATTACAATGTTTATATGAACCTCTTATTGCCACCAAATCCTATTCTCTTTTGGCTAACTAGCGCCATCTCTCTCCCGATTTTATTATTGGCAGTCCGCCATGCGCCCTGGCACCAAGTGCTCGCAAGCCAGCCGCGACAGCACGCTTTATTCGCGACAATTTTATCTCTTGCGCTGCTCTGGTTATTGCAAGTATCGATACGCGATACTTTGGCCATTCATCCGCTACTTATGACTGTAACCACTATGGTGTTTGGTTGGAGCCTGGCGACATTGATAGGTGCAGTAGCTTTGGTTGCGCTGGAAATCTATCAAGTCCCCATGCATGCAATTACGCTGGATTGGGACGTTGCGCTCGCGCAGTTTGAGCTGCGTACATTTCCGGTTGATTTTTGCTTAAGCGTTGTTGTGCCTGTAGGTTGGGCTTGGTGTGTGCTTTGGTTAGTGGATCGGTGGAAATTTAAAAATCCATTTACTTATTTTTGGGGAGTTGGATTTTTTGGTGCGATGGTGAGTTGCCTGTGGCTCGGGATGGCCACGTTACTCCTATTCAAAATAACCGGCAGCGATATTCAACTAGTGACTGCGCAAGAACATTTTATTGTTTTCGTACTCATGACCTTCCCGGAGGGTTTTGTAAACGGACTTATTGCAACAGTAATGACCGTCCTTTATCCCGACATGGTGAAAACCTATCGTGATGATTGGTATTTAAAAGACTGAGGGCGCTAAATTGCGCCCTCAGTTTTGATATTTTTACTTACCAGATCTTCACGCGCACTTTTTCATCGCGATACATACCATCACCAGGCTTTACATTAAACGCCTGATAAAATTCCGGCATATTCGACAATGGCCCCAGCACACGATACATACCGGGTGAATGCGGGCCATTGATCACCTGGACACGCAATGCCTCATCGCGATATTTGATTCGCCACACCTGTGCCCATCCGATAAAGAAGCGCTGCTCAGGGGTAAATCCGTCAATAGTTTTACCTGATTTGCCCTGCTGGGAATTTTTGTAGGCCCGGTAGGCGAGGGTAACACCACCAAGGTCTGCAATATTTTCTCCCAGCCCCAGCGCACCTTGTAAATGCAGGTCATCGATTGGATTGAACGCACTGTACTGGTCGACCATTAATTGCGCGCGACTTTTAAATTGTGTTGCATCTTGTTCCGTCCACCAATCGCGCAAATTGCCGTCGCCATCGGATTGGCGCCCTTGGTCATCAAAGCCGTGGGTGAATTCATGGCCGATGACCGCACCTATAGCACCGTAATTAACTGCATCTTCGGCATCAACATTAAAAAACGGCGGCTGTAAAATGGCGGCAGGGAAAACTATCTCATTCATAGTGGAGCTGTAATAGGCGTTGACCGTTTGTGGTGTCATTCCCCATTCGGTGCGATCGACCGGTTTGCCGAGCTGTCCTATAACTCGTTGGTATTCGCAACTGCTACTGCGGCGCACGTTGCCGATCAAGTCAGACGCATCAATATCAATACAGCTGTAATCGCGCCATTTATCCGGGTAGCCAATTTTTGCGTTGAATTTTGCTAATTTGTTTTTCGCTTGCTGTTTGGTGGCGGGGCTCATCCAGGTCAATTCATCTATTGATTGGCTAAAAGCAATGCGCAAATTGCCAATCATTTTATCCATACGGACTTTAGCTTCGGGTTTGAAATGCTGCTCGACATATTTCTTGCCGACCATAAAACCGAGATTGCTATCGGTGAGTGATGCGGCGCGTTTTTCGCGCGTGCGTTGCTCCTCGACACCATTCAATGTTTTACCATAAAAATTGAATACAGCATCAGCAAAGGCACGGCTAAGGTTGTCAGCGTTTAGATTGATTAAATGGAACTTAAAATATTGCTGCCAGATTGCAATAGGCGTTTCAGCCTGCAATTTTGCCAAAGCTGTAACGAAGCTCGGTTGGCGCACAATCAACTCTGGGATTGTTCCCAAATCGGCGGCGGTAAAAAATGCACTCCAATCAATGCCGGGCGCAAGCTTGCCCAGCTCGGCTAATGTCAATTTATTGTAGGTGGCTTTACGGTCACGATTTTGTACGCGGCTCCAATGGAGCGCAGCGATTTTTTTCTCCAGTGCAACAATATTGGCAGCGGCTTGCGTGGCGTTTTTAAAACCGGCATGCGTCCACTGTTCGGCGATATACGCCTGGTATTTGGCCAACAACTCAACCGAGCGAGGATCAGCTTTCAAATAATAATCGCGATCAGGTAAGCCCAAGCCTCCCTGAGATGCGCCCGTAATGTAGCGGTCAGATTGTTTTTGGTCTTGACCGACATACAACTCAATCGGACCAATAGAGCCATAGCGCTGCCACTCGCCCCAGAGTACATGCAAATCACGGTGAGTTTTTAATTTATCAATGCGCGCCAAATCCGCATGCAAGGGTGTCAAGCCGACTGCTTCAATGCGCGTTTCATCAAGGAATGATTTATAAAGGTCAGCAATTTTTTGCTCATCCGAACCTTGTGCGTGTCCGGTTGCAGCCAATTCTTTTATCAGTGCCAACACTTGCTTCTCGGCATTTTCGTTCAAGGCATCAAAGCTGCCCCAGCGGGCTTTATCGGCGGGTATACTGGTATTGTCCACCCATTTGCCATTGATATAGCGGAAAAAGTCTTGTTGGGCGGCGACTGAAGTATCCATGTTGGCAAGCTCAATACCAGAACCGAGAGCGATAGCTTGGCCAGCACGGGTCTGCGCAGCGTTATTTTGTTTGGGTGTCGTGTTATTGCTGCACGAGCTGACACCCAGTGCAAGTGAAATACCCAATGCAATAGCGGTCACTTTTTTCATTGCGGTTTCCTTTTCAATTTTTAGTAGAGCACGCGCCGAAACATGCCGATTGCCATTTGGTACCCGAGCATTTGCAATTCTGCGTCGTATCTGTCGCCTTCATCGCGCATAAACGCGTGTACGCCGTTGAATTCGTGCCAGGTAAAGTTCACGCCTTTTTCAACTAAATTTTTATACACAAGCGCGCGCCCTTCAGCGGGGATATGCGGATCTTGCTTACCCCAAATCATTTGTAATTCGCCTTTGATTTCACCGGTGCGCGTCAAACTTTCATTGCCGACACTGGACGGTGTCAAACCTGAGTGAATATCGGTTGCATAAAAGCAACTTGTCGCTGAGATGGATGGATTAATCGCCGCGCGGTAAGCCAGGCCACCACCCAGGCAAAAACCCATAGCGCCGATGTTGCCAGAGTAGTAGGGGAGCGTTTTTACATAGTCGATCATCGCCTGCGTATCCGTATCGTGCGCTTCCAGTGTCTTGGCGACTTTGTCGGCATTGCCTTTATCGCGCCCGGCATCGTCGTAACCCAAGACTGTGCCGATGGGATTTAATTCATGGAAAACTTCTGGAACAATCACGATGAAACCATGCCCTGCCATAATTTGTGCGCTGCGGCGAATGGGTGAGGTTTGTTGGAATATTTCGGAGTAAAGAATGATGGCGGGGAATTTTTTGCCGTTAGTGTCTGCAGTATCTTTGGGGCGATAAACGTAGCAACGCATAATTCCGGTTGGCGTTTGCAGATCAACGTCGTGGTTTTGGATCAGCATTCATTCTCTCCTCAGGCAGGTTTGATTAGTTGTTAAATTCTCGTTCAAGGGTATCCATCAATACTTTCACTTTCGCAATGGATTCGCGGTACTCCTGGTCAGTTTCGGAATCGGCGATTATGCCGCCGCCGCCCCAGCAGTGAATACGGTCGCCGTCGCACACCAGCGTCCGAATGGCAATGCTGGTATCCATGCGGCCATCGGCGCTGATATAGCCGAGACTGCCGCAATAAACTGAACGACGGGTAGGCTCCAATTCTTCGATAATTTCCATCGCACGGATTTTGGGGGCGCCGGTGATACTACCGCCCGGAAAGGCGTCGCGCAGCACATCAATGGCAACGGCATCGGCCTTTAGTTCACCGGTCACGGTGCTCACCAGATGATGGACGTTAGCGAAGGTCTGGAGTTCACAAAGTTTGGGCACCCGGACATTGGCGCAATGTTTACTTAGATCGTTGCGCAGTAAATCAACAATCATCACATTCTCTGCGCGATTCTTCAGGCTGCTCTTTAGCCAGTCCGCATTATCTCTATCTTCTTCCGGCGTTGCTCCGCGTTTGATAGTACCTTTTATAGGTTTGGTTTCTACTTGAGCCCCATCCACTCGGATAAACCTCTCTGGTGAGAGGCTCAGTATGGCTCCCCCAGCCATTTGCATAAATCCGGAAAAAGGCGAGGGCAGTGCGTTGCGCAATAAACGATAAGCCGTAAATGGATCGCCGTTGAAATCGGCGCTGAAACGCTGGGCGAAGTTAACTTGATAGCAATCTCCAGCCACTATGTATTGCTGGATTTTTTCCAGCGCAACCCGATAGTCACTTACATTAAGATTGCTCTTGAACCTACTGATTTTAAAGTGATTTTTATCAATATTAAGCAACTGCTTTAAGTCGTGGAACACATCGGTTTGCACAGGGGTGGCACAAATTTGCTCGATTTCCGAAAAGTTATAAGCACATCCGACGGTCTGGCTTAAAGCTTCATTCACTACCAACCAAGCCTTACGTGCAACGTGATCTTGCACTATCGCCCAAGGATAAACGCCCACACACATGTCGGGCAGGGCTATATCAGCCAATGCCGTATCAGGGATCTTCTCCAACCGCCGGCCAAGGTCATAGCCAAAATAACCCATGGCACCGCCTGTAAAGGGCAGCTCCGGATGAGCCTCTACACCAGTTGGCAACAACTGTTTGAGCAGGCAAAAGGGATCTTGCGCTGATTCTTCTTCGCGCCCATTACAATAGCGGAGACGGGTTCTAAGCCCGCGCGTTTCCACCAGGCATTGCGGGGCTGCACTGATAATATCGAAGCGGCCGTAGGTGCTGCCGGGGCGACCGGAATCCAGCCAAATTGCGTTGGGTAAATGACGTACAGCAGCAAACCAGATACTGGAATCCGGCTGGTAAACAAGCGGAATAATACGGGGCGTTTCAGCGTTGGCGTCAGGCATGGAATCTCGTCGGGCAGTGCCGTTACGGGGGTTGCATTCTACCTCATCAGACCGGACCTGCGGCAAATAGACTTTGGTGCCGCGCCCGTTTAAGCTGGCCGACGTTTTGATACACCTGACCCGTTAAGGATTCCTCATGGATGCACTCGTTTTTATCATCGCGATGATTTTAGGTGGTGTTGTTACCTGGCAAATCTTTAATTGGTACTACACCAAAAAATTTAAAACCCCTGCTCAGGATGTTGCGACTGAATCACACATTTTATTAGAGCGCATCGAGAAGGTATTTAAGGTCGTATTAGCTGAAGGTTATTTCACCGAAATCTACGATCACAATGAAAAAAGGGATTTTTTTGGTATTTTCAAGACCCACAGCAAGGCTCTGGTGGTGGCGAAAGCGAAAGTATCGGTTGGTTACGATTTTTCCAAAATGCGTTTTCGCCGCGACCATGCGAGTCGCACTTTGATCATCGAACATTTTGCCGATCCGGAAATTATTTCCATTGATACTGATTACAAGTTCTACGACATCAATCAGGGAATCCTCAATAAATTTGATAACGAGGACTACAACGCAATATTGGTCGAAGCCAAAAAATTAATGCAGGAAAAAGCACAGGCAAGCGAGTTGCCAGAGATCGCGCAAAAACAAGTGCAGTTTATGATGCAACAGTTGTGCGTTTCGGCGGGTTGGAAGCTCGAACATGAAAAAATATTGGAACCGCTTAAAACCCTTCAAGTTGCTATCGACGAACATAAAAAATAAGGAACTCACATGGTGCTGGCGATTATTTTTTCCCTTGTCGGTATGGCGCTCGGCGAGGCCGTGTTTTACAACAACGGCTGGATTATTGGCGGTGCGCTCGGCTTTTTGATCACCCGTATTTTCCAAATGGGCAACACCATCAAGCGGCTGGAACGCGATATACAGGCACTGCTGCAACGTGATGCGCAAGAATCAAAAGCCCCACTGCAGCATGTAAGTCCAGGTAAATCTGAACCTGCGGTTGTCGCACCAACTCCGGCAGAGCAAACCAAAATTCCGCTAGCTGAACGTTTAAAAGCACACGGTATCGAATTGCCACCCGAGACAGTATCTGTAATCCAGCAACCCATCGCGAATACAACAGCGAACAGCGCCGCGCCCCCTTGGGCAATGGAGCAACCACATCCAACTCAACCAAACGCGCCACAAAAGCCGCAAGCGAATACGCCCAAGCGAGAAATCACTCCTAGCCCCGCTGAAAAAGCGTTTGCTTATGTGCGCCGATTTTTTACCGAGGGCAATCCGATCGTTCGTATCGGCATGGTAGTGATGTTTTTTGGATTGAGTTTTTTGGTGAAATACGCATCCAACCAAGGCCTGCTTCCGATTGAATTGCGCATGACCGCCGTTGCGGCAGTTGCGATGGTATTAATCGGTTTAGGTTGGAAAACCCGCGCAAAAGAGGGCGGGTACGGCCTGGTATTGCAAGGCGGAGGCATCGCCGCGCTGTACCTGACGGTATTTGCGGCTGCAAAAATGTATTCGCTTATGCCCACGAGTGTCGCGTTTGGTTTGATGTTTGTGATTGTCATGCTCGGAGCAGCGCTGGCAGTTCTACAA
>DATIDX010000345.1:0-3217 GCA_035456025.1 Cellvibrio sp. | reverse complement strand
CTCGAATCTACGAGCCAGATCGGCCAGAGAGAATTCATAGCCGAGGACGTTGGGAGGAGCAATAGAGTGCTGATTTAGGCATGGACGCTGAGTTAACACTACTCACTCGGCGTTTATAACGCGGCAAGATATTTGCTGATCGCCTCAATTGCCGCGCTCACCTTGGGTGGTTGAAGTGCACGTTTCAAGGTAACGGCGTAAATACCCGCACCGGGTAACGCCCAATCAGGTAAGAGCAAAGCCAGCTCGCCGCTGGCCAACTCGCGCTGCACCATATAACTCGGCATGCGCGAGAGCCCAAAACCCTGCACCACAAAATCGCGCAGCATCGCAACGTTGTCGGTCATGGCACTGGGCTTGATCATAACGCGCGCGCTGTCACCGGCAGCGTTTTTGAAGGTCAGCGTGGTCGGCTCTGCAAAGCGGCTAAAACCAACAATGCGATGTTCACGCAAACTGTCCGGTGAGTCGGGCACACCAAAACGCCGTAAATAATCTGGTGCTGCCACCAGCACTTCGTGCAGGTCAGCCAACTTGCGTGCGACCAGGGATGAATCGCGCAACCAGCCGGAGCGGATCGACAGATCGATGGCTTGCGTCGTCATATCGACTATCCGGTCATCCACGGTAATATCGAGCAGCAATTTGGGATGCTTCCGCGCCAGTGGTGCAAGCGCGGGAAACACAATTTTCTGCGCAGTATCCGACGCCGCCGAAATCCGCAAACGCCCGGCGATCTCCCCGACACCACCTGCCACCAACTCATCCGCCACCTCCGCAGCGGCAAGCATTTCCACGCATTTTTCGTGGTACAGCTGCCCCGCCTCGG
Source organism: Cellvibrio sp. (assembly GCA_035456025.1). Lineage (GTDB taxonomy): Bacteria > Pseudomonadota > Gammaproteobacteria > Pseudomonadales > Cellvibrionaceae > Cellvibrio. Next base: position 2,388 of record DATIDX010000345.1, on the reverse strand, counting down.
TGAGCGACAGGCTGCGCGTGGTGCGATTCAACAAGCGCACATCCAACTCTTGCTCAAGCTGGCTCACCGCCGAACTCAGCACCGAGGTTGCCAGATTCAACGCGCGCGATGCGGCTGAAAAAGAGCCATGACGCACCACCATTGCAAATAGCGCCATCCGCCTTAATCGATCAAGTTGCATTGTATTATTCTGTTTAAGCGAAAGATGGTTTAGATAATAGCCTATTTTTCACACCGCTGAATCGGCCTAAAGTTCACTCATCGGATTTCAAATCATTCCTGTGAGATCAACATCGTGAGTGCAAAACTACATTACATCTTCGACCCACTGTGCGGCTGGTGTTACGCCGCCAGCCCGCTCCTGACTGCACTGCAAGATCGCTTTGGCGATGAGCTGGAACTGGTCTTTCATCCCGGCCTTTTATTTGCGGCGCCCAGGACGATAGAGCAGCCCTACCGCGAACACATCATCAGCGCGGATTTGCGCATAGCCGCCGTCGCGGGCGTTGAGTTTGGTGCGGCCTATATCAAACGGGTGCGCACTGCGCCGGTTTTGCGCTACCACTCTGAATTGCCAGCCGCAGCGGTATTGGCAACCCATTTTCTGAATCCAGCGGTGGGCTTGCGCATGCTCGAACTGATTCAACAAAGCCACTACCAATTGGGCGAAGACGTGAGCGATATCGCCACACTGAACAGGCTCGCACAGACGCTAGGATTGGAGGCGAAAGCCTTTGCCCAAGCGCTGGAAAGCATCCAACACAGCCTGCCCACTATCGCAATAGAAGCGCGCAACTTGATGCAAACAGTTGGCGGCAATGGCTTTCCCACCCTGGTATTCGAGCAGGATGGCGAATTTCAAAAACTTGATCACAGCAGCACTTATGGAAAGCCCTATTTACTGGCCAACCAAGTTGCGCAGCTTGTTGCAGCCTAATGGTTTTTGCTAGAGGGCGCGGGTAAAACCTGTGCCTTCATATTTAAACAACTACTGACATCGTATTTATCCACCGCATCAGCAAACTTTTGAGAGGTTATTATGAAAATTCTTTCCAAATTAATTCCAACAGCAGCACTGCTAACCGTCGCGGCGCTATCTGCAAACGCAATCAGCGCAACATTAGAGACAACCGTATTTAATCCACAAGAAAAAAGCATGTTCCCGGTGAGTTCAGTGTTAATTACTGGACCCAAGGAAGCCATTTTAGTTGACGCACAATTTCAACGAAATGATGCGCAGTCGGTGGTTGAGCTGATCAAAAAATCCGGTAAAAAATTAACGACTATTTATATCAGCCATGGTGATCCAGATTATTATTTTGGTCTGGATGTGATCACCGCTGCCTACCCGAATGCCAAAGTAGTGTCGACAGCGAATACGCAAGCTTATATCAAAGCATCTATGGAGCCGAAAAAAGCTTACTGGGGGCCGATCCTAAAAGAAAACGCACCGCAAACACTGGTTGTACCAGAGGTGCTGCAAGGCGACACACTACTGATTGATGGTGAAAAGGTACAAGTGGTGGGTATTGATGGCCACGATCCCAAACATACTTTTGTGTGGATTCCCTCCAGCAAAACCATGTTGGGTGGGGTAGTGGTGTTTAACAACATGCATGTTTTTTTAGCAGATACACAGACGCCAGAAGCGCGTCAAAAATGGTTTAAAACCCTCGACAATATTGAAACATTAAAACCCAAAACTGTAATTCCAGGGCACATGCTGGGCGATAAGCCGATGACTATTGATGCCGTTAACTTTACGCGCAAATACATTAAGGACTTTGAAGTCGCTGCTAAGTCATCAACCAATTCCGGTGAATTAATTGCCAAGGTGAAAACCAATTACCCAACTATTGGTGGCGACAGTATTTTAGGGTTAAGTGCCAAAGTTATCATGGGCGAAATGAAGTGGGGGCAGTAGTCACACACTAATGTTGTTAACTTTTCGAACTGCGTGCAGTTCGAAAAGTTTTTCCTATCCCTCCGTTCAGGATTAAACCATGCGCCAGACTCAGACATTGATAATGACTATCCTAATGTCGTTGATGCTTCAGTCCTGCAGCTCGCTTTCAACAGCATCGACCTCAACTGCAGACAAGTATGAAACAGCAAATACCGGGACAAAAACAATGACCAATCTTGATATTGTCAAAAGCACCTATGAAGGCAAAAGCTCTGAAGAAAATGGCAAAAACCTCAAGCGTTACATAACAGCAGATACACTGTGGACCGAAGCCGCAGGGTTTCCTTATGCAGGAACTTACCGAGGGTTTGATGAAATTGAAAAAAACGTTTTTGCCCGTTTAGGCAGCGAATGGAATGACTACAAATTTATCGTAGAAGACTACGTTGCCGCTGGCGACAAGGTTTTTGCTTATGGCACTT
>DATIDX010000344.1:0-12034 GCA_035456025.1 Cellvibrio sp. | reverse complement strand
CACTGCCAAATCATCTGCAATTTTGTCAAGATAGTCATAGAGCTCATTCATATCGACTGATTTGGGTACCTCAATAACCCCTGTTGCCTCAAATAGGGGTTCGCCCGACCAGGGCATACTTGAGCAAGCCGTTTCTAGCTCGCCCATGTTAATATGACGGGCAGCAAAAGCCTGGGCGATTTCACGTATAATGCCCGGCCTGTCATTACCGACAACGCTAAAGCTGAATTCGCGGCAGTCGGGTTTACTCGTAGAGACCGCATTTTCGATAACGATCTTGAAGCCCTTGTTGTTCAATTCGGTGAGCGCGGTGCGCAATTCGTTTTGGTGGGCATCGGCCACGGCGACCTGAAGGATTCCAGCAAATTTTCCCGCGAGTTGTGCCATGCGGCTTTCCAGCCAGTTGCCATGGTGTTCAGTAATTGCTTGGGCAAGTTGTTCAACAACCCCGGGGCGGTCGTCGCAGAGAACAGTTAAAACCAGTTGTGTATTCACAGTATTTCCTTTGATAGTTTGGCTTATTGATAGTGGTAGATAGGCGTTAATGATGAGTAAGATTACTCCGCTTGCTACGGCTGGACAAGCAGGCTATTGCGCCACTGTATTTTCTTAATTGAACAGGTAACACCAGGAAAATGATCATTCCTTATGAACAATTATCGAGCGATGCATTGCAGGGATTGATCGAAGAATTTATAACTCGGGAAGGAACCGATTACGGTATGGAAGAGGTGTCGCTCAGTAGCAAAGTCGAACAAGTCCGGCAGCAATTAAAGCGCCGTGATGTAGTAATCGTATTTGATGGTGCGACTGAATCTGTGAGTATTCTACCGCGCCGCGATGCGGAACATTTGGAGCAATAATGCTCCTTTACTTAAAGGCTGATTAGCTAAAACGGGAAACTTGTGAATCATTTATTTTTACATTGTCGCGCCGGATTTGAAAAAGAATGCGCCGCAGAAATTACTGACCTGGCCGGCGAACTCGGCATCTATGGTTATAGTAAAACTAAAGATAACAGCGCTTATGTGGTATTCATTACCCAAGAGCCTAATGGTGCAGATTTAATTACCAAACAATTGCGCTTCACCAAGCTGATCTTTGCCCGGCAATGGTTTGTGAGTTCGGGATTGATTAATGACTTGCCTGTTACTGATCGCGTGACTCCACTGCTTGCGGCGGCCGAGCAATTGCCTCGCACAAGCGAGTTGGTAATCGAAACAGTAGATACTAATGAGGGCAAAGAGCTCTCAGGGTTGAGTAAAAAATTTACCGCGCCGTTTGAAAAAGCACTGAAGGCCAATAAATTATTTCAGCCGAGCAGCCATATGCGGCTGCATCTGGTTTTTATCTCGGGCACCCAAGCTTATCTAGGTGTGGTCCCTGCATATAATTCATCACCTTGGCCTATGGGTATTGCCCGTTTACGTCTGCCCAAAGAAGCGCCTAGCCGGGCAACTTTGAAGCTGGAGGAGGCTTGGCATCATTTTATCCCTGCAGAAGATTGGGATACGCGTTTGGCATCGGGTATGCGCGCGGTGGACCTGGGTGCGGCGCCGGGGGGCTGGACTTGGCAATTAGTGCAGCGTGGAATGTATGTCGAAGCTGTCGATAATGGACCGATGGATAAAAATTTATTGGAGACAGGGCAGGTACTGCATATTCTAACGGATGGCTTTTTATATGAACCAAAGAAGCCAGTGCATTGGTTGGTATGCGATATAGTCGATAAACCTGCTCGGGTGACTAGCATGGTCATTAGATGGTTTACCAAAGCGAATTGCCGAGAAGCTGTTTTCAATCTTAAACTACCGATGAAGCAGCGCTATCTTGAAGTAAAAAAATGTGAGGAGCGCATTCGTGCGGAGTTAGAAAAAGCGGGCTTTAAGGTAGATATTCAATTTAAGCAGCTGTACCACGATCGGGAAGAGGTTACTGGTCACTTGCGTGTTTATTAACACGCAGTATTAGTGATAGGAGGTTCGATCATTCTGATCCGCAGCAGTGCGGGCCAGTACCCATTCTGTAAGTAGTACCCAATCTTCAATAAGGTTGCGCATTAGAGTCATATGGTTAGGTGGCAAATCATTTTGCTTCAATGCCTCTTCACCGATGGTTGTAAGTACAGATACAATTTTGCCTATGGTGTGAGCCTTTAGTGCTGCCAATACTTCGGTGTTGAGCAACATTTCACCCGTATAGGCAGATTGCAAATCTTCATAGGATACGGTGGCGGTATTGTCGATAGTATGTTTGACCGCGTGAGCCAACAATGGATGATTATTTCGCAAGAGACGAAAAGTTAGCTCCAATGCTTGGCGACTAAAAAAATCGGTGGGCATATAATCGCTTATCGGTTGCCGAGACATCGAACAGTGTTCCTCGGTTGTTAAAAACTCTCCTGTGTAATTTTCCATTGACTTAAGAATAGCAATCAGTTGGCTATTTGCCGAAAAATTTATAGACGATTTAAAACTATGAATGAGCACATTGATAAAAGTTTGGATGCATCGGGTTTACTTTGCCCCGAGCCAGTCATGATGTTGCATAAAGTTATGCGCGAGCTTGACAGCGGGAATATTGTCGAGGTTATTGCAACTGATCCATCCACGCTTCGTGATATTCCAAAGTTTTGTTTATTTCTTGGTCACGACTTGCTGGAGCAAAACGAAGCTGATATGCAGTATGTTTTTTACATTCGGAAAAAATAATTTTGATTTTAAACTCTGCACAAAAAAATAACGCCGCGAAAGCGGCGTCATCATTTATAGGCTTATTGATAATTGATCTACTGAATGCCATCAACCAATAAAGAGATTGCAGCCATTGCTTCTGGATCCTCGGCTTTGATTTTGTTGGCAATCTGGTGTTGGAAAAAGTAACGGAAGTTTTCGCTGGCTTGTGCTTTGTATAGAGAGTCGTCACCCGGTAAAACTGGTGTGCTGACTACTTTGGTGGGGTCGCTGATCATGGCGTATACACTGCCATCATAAAGCAAACTCCAGCTAACAACTTCAACCAACGACAATCGCTTGGTATCCGGTACCGCAAGTACTGCATGTGTGCCTATAGTATCGGGGAGCTCCTGGATTACGTCGTCACCGTTTTCACATAAGACTTCGTAATATTCGGCCGCCGTCTCCAGTTCGATCACCTTATGCATAGGTGCCTCAAAGAAGAGTTCATCAATGCCCGGATCGTAATAACCTTCCCAGTGGCCATTCAATGGGTCACATAAGTCGGGGCAGGGAACTATATCGTTGAGCCATGGCACCAAACCGACAACTTCACCATTGGAGCGTAAGCCCCAGCAAAGGATTTTAAGGCTGTACAGTTTTTCGGAGCTGGTATCGTTGGAGTAGAGCATTTCCAATCCGTCTAATTCTGGAGCAAGACGAATAAATCGCTCTTCGTGAAGGGCTGAGTAGGTTTTTCCAGTGAAGAGATCAACCACATTATCCATATTGTGGCCAGTGTCCGAGGTCTTCATAATACCACCCCCTAAAAAGTGAGGCAGAGCCTGATCTAGATCAGGTGCCGAGCGATGGTTTTAACGTCACCATCACTATATAAAGTATATGCTAAATCCCTAAAGCACAACTGCTATGGGCAACTTTTTTATTCCATCGATTTATCTGTCGCTTCGTTTCGCGGCATATTAAATCTATAGGCGCCATCTCTAACGTTTAAGTGAGCCGTTATGCGAATAGTTGCGGACGAGAATATCCCGCTGGTAAATGAGTTTTTTGGTCACCTGGGTGAGGTTGTCCGATTGCCTGGCCGTAGCCTCACTGCTGCTGATGTTCGGGAGGCGGATGCACTCATAGTGCGCTCGGTTACTAAAGTGAATGCGTCACTTTTAGCCGGTAGTAAAGTGAAGTTTGTTGGTACCTGCACAATCGGTGTGGATCATCTTGATCAGGTTTATTTAGACGAGCAGGGCATTAACTGGTCTAGCGCCCCAGGATGCAATGCTAATTCTGTCGTTGAGTTTGTATACGCAGCACTTTGCCATCTCGATATTAATTGGTTACCTGTGAAATTCGGCATTGTCGGTTGCGGCAACGTGGGCGGCTTGCTCTATCGCCGTCTTAAAGCTCAAGGGGTGGATGTTCGCTGCTATGACCCCAATCTTACTCGCGCGCAAAATCCTGATCTCACAACTCTTGAGGATGTGTTGGCTTGTGACGTCATTAGCATGCATACACCCTTGGTGACCATTGGCGCACATCCGAGTTTTCACTTATTAAGTCGCAATGAGTTATTGCAATTAAAAAGTGGTGCTGTGCTTATTAATTGCGGGCGTGGTCCGGTTATTGATAATCAGGCCCTGCTTGAGGTTTTAAGCGAGCGTGACGATATAAAAGTAGTGTTGGATGTGTGGGAGCCTGAGCCAGATATTTCATTAGAGTTGCTTGATAGAGTGTTGCTTGGTAGCCCTCACATCGCTGGTTATAGCTACGATGGGAAATTAAATGGCACAGCCATGATTTATCAGGCGCTTTGCAACCATCTGGACACGCCTCCGCTAGCTTCACTTCAAGCACTCGTGCCTCCGTTGGCGAACAATCGGTTGCAGGTTAATGAAAATAATTATAGGTCGGACGATATATTCCAAATCGCCAAATCATTAATTAAACAGGTTTACGATATTGTTGCCGATGACATGCGGTTGCGTTCGCTGGCTCGCCAGGCACTGGCGGGCAATGCAATTTTTGGCGAGGGTTTTGATGGCCTGCGTAAACATTACCCAACGCGCCGTGAATTTCATAATTATCAGGTGCATCTGGAAAATATTAATAATGCGGATAGGCAGTGGCTGCAAGTGCTAGGTTTCCATTGTGTTTAAACTTGGGCTGATTATTAACCCCTACGCCGGTTTAGGCGGTAGCGTTGGTTTAAAGGGTTCTGATGGCGATGCAATTCGCGCAGAGGCGATTGCTCGTGGTGCGGAGCCACGTGCATTGCACCGCATGGAACGCGCGTTGCAAATTATCAGCGACTTCCGCTCCCGGGTAGAAATATTTTGCTTCGCTGGTGATATGGGAGAAACCAGTGCTCGTGTATCGGGTTTTACCACGCATGTTGTGGGTTCTGCGCAGCAACAACCCAGCCTTGCCGCCGATACTCGTGCAGCAGCTAAGGCGCTTATGCAACAAGGCGTTGATTTGATTTTATTTGCCGGTGGTGATGGCACTGCGCGCTTAATTGCTGATGTGGTTGGAACATCGCAACCAGTATTAGGTGTCCCCAGCGGTGTGAAAATGCATTCGGGTGTATACGCCAATGCACCTGAGGCTGCGGGCGAAATTCTCAAACAATTATTAACTGGAATGCTGGTGAATATTGTTGAGCGCGATGTAAAGGATATTGATGAAGAGGCGTTCCGCAATGGGCAAGTGCGCGCGCGCTTTTACGGCACATTGTTGGTTCCGGAAGATTCACAATTTTTACAACAAGTTAAAAATGCCGGCACTGAGCGCGATGAGCTGGCGCAGTTAGATGTTGCACAGGAAATGATTGATCAATTGCAACCGGACACACTTTATCTCGTCGGCCCGGGTTCAACAACCCATCTCTTTTTGCAAGAGTTAGGACTTGAGGGGAGTTTGTTGGGCGTGGATTTATTGTTGAACAATTCCTTAATTGCCCTCGATCTGAGTGCTGCACAAATTACTGCGCAGCTTGATCAATTTTCCGGCCCCGTGAAAATGATCATCACCGCTATTGGTGGGCAAGGTCATATTCTTGGGCGCGGTAACCAGCAGTTTACGCCGGCGATTTTGCGTCGTATTGGCAAAGATAATATCCACATTATTGCCGCGCGGGGGAAAATCCTGGCGCTCGATGGCCGTCCACTATTGGTGGATACCAATGACCCCGAATTGGATGTTGCGTTTGGTGGTTATCGCCCCGTGATTATCGGGTATCGCGAGACCATTATGTATCCCGTAGGTTATGCAGCAGAAGGCGAACATTAATGCAGATTGTTGTTGAACGCCTTGCCTTGCTCGCTGAAAAAATTCGCACGCAAACTGACATTGATAGTTATCGTGTATTCCATGGTCGTGGCCGCACGTTTCCTGGCTTGGAATTTGTAACGGTTGATTTTTTCCAGCCTGCTATTTTAGTAACACTTTTTTTTGAGCCGCCTGCACATTGGTTGGATGAGTTGATTGCAAAAATACATCCTTTATTTGTATCGGTTAATTCAGTGTTGGTAGTGCAGCGCCGTTATATCTCCAGTGCGCCAAGTGAAATTGTATGGGGCGCGTTACCCGAACCGATTTATGCGCGCCGGGGAGCTTCATTGTTTAACTTGCATTTGGCACAACAACAAAACACTGGTTTCTTTTTGGATATGGAATCGGGCAGGCAATGGATTGAACAACATGCAGCAGGCAAACGTGTGTTGAATCTATTTGCCTACACCTGTGCATTTTCAGTTGTTGCAATAGTTGCCGGGGCAGAAAAAGTGGTCAACGTGGATATGAGTAGCGCTGCTTTGAATCTGGGGCGAGCTAATCATCAGCTTAATAATCTTGCGAAAAATAAAAGTGAGTTTGTTGCCGAAAATATCCTCAAGTCCTGGAGCCGCGTTAAAAAGCCGGGTCCTTATGATCTGGTAATTATTGATCCGCCATCTTACCAAAAAGGCAGTTTTATCGCGGAAAAGGATTATGCCAAGGTCATTCGTCGTTTGCCGGAACTTATGCCTACAGGTGGTCTGGTGTTAGCCTGCTTGAATGCGCCGGAATTAAGCGAAGGGTTTTTCAGGCAGCAGTTTATTGAGCAGTGCCCGCAGGCGGAGTTTGTTGAGCGTGTACAACCCCATGCAGATTTTCCGGATATAGACCCGGAACAGCAATTAAAACTATTGGTCTATCGAGTTCCTGCCACTATAACTTGAACGTAAAAAAACCAGCGCAAGGCTGGTTTTTTTACGTCTGTCTTTTCGCATCGGTGAAAAATTACTGCGAGTAGCGCGACAAAAAGTTACCGAAGCGTTGGATAGCCTTGGTCAAATCATCTTCGCGCGGCAAAAACACAATGCGGAAGTGATCTTTGTTTGGCCAATTGAATGCTGACCCCTGAACCAGCAGGACTTTTTCTTGCAGCAAGAAGTCCAGGATCATTTGTTGATCATCTTTGATTTTGTACATGTTCAAATCCAATTTGGGGAACAGGTACAAAGCACCCTTGGGTTTTACGCAGGAAAGGCCGGGAATCTCTGCAATGGCTTTTAATGCGGTATCGCGCTGGTCGCGCAAGCGGCCACCGGGAATAATCAATTCATTGATGCTCTGGTAGCCACCCAATGCCGTCTGCACCGCGAACATCGCAGGCACGTTGGCGCACAAGCGCATTGAAGAAAGCATTTCCAGGCCTTCAATGTAGCCGCGCGCGCGATGCTTTGCACCGCTAATCACCATCCAGCCGGAACGGAATCCTGCCAGGCGATAAGCTTTGGAAAGGCCGTTAAAGCTGATGCAGAGTACATCCTGGGCCAATTTACCCATGGGGATAAATTCGGCATCGTCATAGAGAATTTTGCTGTAAATTTCGTCTGCAAAAATAATCAGGTTATGACGACGTGCCAATTCCACAATAGCTTCCAGCACTTCCTGGCTGTAAACCGCACCGGTCGGGTTGTTGGGATTGATCACCACAATGCCGCGGGTTTTATCGGTAATTTTGCTTTCGATATCGGCGAGATCCGGGAACCAGTCGGATTGCTCATCGCATAGGTAATGACGGGCTTTACCGCCAGCGAGATTTACCGCTGCCGTCCACAATGGATAATCGGGAGCGGGCACCAATACTTCATCGCCGTTATTTAATAGCGCTTGCATGGCCATCACGATTAGTTCGCTCGCGCCGTTGCCGAGGAAAATATCTTCAATTTCAACGCCGGGGACTTCAAGGCGCTGGCATTCATGCATGATCGCTTTACGTGCGGCAAACAAACCTTTAGAGGCCGTATAACCCTCGGCGTTGGCGAGGTTGTGGATCACATCCTGAATAATTTCATCAGGTGCTGAGAAACCAAAGGGGGCAGGGTTGCCGATGTTCAGTTTCAGGATGCGGTGGCCTTCTTCTTCGAGGCGATAAGCGTGCTCCAGTACGGGGCCGCGTATGTCGTAACAGACTCCGTTGAGTTTGTCGGATTTCTTAATCGGGTTCATTTGCAGTAAGATGCCTTGATTGCGGTCGAGCGTGATTGCGGTTGAAAAACACTCGAATAATCGACCTTAACTAGTTGATCTGTCAAGGAAATCCTTATGGCTAATAACGAAAACCTGACCGACGCCAACTGGCGCGAAAAATTAACCCCTGAGCAGTATCGGATTTGCCGTGAAAAAGGCACTGAACGTCCTTTCACCGGCGAGTATTGGCAGGAATTTAATCCGGGTGATTATCGTTGTCGCTGCTGTGGTGAGCTTTTGTTTGATGCGGAGACCAAATTCGATGCGGGCTGTGGGTGGCCCAGTTTCTACGCGCCCGCAAGCAAAACCGCGATCCGCGAACACATGGATACCAGTCACGGAATGTTTCGCACGGAGGTGGTCTGCCGCAAGTGCGACTGCCATCTCGGCCATGTCTTTACCGATGGGCCGCAACCAACCGGCCTGCGTTATTGCATCAATTCAGCTTCGGTCCTGTTTGTGCCGGATGACAAATAAACCAGTGACGGAGCCGTCCGCTCTGAACTGGTTTGCCTCACATTGACTTTCTTTTTGTTTACACGATTGTGTCTATTGGTTTGATTTTGTAAACAAATGTTAAAGTCGCGGTAATGTTGCATCAGGACTTTATCCTGCGCGTAATCAAGCCGTATTAATACCTACTGATGTAATTTCAGTAACCATTTACCGCCACAGAATTAGACAACTATAACGGGCGAAAAAGTATTCCAGGGAGAACTCCATGAAATTACCCCGCCATTTTTTGTGCGGTCTGTTTGTGCTTGCCTGTGCATCGGGCGTTTCCGCCCAAGCCCCCGCGAGCGGCTCCGTTGAAGTTATCGTCCAACCGGCGAGTATTAAAAATTTAACGACCAATATCGAAGCGCTCGGCACCCTGCGCGCCAATGAATCCATCGTGCTCACCTCAAATGTCACTAAAAAAGTGACGCGGATTAATTTTGAAGATGGCCAGCGAGTCAATAAAGGCCATGTATTGGTTGAGACCACTAGTCGTGAAGAATCCGCCTTATTGCAAGAGGCGCAATTCAATGCTGAGGAAGCAAAAAAGCAACTCGATCGAGTAGCGGCGTTGGTAAAGAGCAACGCGGCTTCCGAATCTTTGCTTGATCAGCGGGTGCGTGAATATGAATCTGCGCGGGCTCGTTACAAAGCCACTGAATCCCGGTTGAAAGACTTGGTGATAGCTGCGCCGTTCAGCGGTGTGGTGGGTTTGCGCAATGTCAGTGTTGGAGCCCTAATTTCACCGGGCGACCAGATCACTACCTTAAATGACGACAGCAAAATGAAACTTGATTTTACTGTGCCTGCAGTTTATTTGCGTAGCCTCGCCGTGGGCTTACCCATAGTCGCTAAGAGCGGTGATTTGGGTGGCGAAGTATTTCAGGGGGAAGTTTTCAGCATCGATAACCAAATAGATGAAGTTACCCGTGCGATTAAAGTTCGCGCCTTACTTGATAATAAGGATCATGAGTTAAAGCAGGGTATGTTGATGCAGGTGGATTTAAAAGCGGGCGCGCGCGATGCGCTGGTTATATCGGAGTCCGCTTTGGTACCGCTCGGAAGCAATAATTTTATTTTTTTATTAAAGAAAGAACAAAACGGATTTATTGTTGAACGCAAGCAAATTGTGATCGGCGAGCGTTTGGCGGGTGCGGTAGAAGTCATATCCGGGCTGGCTGTGGGCGATAAAGTCGTCACCCATGGTCTGCAAAAAATACGCGCTGGCCAGCAAGTAAAAGTCCTGTCTGAAGAAAAGCCGGTCACTGAGCACTTAGGTGAATCGACGCATTTATCTGACCTGTTGCCCAAGAAAAAACAGTGAGGATAGATTGCAATGAAGTTATCAGACATATCCATCAAACGACCGGTTTTTGCATCGGTTATTTCGCTGTTATTAATTGCGTTTGGTTTGGTCGCATTTGAGCGACTGACTTTGCGCGAGTATCCCAATATTGATCCGCCAGTAGTTTCTATTCGCACTAACTACCCAGGCGCCGCTGCGAGTATTGTTGAAACCCGTATTACTAAAGTGATTGAAGACCGCATCTCGGGTGTAGAGGGAATTCGCTTTATTGAATCCTCTGCTGAAAATGGTGTGTCTAATATTGTGGTGCAATTTGATACCGGCCACGACATGGATGCGGCGGCAAATGATATTCGCGATCGTGTGAATGGTGCGCTTGATAATTTGCCTGATGAGGCTGATCCACCTGAAGTCCAAAAAGTCAGTTCCGATGAAGATGTAATTCTCTGGTTTAACCTAACCGGGGAAAATATGACGATCCCCGAATTGACGGATTATGCGCAACGCTATCTTGTCGACCGCTTTTCTGTAATTGATGGCATCGCGCGCGTGCGCATTGGTGGCGAACAGCGCTACGCCATGCGCGTCTGGCTTGATCGACGTGAACTCGCAGCACGCAGTCTCACTGTTAATGATGTTGAAGCGGCATTGCGTGCAGAAAATGTTGAATTGCCGGCGGGTAGCATTGAATCGCTCGAGCGACAATTCACCGTGCGCATGGCTCGTACGTATCGCACGGTGGACCAATTTAACCAGCTTGTAGTGAAGCGTGGCGACGACGGGCATCTAATCCGCCTGGGAGACATCGCCAGGGTGGAACGTGGCACAGAAGAGGATCGCAACTTATTTCGCGGTAATGGCATCACCCAGGTCGGTATAGGTATTGTAAAACAATCGACCGCTAACACCATTGATGTCGCCCGCGGCTCAAAAGTGGAGCGCGATAAAATTAATGAAATTTTGCCGAAAGGAATGAAGCTGGAAGACAGTTTTGACAGTTCCGTTTTTGTCGAGCGCGCAATCCACGAGGTATATATCACGCTCGCCATTGCAATAGTGCTAGTGGTGCTGGTGATTTACGTTTTCCTTGGCAGCATACGGGCGATGCTGGTGCCCGCAGTCGCTGTGCCTGTTTCTATTATCGCCACTTTTACGGTGCTGGCAGTGATGGGGTTTTCGGTCAATATGCTGACCTTGTTAGCATTGGTGCTGGCGATTGGGTTGGTGGTTGACGATGCTATCGTGGTATTGGAAAACATCATGCGCCACATGGAAGAAAAAGGAAAAACGCCCTTGCTTGCCGCTTATGATGGTACCCGCGAAGTGGGTTTCGCCGTTATTGCCACTACTTTGGTATTGATTGCGATTTTTGTTCCTATCGTTTTTTTAAAAGGCGACATAGGGCGCTTGTTCTCTGAGTTCGCGATCACCATGGCTGCAGCGGTAGGGTTTTCAGCGATTATCGCGTTAACCTTGTCGCCAATGTTGGCTTCCAAAGTGCTGGTTAAAAACGATAATAGAAATGCATTCATTGAAAAAATCGACCACGGCATGGGGCGCTTGCGCTTGCGCTACAAACACGGCATTCGTTGGTGCCTGGGCCGCGCAAAAATATTGATTATCACTTTTGCTATTTTATTACTGGGCGCTTTACTGTTAGCACAACAAATTCCATCGGAATATGCGCCGCCTGAAGACAGGGGCAACTTCAACGTGATGGTCAATGGTCCCGAAGGTGCAAGTTATGCCTACATGGAAGAATACATGACCGAGATTGAAAATCGGCTCATGAAGTACGTGGACTCCGGGGAAATTACGCGCATGATGGTTCGTGCACCGCGTTCATTCGGTACCACCGAAAGTTTTAACAGCGGTATGGTTATCGTAGTGATGAATGATTGGGGGTTGCGGCGTAACTCGTTTGAAGTGATGAATGATATACGCGCAGATTTAAAAGATCTGCCCGGTGTCACTACGTCAGTCGTCATGCGTCAAGGGTTTGGTTCCCAAGCACAAAAACCGG
>DATIDX010000343.1:0-8781 GCA_035456025.1 Cellvibrio sp. | reverse complement strand
CCCGCCCTGCGCGCACTTATGCCCGGCGATACCCAACTCAAAGTGGTGATGGATCGCTCACCGGGCATCCGTGCCACACTCAAGGAAGCGCAAATCACCCTGATGCTGTCGGTGCTGCTGGTGGTGGGTGTGGTTTGGGTTTTCCTCGGCAGCGCGCGCAGTGCGCTCATCCCCAGCCTCGCGATTCCGGTGGCGCTGATCGGCGCCTTTGCGGTGATGTATCTCTACGGTTTCTCGCTCAACAACCTCTCGCTGATGGCACTGATCGTGGCGGCGGGATTAGTGGTCGACGATGCGATAGTGGTGCTGGAAAATATCAAACGCCATATCGAACGCGGCCTTTCGCCGTTTCAAGCCGCGATACAAGGCACGCGCGAAGTGGGCTTTACCCTGCTGGCAATGAATATCACTCTCGTGGTGGTTTTCGTCTCGATTTTACTGATGGGCGGCATAGTAGAAAAACTGTTCCGCGAATTCTCCATCACCCTCGCGGCGGCGATGATTATCTCGCTCGCGGTATCGCTCAGCCTTACCCCCTCGCTCTGCGCGCAGCTCTTGAAACCCGAACCCAAAAAAGAGCACAAGCCAAGTATCTTCGACGATATCAAACACGCCTACTCCATCGCGTTGGGCTGGGCACTGCGCCACAGCCGTATTGTGATATTGATCCTCGCCGGCGTTATCGGCCTGAATATTTACCTCTATATCGCCATCCCCAAAATCATGCTGCCCGAGCAGGACACCGGGCAGATGACCGGTTTTATCCGCGGCGATGACGGTTTTTCGTTCCAGTTGATGCAGCCAAAAATCCAGCAATTCCGCCAGTTACTGTTATCTGATCCGGCGGTAGAAGATGTGTTCGGCGCAAGCGGTGGCGGCAACGGCGTGAGCAACGCCTGGATGCGCATCAGCCTCAAACCCATGGCTGAGCGCGGCGTGTCGGTGCATGAAGTGGTGGACAGGTTGCGCCGCCAGATGCCGAGTATTCCCGGTGCAATGCTGATGATCGGCCCGGACCAGGACATCCGCCTCAGCTCACCTTTTAGCCGCAGTGAGCAGGAGCTGATGCTGCTCGCCGACGATTTGAAACTGCTGCACAACTGGGCCGCCAAGATCACCACCGCCATGGAAAAAATGCCGGAGCTGACCGAGATCGACGGTGTTAAAGAAGAAGGCACGCAACAAGTAGTGCTCACCATCGACCGCGAAGCCGCGCAGCGGCTGGGCGTGGATATGAGCACCGTCGCCAGTATGCTCAACAACTCCTTCTCACAGCGACAAGTCTCCACTATGTACGACGAGATGAACCAATACCGCGTGGTGATGGAACTGGAGCCGGGTTACACGGCGACACCGGCGGTACTCGAACAACTGCAAGTCATTACCCGCGATGGCAAGCGCGTCCCGCTCTCCACCTTCTCCAGTTTTAATTACGGCCTGGCGGAAGACCGAGTGCGCCACAGCAACCAGTTTGCCTCGGAAAGCATCGGCTACGGTGTGGCCGAGAATTACACCGAAGAACAGGCACGCGCCGCAATCGAAACCAAGATCGCCGAGCTGATGGTACCCAACGAAGTCTACCTCGCACCGGCTGGCAGCAGCCGTCCGGGTTGGGGTCCAAGTACACCGGGTATGGCGCAAGATCCGGCGGTATTAATTGGCTGCGTATTGCTCGCGGTCTATTTAATCCTCGGGATTTTGTACGAGAGCACAATCCACCCATTAACGATTTTATCAACGCTACCCTCAGCGGGAATCGGCGCATTACTCGCATTGCGGTTAAGCGATACCCCCTTCAGTTTGATCGCCATGCTCGGTTTATTTTTATTGATCGGCATCGTCATGAAAAACGCGATATTGATGATCGACTTTGCACTCGAACTGGAACGCAAGGAAGGCTTGTCATCGCGCGATTCCATCTTCCAGGCCGCGCTGTTGCGCTTGCGCCCGATCATGATGACCAACCTCGCCGGCCTGCTCGGCGCGCTACCGTTAATCCTCAGCTTTAACGAAGGCTCGGAACTGCGCACCCCACTCGGCATCACCATCATCGGCGGCCTCGCCGTCAGCCAATTGCTCACGCTCTTCACCACACCGGTGGTGTATTTGTATATGGAGAAAGTGAGGAATTGGGGGCTCAGAAAAAATGCACAGGCAGACTTAGCAATTCAACAAAAATAATTGGCGTCAATTTACGGCCAAACAATCGCAAAACGATTTACTCAAATACCGGCATTAAAAAAAGCATTTTTTGTGCTGCAGAAATTTTACGACAACAAAGCAAAACCCCAAAAAAAAGCTCACATGCAAAAACATGTGAGCTCTTTCAACAAAGCAGGACCATTGTGTTAACTATCAATAATAATCCGATATCTGTTGCGCATCGTTGATAATCACTTTGTGAGTCACATACTCTGCTGTTGCTTTGGCTGCTCGCTCCATCACCCTAAAACTTACCTCTGAGTTAGGCTGCACCGCCAAACCGTAAGAAGTTTCAGAAACAGAATCAATTAATTTTCCTTCCGCATTATAGAATCGCACTTCCAATTTAAAGTCCTCCCAACCATAGGGCGTGTTGTTTTTTATCATTCCGATGGTGACAGTATTAAAAGTGCTTTTGCATTCCCCGCACTCACTAAAAGACAATTCAGAAGATTCAATGAGAAGCTCATTTTTATGAGCAGAAAATGGCACTGGCGGTTTAAAGTCGGGCCGACCAGGTCCCGATAAAAACTTCAAAGCAATGAAAATTACAACAAATACCATTAGAGCGGGCAAGAATCGTTTTAATGAAGCGGTGACGCTTTGTGGAGTTAAACAAAATGGACAAATTTTTGCCTCCCTATTAATTGAACTACAACAATTTTTGCAAACCGCATCCGTAGTCATCTTTTACTTCTCCTGTCAGGTTTATTAATTCCGCAAAAATCGGCTCAAATAGCAGCGTGCTGGTTTGAGCAAGACACTCGCCTGCATTATGTTCAGACTAAAGCATAAAGAATGCCGATATTTATTTCAAACCTAATTCTCTGGATCGCACAGTCGCCAGCATCAATATCCCCAGTGCAAACAAAGCAATCGATGTAGGTTCTGCAATTGCGGTACGAGTTACCTTCATTGTCCAAGTCGCTTCATTCACCCACAAATTATCTGTGTAAGCTGATACATACAGACCAAAAACACCAGAGCCTATTGGATCCCACTCGCAGGGCTCACCGTCATAGCCCCCAAATATGCAGGTTGATTCGCCCGGCGCCCAACTATTCGCAAAGGAGTAAATACCCGTATCGACGTCAGCATCCACTGTCATCCTCGCACCAAATAAAATTGTGTGAAAAACAACAAATTCAACTGTACCTTCATCATAGGTTTCGGTAGCGTCATCATCGAAAATTTCACGAAACACCAAGCGTAAATCGAGACTACTAACAGTGTCAGTTGCGGGATTAAATCCATGCGCAAGCATATCGACATCAAAAACACTTTCGCCTTCAGGCAATTTAAAATCGTAGCGACTATCGGTGATTGTGATAGCGAGGGAATGAAGCGAAAAAAAACTTAACAGCAAAAAACAAATGCTTAGTAATTTCATGTCAACTCTCCTTAACAATTACACATTGAAAAACATTTTTCGCAATGTCCTATCAGTGATGTCCATAAAACCTTGATGATATGTCGAACTTGGGATACAGCCACTAGCGGCGGCCTCGTAGAAACCGGAGGCGACCTGTCCACATCCAACGCTGATTACAAGTTCCCGCCATCCGGAAATCTGACTGGCTTTGGCTAAGTCCATCTTGGATAAACTCGCCCTGATCTCGGTAAATTACTCCCTGTTTTATCACTACCCAAGTAATTCTAAGATTGTATTATTTACGATAAATCGTTAATCTTCGCTCATCATTTGCATTATTGGACGACAATAACGATGGCCATTCTCGACCGCAACTTCAACCTCTCCCAGCGCATGGTACAAGAACTGGGACGCACGATAATTTGTGGTGAATTCCCGGATGACAGCCTCCCAACCGAAGCAGAGCTCTGTGAAAAATTTGGTGTAAGCCGCAGCGCAGTGCGCGAGGCCGTAAAAATGCTTTCCGCCAAAGGGTTAATCTCCAGTAAACCGCGCCAGGGCATCCGCATTTTACCTGAAGACCAATGGAATATTTTTGACCCGGACTTGTTGCGCTGGGTACTGGAGAGCAAACCGTCGCTGTTGGTGTTAAAAGAATTTTTGCAGGTGCGCATCGCTATCGAGCCCGAAGCCGCTGCCCTTGCCGCGCGCTACGCCGACCAAACCAAATTAGACAATATTGAAAAAGCCCTCGAAGGCATGCGCAAAGCCGAAGGCAACAGCAAAGAAGACCTGGAAGCAGATATCGCTTTTCACGTCAGCATCCTCTACGCCAGTAACAACCGTTTTTATATTCGCCTGCGCGATTTTATTTCCACCGCGTTGCGCGTAAGTATCAGCCACACCAATCCAATCAAAGGCAATCACGAAGGCGTAGTGGAAGATCACTCCAAAGTGTTCAACGCCATTAAAAACCGCAACCCCGAACGCGCACGCCAAGCCATGCTGGCGCTGATCGATGAAGCCTTGAATTTTATTGAAGAGGCGATTGCAGCAGGGAAATAAATTTCACACTGCATTAATAGATACAAACACGGCAGCGAATTGGCTGCCGTTTTTATTTTTAAAACTTTAATCCCCACCACCAACGCCAAAATCCTGGAATGTACTGCTCTTCGTTGATGTCGTTTACAGTGCGCGCCAACGCGGCTTTTTCAAGTTGATTGCGATCATCGTAAAAAGGTTTTTCTGCCATAGGCAAGTGCAGCTCTTTGGCCACATCAAGCAGAATTTGCATGTAGAGTTCCATATTGCGCGCAGTATAGGGATTCACATCGTGAAATGTCACCACTACGGGAATGCTTCCATCTACTGCGGGAATTTTTCCATCACTCAATTCCGACTTTACTCTTTCCAATTGCTCCAGCAAATTGGAGCGTTTATGCCAACTCCAATTTACACCGTGAATTTTTCCATCGTTGGCGCTGAGATCGGTCAGCAACATTTGCAATCCCTGCTGGTTATAAATGGATAGGGTGCTGGCATTGTAACTCCAGAAAGGTGGACGAATTAATCGCGGTGCAGTGCCTGATATTGCCATCAAATCAGCAATGCCAACTTGTAATGACGATTCCAGCGCTGCAGCGGAGAGGGATGTGTGGTTGTCGTGACGATTGGTCGCAGTGTGAAACGCTAATAGATGCCCATCAGAATTTATAACGCGCAACAACTTCTGGCCTGCCTCGGTACCACCACCGCGCAGCGCGCGGGTTTGCACAAAAAAAATCGCTTTTACACCGGGCTGGATTTGGTTATGGGCCAATACATCCATTATTTGTTGCGTAGGATTTTTGTGTGTTGCCGCGCTTGGTCCGTCATCAAAGGTAAGCAAAAAACGAATTGGCGGCTGCGCTGAATAGTGCCGAGCCGGTACAGACGCCGAAGGGAAATTACTGCAATTGGCTAGCAGTGTAATGCAAAGCAGTAGCATCCACTTCCGCAACATAGATAAGCGCAGCATAGATTGTAATTCCTGACGAGCGGATGTAGTTGTCGCACAGTGTATTGAGTTGTCCGCTTACGCTAGCACGCCTGCAACGCTCATTGCTCCAACGCAAATACCTCAACGGACGGCTGCTGACGTATAAATTTATTAGCAGTATTGGTGCACTAACCATGCCCCAAAAAACGAAAATCATTCCCTATTAGAAACCAAACATTCTCGCCTTTTAGTGTGACTAAAATCACACTATAAATATAAAGCAAAATGCATCGACGACGATTAATTTTACACAATAATAAATTTTCTTTCACATCAATCCTTCTAGGTGTTATCCGGATGACAAAACTTTTTTGCAGGCGCCAATTGTGTCGAAAAAAAATACATATCTTCTACATCTTTTCCGTATTTTCGCACAAGCAATCTTCTCCTTTTGAGCTTTAATTTGTTAGCCCAATTGTGGGTAGCATTTAAATACAAAGGAGATGCAATATGTTTATTAAACGTCTAATACTTTCCGCTAGTTTGTGCGCGTTACTGCCCGGCGGATTGAGTGCAACGGAAGTAGTCAAAAAAAATTATGTAGGTGAAACAGGGACGGCCATTTTTAATGGCAAGACCATTACCTATGAAAAAATTAATGGCCTGGCAATATTTGAAGGCGACATAGTGCTGGGAAAAGTTACAGACCTGCAAACTGCTGCGGCGCAGAATGATGGTGCGGTGGATTCTGTGGTTGTGACGGGCTCTAACGTTCGCTGGCCGAACCGAATTGTCCCCTATGAAATAGGAACGGGTTTTACTACAGCTATGGTTACCCGAATTAATGATGCAATTCGCCACTGGGAGAATAACACCAGTATTAACCTGGTATTAAGGACATCGGCCAATGCCGCGCAATATCCTGATTATGTGCGCTTTCAATCGGGCACAGGCTGCTCTTCTTTTGTTGGGCGAGTCGGAGGATTACAGGCAATTACATTGGAATCTGGCTGCGGTCTAGGCTCCGTTATCCATGAAATAGGCCATGCTGTTGCTCTGTGGCATGAACAAAGCAGGGAAGATCGCAATTCGTGGGTAAAAATTAATACCGCCAATATACAAGCGGGAAAGGCCCATAATTTTAATCAGCATATCACCGACGGCGATGACCATGGTCCTTACGATTATGGCTCCATCATGCATTACAATCGCACTGCATTTTCTATTGATGGCATATTACCCACTATCGAACCTATCAATCCTTCAACTGCTACTATTGGACAGCGCACAGGATTGAGCAGTCGCGATATAGATACCGTGGAAAATATTTATGGAAAATCACAAAATATTTTAATCAGTTCCGGGATGTGCCTGGATGTTCACAGCACCGATGCAGCCAACAAAACCAACGGTGGACTTATACAAACCTGGAGCTGTTTGAATGGCACCAACCAGCAATGGATTTTGACTGCCGATGGTTATGTGGTAAATCAAAATGGACTTTGCCTCGATGTTCATACCCCGGATTACAACGCCAAGAAAAATGGTGGAAAAGTTCAACAATGGGCATGTAATGGCTGGGCAAATCAGCGCTGGAGCATTAACCAGTATGGTCAGTTAAAAAGCTCAAATGGCCAGTGCTTGGATGTACACTCTCCTGATTTAAATAATAACGGCGCAAAAGTGCAAATGTGGGTGTGTAATAACAGCGTGCAACAAACATGGAGTGTGCAAAGCCAAAATGTGCGCGTACAAAACTATTGGAAGCGTTCAGAATATTTAAACAATGAATATGGTGCTATCAGCTCGAGCACAATCCAAACATATTGGTTGAGTGCCTTCTGGCAGTTCCAGGTCACCGGTGACGGTTATGTACGCATTCGCAACCTGTGGAAACCAAATGAGTACTTAAACATTGAAACAGGTGTTATTAAATCCAGTACGATCCAACCCTACTGGACCAGCGCCCATTGGAAGTTGGTGGAACATCGCGATGGCACCAGCCCCGAGACAATCGACGGCCAAACCTTCCGAATTCAAAACCGCTGGAAGCCAGACCAATACTTGCACATCGAAAACGGTGTGATTCAATCTGGAACCATTTTGCCGCAATGGCAAAGCGCATTATGGATAATTAATTAAAATTCACAGCTTATAAAAACGGAAAGCCCGATTCATCGGGCTTTCCGGATGCCGCAATAATTAATCGCTTTTCAAATGAGGCTATCAACTTGATGCAAGCCACTCCATAATCGGCTCCTGCAAACAAGCACATCGAATGGATTTTTTATCCAGTCAACTGCGTCTTGAACTGGCACCAGTTTTGAATGACGCAATTTGATATCGCTCTAGGCACCAACTAACGCAAAAATCCGGTTATCCCACCCGAACTATTCCCATAGCGCCCCCAATTCAAACCAAACGCCTTGGAAATATCTAAATACAAATTCGACATACCTGCATTATTTGCATCAATCGCACTGCCGGAGCGAATCATATTGTTTGCGCCACCTGCAACATAAACTCCGGGATTTTCTTGTTGGTGGTTACCCCCGCCGACTTCGGACATTACTAAAATCAAGGTGTTATCTAAAAGCGTTCCGCCGTAGGTTACATCAGGGCGGCCGGCGAGTTCGTCCATCAAATACGCGACCATGATGTTGTACCAGCGGGTTTGTGCATCGAACAATGATGATTCATTGTGTGAACTGACGTGGCTGCGGGTTTCGTTGTAATTTAATTTTTCGCCAGAGCCATAATCGCCCATGTAAGCGCGGATACTGGGAAAATTAATTTTCAACGATTCATCTTGTGCGCCCATAAATTGGAACGTGGCCGTGCGTGTGATATTTGCCTGAAATGCCATAGCGATATTGCGCATTTGTGCTTTGGCGATTGCATCGGCATCAGCATCAATTCCAGTCATGCCAACAGTTGGTCGTGAAAAATTTGATCCACCGATATCCAAAGTTCCGCTGAGGGTATTTTGATAATAATTCAACGCTTCTTCATGGGTTAATAATTTTCCCTGCTGTTTTACATTGAGCGTGTTGGCTTGCAATAAACCCAGATTTTCATGCAGGGATTCCAATACTTTTTTGCGGCGCGCCGCATCGGGATCGGGTGTGCCGCTACTGCTGCCAACCACATCGGCGAGCAGCGCGTCATACACTTGCTGCGGATTATCGGACACCTGGATTTTATTGCGATTCTTGTCGGTGAATGG
>DATIDX010000342.1:0-8115 GCA_035456025.1 Cellvibrio sp. | reverse complement strand
CAATAGAAAACTGCTGATTCCTAAAGGGTAAAATTGGAAGCGCTGTTTCAACATAACGGCCAGACAATTTACCACTTTCATAGTCTTTTAAAAAAATATTCATTGCAGACATTCTTGCTTTGAAAACCTCTTCAACACTCTTGAAGGTTTCCCAAATATAATTTTCCTTATTTATTTCTAGCTGGACTGAAATTTCTTGATAAACTTCATTTATTCTATTTTGTAGCTCTTGAGTTGTGAATTTATAAACGGGATCAACAGATATGACGCTCTTTCCTAAAGCAGTTGCTTCTGCATTAAAGCTGGCGGGTCCATCGCCACAACCCAATATACTTTGGTTGAGATCTGATTCGGAAAGCATGAATATATTTCTGTATTCATCTAAGCTTCTACCCCATGGTACAACACTTTTAAGTTCCATCATTTTCCTTCTAGTGCATAACAGTTTATTAGACGGCTGAAGCCGTATATCACTTCGCCGGTTATCATTCTTGTCCAATTGAGCTGTTTACTAAAAAATTCTTCAAGATCAATAGCTTGTTCAGCGGCAGCTGGATATCAATTTTTACAAATGCGGCGCACTAAAACCAGCGCCGCCGGCTATCACTTTATACGTGATTTTAATGCTGGGATAAACTCTTGTTTTTAGTCACATTTATACATGTCTGCCTAGCCACGGCCGAGTGATATACGGCTTAAGCCGCATATCAGGGTATTGGCATTTGGAAAATATTCGCCCATACTGTATATAAACACAGCATGGAGACTTTTATCATGGTTGATGACATCCCTATTCCGATACCCGCCAAGCCCGTACGGCTAATGGATAGGTTTCGGTTTTTCATGCGCTCATTGAATATGAGTTACCGAACTGAAAAGGCCTACGTTCATTGGGTTTTACGTTTTATTCGCTTTCATAACCTCAAGCATCCAGAGTTCCTGGGCGCAGCAGAGTTAGAGGCATTTTTATCGCATTTGGCGGTTAATTTGAATTCTGCAATTAACACCCAGCGAACAGCGCTAAATGCATTGATGTTTTTCTATAACAAATTTTTAGAAATGGATATTCAAGGTGTAGAACCTGTACGCGCCAAAAAACATCGTCGGGTGCCAGTAGTATTTTCTCATGATGAAGCCACCAGAGTCATTCAGCAACTGGATCAACCCTTCAAATTAGCTACCCAATTGATGTATGGCGCAGGCTTGCGGGTAAACGAGTGTTTGCGTTTGCGGGTGAAAGATATTGATTTTTCTGGCAACCAGATCATTATCAGGGCCGGGAAAGGCGGTAAGGATCGCCGGACTATTTTGCCAGAGTCCTTAATTATAGATTTACGACAACAGATTATTATCGTTCAAAAGCTGCATGAGTTAGATAAGGAAGAAGGTTTTGGTGAGGTCTATATGCCCCATCGCCTAGCTCAAAAATACCCGCAACAAGCTCGATCAATTACGTGGCAATTTTTGTTTCCCTCAAGCTTCCGCTCAAAAGATCCGCGCTCTGATGTAATTCGCCGCCACCATTTATACGATGGCACTTTACAACGAAAAATTAAGGAAGCATTAGTTGCAGAAAAAATTTATAAGCACGCATCCTGCCATACTTTTCGCCATAGCTTTGCTACCCAGCTATTATCTGCCGGTTACGACATACGCACTGTTCAAGAGCTTCTCGGGCACAGCGATGTAAAAACAACTGAAATTTATACACACGTGCTTAATAAAGGAGGACTGGGCGTTCGCAGCCCGTTAGACAGGTTTTAGTTCATCAGTACAAGCCCCATTCTGCAGGCTTGTACTGATGCATTTCAATTAATCTACCGCAACAACCACTACCGCTTTAGCTGGAATTTCCAATGCTAATTTTCCATTTTTCGCTTTGGCGCTGTAGGCAGCAGGTTTGATTGCCTCAGGTGCTGCGAAGGTGTTGTGGGCATCCATTGTTTTGGCAGTCAGCACTTGGCCGCTTACACCATTTACCTTTACACCTGCCAAATTGATATCGACGGTTTCGGCTCTATTAGGATTGGCGTTCACAAGAGCGATATAGACTTTGCCATCTTTTGCACGCGCGGCAGTTGCACTTACGGCAGGAATAGACGATTTGCCCAAGCTGTATTGCGCAACATTTTTCAGCTCCAGCGGCAGCGAGGTGGAATCCTGGAAAGGTTTATACATTTTGAAAACGTGATAGGTGGGGGTCAGGATCATTTTATCTTTTTCAGTCAAAATCATTGCCTGAAGTACGTTCACCATTTGCGCGATAATGCTCATGTGTACACGGTCGGCATGTTTATGAAAAATATTAAAATTTAATCCGGCGACAATTGCATCACGCAAACTGTTTTGTTGATACAGGAACCCGGGATTGTCATTGCCAGTCACGTCGTACCATGTACCCCACTCGTCAACGTAAAAGCCAACTTTTTTCTCGGGGTCATTTTTATCCATTACCTTTTTGTTATTGACGATAAAGTCATCCATCCGCAAGGTGTTAACCATAGTCGACATCCACTCGGCCTCAGGGAAATTGAGCGCAGCGCCTTTTACCGTCCAGTCACCTTTCGGCAAGGTGTAGTAGTGGAAGCTGACGGCGTCCATTCTTAACGCCCAGTTGGGTTTTACCGTAGCGGTGAGATGATCTGCCCAGCTAGTGTCCTCGGTGTGGCCACCGCTCGCAATTAATACCGGCGTATTGTGCTTGGGCGTTTTGAGGAAGCTGGCGTATTGCTTGTAAAGATGGGTGTAAAACTCAGGCGTCATATTGCCGCCACAACCCCAGGCCTCATTACCTATGGCGAAGTAGTGGACGCGGAAAGGTTTATCGCGTCCGTTTTTGCGGCGCAGTTCAGCCAAGGTGGATTTGCCTTCTGCGGTCATATACTCCAACCACTCAGCCATCTCTTGCGGCGTACCTGTGCCCAAATTCCCGTTTACATACGCATCGGCGCCAAGCATTTCCACCAGGTCAAAAAACTCGTGGGTGCCAACGGCGTTATTCTCTTCCACCCCGCCCCAGTTGGTATTCATTTTTACCGGGCGCTTATCGCGCGCGCCTATGCCATCGCGCCAGTGATATTCATCGGCAAAGCAGCCGCCCGGCCAACGCACCAACGGGACGCTCAGATCTTTTAGCGCCCCCACCACGTCGTTGCGCCAACCTTTGCTGTTGGGGATCTTGGACTCAGGCCCAACCCAAATGCCTTCATATATACCGCGCCCCAAGTGTTCGGCAAATTGACCATAAATATTTTTGTTGATGACGGGACCAGTTTTGGTGGTGTCGATGCTCACCTGGGTATCGGCCGAGGCGGCCATACTGATGCCCAGACCGAGGGCGATAATGAGCGGTTTAATGACTCGCATAGATGTCTCCTGCTTGTTGTTATGGTGTCGTTATAAAGTGCCGTTAACTATAGCGCGAAGGAGAATACCTGCCCTTAGATATTATTGTCATACAAGTTAACCTTATTTTACCCGCTGTCGGATCTCGTTATTGTCGGGGATTAAAATTTATCGCTCCCTGCTGCCATTTACAGAGCACTGTGTTTAAATACAGTGTCCATTCGCCGCAGCCTATCCCCATGCGCAAAATTATCCATGTTGATGCAGACTGTTTTTTCGCCGCTATCGAAATGCGCGATGACCCTAGCCTCCTGCATCGACCTATAGCCGTAGGTGGCAGCAGTGACAGACGCGGCGTTATTTCCACCTGTAATTACGAAGCGCGGCGTTACGGTGTTCATTCGGCTATGCCCTCGCGCACCGCTAAACGCCTGTGCCCGGATTTATTGATCCTGCCCACGCGTATGGATGCCTATAAGGAAGCCTCGGCAAAAATGCGCGCGATTTTCTACGAGTACACCGAACTGGTGGAACCCCTTTCGCTTGATGAAGCATTTTTAGATGTAAGCGATACCAACATCCATCGCGGCAGCGCCACTTTGATAGCGCAAGAAATTCGCCAGCGCATTAAAGATGAAGTCGGCATTACCGTTTCGGCGGGCATAGCACCCAATAAGTTCCTCGCCAAAATTGCCAGCGATTGGAACAAACCCAACGGCCAATGTGTGATAGCACCCGCGCAGGTTGCCGATTTTGTCGCGCAGCTTCCGGTAAACAAAATTTACGGCGTGGGTAAGGCCATGGCGACGAAACTCGCAGAACTAAACATCTTCACCTGTAGCGATATCCAGAAATTTTCCATTTTCGAATTGACCCAACGCTTTGGCCAAATGGGTTCGCGCCTTTATCACCTCAGCCGTGGCACGGATGACCGGCAAGTGAAACCAGACCGCCGCCGCAAATCGCTCAGTGTGGAAAATACCTTTGCCCATGATTTACCCACCCTGCACCATTGCCTGCACGAATTGCCCGCCTTGAGCCAGCAACTTGCGATAAGGCTGCGCCGTGTGGATGACGACTACAAAGTGGTGAAGCTGTTTGTAAAACTCAAGTTTCCTGACTTTAGTATTACCACTATTGAACGCAGTGCCAGCGCTGTGTCGTTAATGGAATTGCAAAGCTTATGTGCCGAAGCCTATGAGAGAAAAAATTTACCGGTGCGTTTATTGGGTGTGGGGGTAAGGTTTATTGATTTGCGTGAAAACAATGAATTTTTACAGTTGGAATTGTTTAAAACCGACAGGCAATTTGTTGCAGAAAATAATTTTATGAATTAAAAAAGGCGGCATATTGCCGCCTGAGTTTACAAAGAACCGAAAATTATTTTCCCTGCACATCCAAACGGCGTACAGGCAATTTTACTTTCACACTGGCTTGTGGTTCTGCTGTCGATTTAGCGAGAATAACCTCGTACTCACCTTTTGAGATATTCCAGGTTTTATCTTTACTTTGATACATCGCCAATAGGCGCGGATCAATGCTCAGCGTGACGCTGGTTGATTCACCCGGTGTTAACTCCACCTTTTGGAATCCACCTAAACGTTTAGGGGCTTCCCACGCTGTTTTAGCGGGCGCCACATAAACCTGGGCTACATCTTTACCCGCATGTGCGCCGGTATTCTTCACGCTAAAGCTCACACTTAATTGGCCATTTTTCACATCGGCTTTTAAATCACTGTAAGCGAATTCCGTGTAAGACAAACCATAACCAAACGGGAATAACGGCTTGTGGTTTTTCAATTCAAACCATTTGTAACCCACCGCAGCGCCTTCAAAATAATTGACATCAAAACGCAATTCCGGTTTTTTCACATCGCCATCGAGCACAGGCCGCGGCAATTGGCTTTCTGCTGCAGGGAAGGTAATGGGCAAATGGCCCGATGGATTTACTTCGCCGGTCAATACTCGGGCTATAGCTTCGCCACCGTTAGTGCCTGGATACCAAGCCTCAAGCACAGCGCCCACATCATTTAGCCAAGGCATTAATACTGCACCGCCAGTTTGTAACACCACCACGGTTTTGGCATTGGCTTTGGCGATGCCAGCGATAAGCGCATCCTGATTATCGGGCAGGGATAAATTGGGCACATCAATTGATTCTGCTGTCCACTGGTTTGCAAATACTAAAACCAGATCGCTTTCCGCCGCCAATTTAGTTGCTGATTGCAAATTGGTGCCTTCATCAAAGCTGATACGCGCATCAGGGAAACGCGCTTCCAGTGCTTTCATGGGCGATGAGGGGTAATACACCATTGGCCCCGGAAAAACTTTCGGGCCCAAGCCTTTCACCGCCATGCCGCCCAGTGGATATACTTGTGACGAGCCACCACCGGATAACACTCCCACGTTGGCATGGGAGCCGATGATCGCGATTTTTTTCAAGCCTTTGGCGAGCGGCAACAATTTAGCATCGTTTACTTTTTCATTGCGCAATAGCACCATGCCCTCTTCCGCATCTTTTTGCGAAACCAGACCGTGCTTTTTAAAATCGATATTGTTACTGCCTTTCGGGACAGGATTATCCATAACACCCTGCTCGAATAAGGCGTGGAGCACACGCCCCGCCATATCATCCAACCGCGCTTGGGTTACCCAGCCGTTCATCACCGCTTCTTTTAATGGCTCTTTAAAATAGGCCGAGACATCAAACGGAAAACCGGATTGCTGATCTAGCCCATTATTAGCCGCAGGAATTGTGCTGTGGGTTGCGCCCCAATCAGACATCACCCAGCCTTTAAAGCCCCAATCTTTTTTCAACACTTCATTGAGCAGGTAATTGCTTTCGCAGGCATAGACACCATTCACACGGTTGTAAGCACACATCACCGAACCTGGGTTGCCAACTTCATTGGCAATTTGCAATGCAAGTAAGTCGGACATGCGCGCTGCTGCATCATCGATTTTTGCATCCAAATGGAAGCGCCCGTTTTCCTGATTATTGAAGGCAAAATGTTTCAGGGTGGAAACAATATTATTGGATTGCACCCCCTTAATTTGCTGCCCCACCATCACCCCGGCAAGCAGCGGGTCTTCGCCACCGTATTCAAAGTTGCGGCCATTGCGCGGCTCGCGCACCAGGTTTACCCCACCGGCGAGCAATACGTTAAAACCAGATTGGCGCGCTTCAGCGCCGATCATGGCACCACCTTCAAAACCGACTTGCGGATTCCAGGTCGCCGCCGTGTTCATACCCGATGGCAAGGCCGTGCGCTCACGCACATTGGGGCCGCCTTGCGATGCCACACCCACGCCTGCATCCGCCTGCCAAATATGGGGAATGCCCAAGCGCGGGACGCCGTACACAAAGCCGGCCGATTGCGGATAGGACTCAACCGGGCGGGTGAAATTTTTCCAGGGCGCATCAGTGCCGAAGTATCCCATCAGCAGCGACAACTTCTCATCGAGGGTCATTTCCTTCAGCAATAATTGCGTGCGTTCGGCGGCGCTGATATTGGTTTTCATCCAGGGTTGGACGGTTAATTTTTGCGGTGGCGCTACTGCATCTTGGGCCAGGGTTAATGGAACGCTGGACAATGCGCAGGCCATGGCAAGCACGCTGAGTTTGCGGGAGAACTTCATTATTGGACCTCTGACTGGAACAGACTGTGGGTGTGTCGTAATTGTTATTGGAAAAGTGTAGTAGCAATTCGGGGTGATGCCCATGAGCGGGCATCGCGGTAACGCGGAGGATACTAGCGGCCTGGCGGTCGCGCTGCAGGAACTTAACGGATTTTTACATGGAAATCGGGCGGCTTTCGCAGCTGGAGCACGTTAGTGACTGATCATCCAGGGGCGCATTGATGGGAACATTTTATTGCCGCCGGCGGTGTACATCAGGTTTGATTTGCGGATGGGTTTATCGCCACAACCGCAGCCCTTCCCATGCTTATGCTCTCGTCGGGCTTGTTGTTCGGCACGATATTCCGGCGTAGAAAAAACCGGCGCATTCATCGCGGTTTCATTGCGCGCATGCGCGGTGCGATTTTCTTTTTTCATATCCAGAAATTCCGGCGCTAGCATAATCACGCGCGCACACATTTTTGCACAGCTGGGGCAAGCAGCGGGTTTGCTTGAATCCTCAATTGAAGCCAACTCATAAAACAAGCCATGGTCTGCACATTTGTAGTCATAAACAGGCATTACTGCACCTCGTTGAAACAATTAGATTTTCGCGGAGCGGACTCCGTCATTCACTTTGTGACACGCCGTGAATACGTCCATGTAGGCTCAGGCGCAGCATCCATGCTGCGCACGGTCTCAAAGTAAATGCCGGAATCCACTTCAATAGGCATTGCCAACATCTAAAAGATAAAAGCTATTTATCTTTAGACAAAGGCACATCCATTCCCGGCGATACTTTTGTGGTTGGGCCTTCTGCCGACGGGTTTACATCGAAATCAAAGATGTCTGTCGGCAACCATAAAGTCGCACAAGCATTGGGAATATCCACCACGCCAGAGATATGCCCCTGCACCGGCGCACAACCGAGAATCGAATAGGCTTGCGCTTTTGAGTAGCCAAACTTGGTCAAATAATTAATCGCATTCAAACAAGCCTGGCGATAAGCGACATGCACATCGAGATAATGCTGCTCGCCATATTCATCCACCGAGATGCCTTCAAAAATTAAATAATCATCGTATTTCGGCGCGATCGGGCTGGGTTTGAAAATCGGATTTTTAATTGCGTATTTCGTCATGCCATCTTTGA
>DATIDX010000341.1:0-5709 GCA_035456025.1 Cellvibrio sp. | reverse complement strand
ACTCTATGGTGAAACCTTTTCGAGCCGCTTTTTGCTGGGCACCGCGCTCTATGCATCACCACAATTAATGCGCGACTCGATCATCCAATCGCGCTGCGAAATCGTCACCCTCGGTTTGCGCCGCCAAAACCCAGCCAATCGCGACGGCGATGCGATTTGGCAATATATTCAGGAAAGTGGCTGCCGCTTGCTGCCTAATACTGCCGGCTGTAAATCTGTTAAAGAAGCGGTGACGCTCGCCGAAATGTCGCGCGAAATATTTAATACGGATTGGATAAAACTGGAAGTCGTTGGCGATGATTACAATTTACAACCCGACCCATTTGGATTAGTTGAAGCGTCAGAAATCCTGATCAAAAAAGGATTCAAAGTACTACCTTATTGCACCGACGATTTGATCCTGTGCAAGCGTTTGCTCGACGTAGGCTGTGAAGTGTTAATGCCGTGGGGAGCACCCATTGGCACCGGCCAGGGTTTATTAAATCGCTACAGTTTGCGCACACTGCGCGAGCGCATTAAAGATGTGCCGATGATTATTGATGCAGGCCTTGGCGCTCCATCGCAAGCAGCAGAAGCAATGGAAATGGGATTCGATGGGATATTATTGAATACTGCCGTAGCAAAAGCACACAACCCGCCGTTAATGGCTGAAGCCTTTGGTGATGCAATTGATGCAGGAAGAAAAGCGTACAAAGCAGGACTCATGCAAAAGCGCCAAACCGCCAGCCCCAGCACACCCACTATCGGCCAACCATTTTGGCATCAGCAATAAATTCGGTAAATAAAGTATGCGGCGACCTGTTGTGAGGCTCGTTCGCGGCTTAGTTAATAAAGCCACTTATGTTGCTAAAGCCTTCTTGCAATCGCCGCGCAATTTTGGGATTTTTGCTCTCACCTGATGCAATATACATCTGCATCATCCTGCTCAAGCGCTGCAAATGAAACGCCATCTCCTGCTGCACAAGCGATGCATCGGCGACGACTTTATTGATGCTGTAGCTATCCTCACTTGCCATAGATTCCAGAGACGCGCGCAAATCTTCTTTGAATAACATACTGCCTTTAAAGGTGGTCGCAATGTGCAATACGATATTTTGCATTGCATGCAATTTGCGATCACCGTGAGTGTATCCCAATGAAGTCAAACAATCGCGCAATTGGATAAACCAATTTTGCAGATGCAGATTTTGTTGCAGCATACGCTCGGCAAATTCAGGCACACCACCACCACTCACCACATCCGGCAAGGGCAATTCACTGCGCAGAATCATAGTAGTGACAAGATCGCAGCTGCGATACAAATAAGCCGCGCGGTTCATTTCCAGTACCGGGATCACATCGCGCCAGCGCCGCCCCTGCGCTTTAAAATGATTAAAATAAATGCCCACTATCGCGTCAGCCACGGCAATAACCTGACCGGGAATTGAAAGCTCACTTTCTACTTTTGCCAAAGGATAGCCTGTGCCATCGCAGCGCTCATGATGCTCACTAACCGCAATGACCGTAGCAGGCGAGACAGAAGCGATGCCGCTTAAGATCGCAGTGGAAATACTCACATGACTTTGCACATGCAGCCAATCTTCCGCCGTTAAGTCTTCAGTTTTATTTAGGATTAATGGATCAATGTGCAGCATGCCAATATCATGGGTAAGCGCCGCCCAAAAAATATCGTTCGCATCTCCAGCAGGCAAACGCATTTCTTGTGCGATATAAAGTGCCCATAAGCTCACAGAAAGTGTGCGCTGATACAAATCATTCATTTGCGCGGCCATTACCGTCAAATACTGCCGCACCAACGGCAAGCTCGACAACAAGCCGCATACCGGCTCCAGGGAATTTAAAGGATGCTTGCGCTCGGCAAGCGATTGAAAATATTCCGTGGAGCGAATGATGTCGAGCAGGTCGCGCAATAGACCTTGTGCGTCAATCGTGTTTTCAATGTGGATTAAATTAGCTAAAGGCGCTGCAAGAAGTTTATCTTTGACATGCATGTAGATCGCTTGGGAAAACCTGGCACCTTGCGCGAGCAATAATTCATTATCCTGGGAAAAAATGTCTTCAGCTGCGACAACGGAATTATCTGCCGATAGCAATGCGAGATACCCGGCATAGGCATCTACTCGCAATGGATTCCACACCCAAACAATCCGGCTGGTGACAATTGAATGTTGATCACGAGACATACATAAGCCATCTATGTGTAATTAACGCCAAACTTTTTTATCAATTATTAAAGCACCAATCGCCACAGCCATACGCTAATTAGTCCCATCAATAGACTATATCCAACCAGTGACGAGGCAAAACGCGGGGCCAAATTATGGCTGATTGCAAGGACACCAGCCGAAATCATTGCCGGCATAGCCGCCTCAAGTACAACTACCTGCGCCGCCAACCCGTCAATATCCAATAATCGCAACGTAAAGTAAGCAAACGCGGGCGAAATCAGCAAAATGTACAGCAAGCCGATAATCAATGGCGCCAGGCATTCGCGATTGAGCGATAAGCGCCACTGCAAACCGACGGCGACCATGACTACAGGTACCAGTGTAGATGATATTCGCGCAAGCGCTGCCACCAACCACCCGGGGTATTCAAACAAACTAGTGGCCAAGGCGAATATAAGCGCAACAAAAGGGGGAAAAATTAAAATATTACGCAAGACTTTTACTACAGAGGTAGAGCTTTCGGAGTAAAAGCAGGCAATAAAAATACCGTAGGTATTTAGCGCGATAAAAGTGCCCAGCTGGTCATAAAGGATCGCATAGGAGATCGCTTGGGTACCCAAATGAGCCTCAATCAACGGAATCCCCACAAAGCCGGTATTACCGAGCGGAATTAACAACATCAACGCACCAGTCACTGCGCGTGACCATTTCATAAGGCGCGCAGTGACCCATGTCAAAACCGCACTGAATAACATAACTATCCATGCTGCTGCGACTGGAATCAGAGCTTCAGGCGTAAAAGAAAGTGCCGAAATTTCGGCAAGTATTAACGCTGGAAGCGCAATATAAATGACATACAGATTTAATGTTGATGCTGCATTTTCCGGAAAGCGCTTAGCTCGCTGCAATACCAAACCAATGATTAAAGCGATAACAACGACGGCGATGTTTGACATGAATTTTCTGCTGGTTATTGCCGCAAACAATAGTTGTTTGTAACACGGAGGAAAATTAAATAATTAGGTTTTGGGACATAGAAGAGGACTATAGCCAAGCCTACCGTTTAATCAACAACACCATAGGTAACTTCTGGTGTGCGTTACTCACCGCACAGATTCACCTGATGATTGGGGCCAAGCTTTGGATACTTTGTCTTGAATGAGGAGAATTATATGTCCACCTTTGATCAATATGCCATGCGCGACCCACGCACCCAGTATCCCAAAGCACAAGGCAAATCAGACGACCAGCAACCAGATCCAGCTCTGGACGCAATTTTAAAACCTCAAGCTGACCATGGTGAAGAAAGCTATTGCGGAGCCAGGCGGCTCGCAGGAAGAAAAGCTCTTATTACTGGCGGCGACTCCGGCATTGGGCGCGCTGTCGCTATAGCTTTCGCGCGTGAAGGGGCTGATGTTGTTATTAATTATTTACCAAGTGAGGAAATAGACGGGCAAAAAACCCTTAGCATGATTCAGCAAGCGGGACAAAAGGCCGTTGCAATCCCCGGAGACATTACGGATGAATTTTTTTGTAAGACGCTTGTGCAACAAGCTGTCGACAATTTGGGCTCAATTGATATTTTAGTAAACAACGCCGGTAAACAACAATTCGTTGAAGAACTAGAAGATTTAACTACTGAACAATTTACTCAAACTTACGCGACGAATGTGTTCGCAATGTTCTGGATCACCAAGGCTGCAGTGCCTCACATGCCGCCTGGTGCCAGCATAATCAACACCACTTCCATTCAATCTTACCAACCCTCCCCCGGCTTGTTGGATTACGCATCGACCAAAGGCGCAATCACTGCGTTCACCAAAAGTTTGGCAAAAATGTTGATCAAAAAAGGAATTCGTGTGAATGCGGTTGCGCCTGGCCCTGTATGGACACCACTACAACAAAGTGGCGGTCAGTCAGACGAAAAACTTCAACACTTTGGTGACAAGGTACCCCTCGGACGCGCAGGACAACCAGCAGAGGTTGCGCCCGCTTTTGTTTTTCTTGCATCTCAAGAGTCCAGCTACATTACCGCTGAAGTTATCGGGGTGACCGGGGGCTATCACTTACCTTAACGAGTGGCGACAGTTTGATCGCAATAAAGCACGTTAATTGATGGGTAAACTAATCAAATTTCAATCAACGTTCGATACAACACCGACGGATATAAAGGATACATCTATAAATATCGACCAGGCTCAACTAGAGCCCAGTTTACGAAACCTAGGAGAACATTATGGCAAACGCACAAAAAAAATCTGTTAGCTCAGCGAAAGCACCTAAGGCGCAAGAAGCTATTGCGTTGCTTAAGGCAGATCACAAGGCAGTCAATTTATTATTCGAGCAATATGAAAGCGCGCGCTCTTCTACCAAGAAGAAAGCGCTCGTCTCGCAAATTTGCACTGAGCTAACCGTTCATGCGCAGATAGAAGAAGAAATTTTTTATCCGCAAGTAAAGGCAGCCCTCAAGGATAAAGAACTGATTCCGGAAGCGACCGTTGAGCACGCTACCCTTAAGGACCTAATCGCGCAAATAGAAGATGTTGAGCCAGATGGGGAAATGTACGACGCGAAAGTGAAAGTTCTTTCCGAATACGTCAAGCATCATGTTAAAGAAGAACAAAATGAGCTATTCCCGAAAGTAAAAGAAAGCAAGTTGGATTTGTACGCGCTAGGCGAAGAATTACTCCAGCGCAAACAAGAATTATTGGCTCAACACTAATTCACTCTGATGGGAAAGGGAATTCTCAGCAACCGAATTAAAAAATTTTATGGCTCGATAGTTAGATGCGTCATCTTTCTCTAAGCCGCTGCCCCCAGCGGGCCTCATTCAAATTGCATGCAACAAGGGATTTTTGTGCAAGCCCCTCCAGAAAAACCGGCAGACAACGCATGGTAATATCGGGGCGATTATGCTCACGCTTTCCATCATGCATCAATACTATATCGCCCGGTTTTATCCGGTCTAGTCGCTGTGAAATGCCCGCCTCAGTACCTAAAGCCCCCCAATCAATTATGCTCCGGCTCCACAACACAGTAGTCATTTGTTCCTGATGCGCTTGCTTAAGCATAGCTTCACGCAACCGTCCGAACGGCGGGCGGAACCATAGGGGCGAATTACCTGTAATACGTTTGATAATAGCTGTAGCGCGCGCGACCTCCTGCTTAGCATCCCTCGATGACATCATCCAAGGATGGCGGTGACTATAAGTATGGTTACCGACAGCGTGCCCCTCCTTCAACATCCGAGCTACCAAATGTGGATGCTGTTCTGCAGCAACTCCCAACACAAAAAATGTTGCACGCACATCATGCTCCGCTAACACATCCAATATTTTGGGCGTATGCACGGGGTCCGGACCGTCATCAAATGTCAGGCATACCGAACGGTTATACACAGTGGCTTTGCAATCGTTATTTAAGCTTTCAACAGTGCAGATTGGCGCAGGCAAAGATTCGCCGCCATACAACAGTGAGCCGGGCATTTTATTTCTGATCGACAAGAAGCTCATTATCTACCGACTCCCATGCAAAATGTTTC
>DATIDX010000340.1:0-24370 GCA_035456025.1 Cellvibrio sp. | reverse complement strand
GCCGCGGACAATGATGAATGCTTGAAAATTGTAGGGTTCGGCTTCCCTTATATCGCCTAGCAATGTGTCAGTTCGACCTACACGAATGATGGCGTGGCGAATGCTTTTCGCGGTGCTGTGATCCAGTTGGCTGAGTACGTCGTTAATGCCTGTTTCGGTCCCGAGTAAAAGGAAAGAGCTGAGATTGCCCTCATCAATCGCGTTATCGAGGCTAATGAATCGCTTTTTTTTAGGTATTGAATAATTGTGTGGAGCTTTCCGTTCGGCGATCTCCCAAGAACCGACAATATTGCCATGGATACAACATTCCAATCCTGCGAAAAAAGAGCTGGGTTTGAGATATAGCATTCCTTCCACCAAAATCGATTCGTTTTCATAGATATCCGGTGTGCTGTCACACTTGACCGAAATGCTAAATTCCTGATCTTTCAACGTTAGATAGGTGGCAGTTTTGTACCGATTAATCTTTGTGACAATTCCTTTAACTTTCACCAGTCCGTCTATTCGGCTGAACACTTTTTGCTGGCTGTAAATACCGGCTTTTAGCAAAAGGGCCTCGACGGAATAGCATGAGGGTTCGATTGCGG
The DNA here is from genome assembly GCA_035456025.1 of Cellvibrio sp. Classification (GTDB taxonomy): domain Bacteria; phylum Pseudomonadota; class Gammaproteobacteria; order Pseudomonadales; family Cellvibrionaceae; genus Cellvibrio. The sequence goes on along the minus strand of DATIDX010000340.1, from coordinate 23,783 downwards.
GTGTGATTGGTTTTGTAATATCCATTTGTCGAGTTCCAGACCTTGGGCTTGTGCGATTGCAGTATACGAGAACCACCAAATCACTTTTAGTCGGCTTCCAATATTGGTGTGCCAAGTTCGTTGAACGGTGTCTCGACTATGTAAAACAATAAATTGAAGTCTCTGTGAGCGGCTTTCTGAATCGCTATTAACCAAATAGGTGAATGATTTTTTCGAGCGTATCCTGCGCCCATTCTTCGGGGTTCACCGCGATATGTTGGCCATCAGCGTGATCAGCCTGGCCGCCTGCTTTTGGTGGTTGAGAATCGTCGGGTGTTATCTTTTTTGCCACAGCATATGCATGTGTCAATCTTTCGAAAAAAAATGAGCCAAACAAGTGTTTCGCAATTTTGGCGTGCTTGTGCTTCCAGTCCTTGTTGCTTGGTGGCCATCCGTTGTGCGCTGCGGTGAGTTTTAGAAGTCCTCCGAACTCCTGCTTAGTAAACTCGGGAGGATTTTCACTAACATCTCGGGACGTAATTGCGAGAGAGCTGCGACCTCTCTCGTCAGGACGCAATTCCATTTCAATGAGGTAAATAAATTTTTTCGGGGTTTTGATTTGGGTCCACACGACTTTCCTTGGTCGTCCCTCCGAGTCGTTCTCATCCAGGAAGATCTTGTACCACGAAAGCCTTTTTTCCATGTCTGGGAATGAGGTAACAGTTTCCCCATCAATGTGTTCATTGTTGGCATACCCTAACGTCGTAATATTCCAGCCAAGCTTTTTCGATTTAATCCGTAAATGTTTAAGCATTTCGAGGAAAAGGGTCATGTCCCGCGCGAGGGGTTTTGCTGGGACATCGACGTCATCGACACCTTGGTTACCGGATCCGGCGCCGCCTTTTCCGTCTTCAAAAGTATGGCCAGTCACTTCTGTATTGGATCGATAGGGGCGTCCATTAACGTAATCGCGTCCCCGGTACTGCCTTTGAAAATGTATACGATTAATTTGATCAAAAAATGACGTGGGGTTTCTGACGATGAGCCTACCTAGATTAGGGTCGGCTGGATCGTCATTGATTACGGCAGGATCTTCAATATCGGTTTTTGGTGGACGGGGAGCATGCCCCCCGCCGACACCACCACCTGCACCAGAATGGGGTGCGCCGTTACAATTAACAGTTAATCTATTGAAACCTAAAGGATGCGAACAATTTCGTATCTGATTAACGTAGATCGCCCATTCATCTTCGTTCGTTCTGGTATTTCTTAAACGTATTTTTTTGCCTGTGAGATGTAGTGTTGTTATTCCTTGGAATGGAAAGTGGGAGTTTATATACAGCGGCTGCGGAGTATTGACGTTCGGGAGGCGATTTAGCACAAGATGCTTATGTGGGCCATAGAAGGTTTCGCGCGCTTCTGCAGATACTAACGTCCTTCCATAAAGGCAGGCTTCGAATCTGGTTAGAGTTCCTGTCTTATCTTCGATGATGACCTCACCATTTTCTAACCTGGCATTTTCTATTAACTTCGAAGTAGTTCCGGTTAGTGCACTAGCCAATAGGCGAGACGAGGCTCCAACGTAGTATCGAAACAATTCCGCGGTCGGAATAATTAGCCAGTCTATGCGAATGTCATTCGACTTGGGGATGGGAATGAGTGCAAAAAGTGTTTGGTTGAGATGTGCCAAGTTGTCGCCGTAGTTTAGATGGGTTTCAGGCAGCAGTGTGGCGAATGGAGCGAAGTCAGGGTTAACTTGGTTTGGAAGCTTGTATACACATGAACGGGTATCAATCGTGATAGCTAATTCCAGAGTAGGAGGAGATATTGTTTTTTTTCCTTCTTGCCAAAGTGTACCTGGCGTAAAAAGTCGTAGCCAGCCGGCATGCCCGGGCATTTGGTAAACATTGCCTGTCGGAGCCTTAATCTGATATGGATTATCGATGAACTCTGGTTTGATTTCGGAAAACAAATAGGTAAGTCGGGATCCTAGCTGGTGAGAAGGGCGAATCGTACCGATACCATCGACCCGCCAAATTCCAGGTCTCTTCTTCAAACGCCCACAAATAAATCGCGCCACAGAAAAATATCCATTTACAATTTCCTTTGTTTATTACCATATAGTAATGGCTATTCGCAAATAATTTTAGAATTTACAGCCGACCAAGGCGATTGCCGAGGCTGTGTGGTGCGGAGCGCGAAAGGGGCGCCTGCGCCACTGGTATTCTTGCGTCTGTGCGGCGACAGAATAGATAGCCGCTACATCCAGCATTTCCCGCTCACTCAAGCCCGGCAGAATTCCCGGTAGACGGCTGGCAAGCATGGTTTTGCCGGTGCCTGGGGGTCCGTAGAACAGTAGGTTGTGGCCGCCACTCGCGGCAATCTCCAGCGCGCGTTTCGCTTGCGATTGGCCTTTTACGTCGAGTATGTCGAGCGGATCTGGCGCCAACTCATCGTGGCTTTGCTCGGCGACTGCCTGTGGCAGCTGTTCGCGCTGGTGGAGATGGGCGCAGACCTGCAATAGATTGGATGCACCAAATACGCGCGTAATGCTGCTAAAGGCCGCTTCCCCCGCGTTGGCCGTGCTAATAATCAAGTCACGTTGTGCGTCGCCACAGGCGAGTGCGGCCGGCAGCGCGGCACTGATCGGGCGCAGCTCGCCCGAGAGCGCGAGTTCCCCCAGAAATTCGTAACGCTTCAGTTGCTCTAGCGGGATTTGCCCGGAGGCGGCGAGTATGCCGAGGGCGATCGGCAAGTCGTAACGGCCACCTTCTTTGGGCAGGTCGGCGGGGGCAAGGTTAACGGTGATGCGCTGGGCGGGGAATTCCAGATGACTATTAATCAGCGCGCTGCGCACCCGATCCTTGCTCTCTTTAACTGCAGTTTCGGGCAGGCCGACGATGGACAGGCTGGGCAGGCCGTTGGAAATGTGGACTTCGACAGTAACCTGGGGGGCATTGATGCCTAATTTAGCGCGCGAATTTACTATGGCGAGTGACATTGACGATCCTTGTAGTTGTTTTTGAACAATTTTTTATTGCCCCGCTGTGCCGGTGCAAAATCCTGGGCGGACTATAAAACAATCCTGCAGCAGAACACAATTGCCGTCCGATTCAGCAGATTTATAGCTCTTTACTGCTCCAGCCGGGCGAGCTGCTGCTCCAGTGTCTCCAGCTTTTGGCGTGTACGCTGCAATACAGCCGCCTGTGCTTCAAACTCTTCCCGCGTCACCAAATCCATCCGCGCCAGCGCCGCTTGCAGGGCGATGTGCAGTTCCCGCTTGGGAACAAAATGCCCGGCGTTAGGGAGCTGGGTTTGCAGTTCGTCAAACAGCCGCTGGGTCAGATCTTTAATCATTGTTGTGCTCTCTTGGTCAGTGACTTGCACCGTGATGGAGGTTGAAGTTTACCGGCTTTCGCTATTACCCGCACTTCTAGCTATAAATCCCGTTACGGTGGATATGTCGTTTTGCGTGCCGCTGAGCACTATTGGTGCTTGCGGTTTACCGTGTTGATCAAAAATGGTGCATGGCTTGTATACGGACTTGGATATTTTTCGTTTTTGGCGCGCAGATAAACGCTATCTCGATGATTTTTATGGATTTTATGAAATTGGCCTGCTCTGTGCAAAATCGCTTCTCGAGTAGTTAATGCCAATACAGTGTGGATTTGCAGCACTGTTGGCACTGGCAACGAGAATGGTTTCAGGCCGCTTTTACTGATGCCAGCGTCTAGTCAAAACAGTATTTCCGGTGTTTCCCGCACCTTGCGGTACGGGATTTTTTCAGGAGTGCAAGTCGATGAAATTGGTAACAGCGATTATCAAGCCGTTCAAGTTGGATGTGGTGCGAGAAGCACTCTCCGACATAGGTGTACACGGCATGACCGTGACCGAAGTGAAAGGCTTTGGGCGGCAGAAAGGCCACTCTGAACTCTACCGTGGGGCGGAGTACGTGGTGGATTTTTTGCCTAAAACCAAAGTGGAAATTGCCGTTGCGGATACCGAAACCGACACAGTGGTAGAGGCGATTACCAAAGCTGCCAACAGCAGCAAGATTGGTGACGGCAAGATCTTTGTGTCGGATTTGGAACAAGTCGTGCGTATCCGCACTGGCGAAACCGGTAACGATGCTCTTTAGATCAATAACAAGCGGGCAGGTTGCTACAGCTTGCTGGCATCAGCGTTAAATCACCTCAGGAGAAAACTTTCGTGAAAAAACTCTTTCGTTTAGGCGCGACCCTCGCGCCGCTGGCCTTGTTGGCCGCCCTGATGCTTCCTGCGGGTAGCCTCTGGGCGCAAGACGCAGCACCTGCTGTTGATGCGGCCAACTCAACCGTAACCGAAGCTGTCGCCGAACCTGCTGCTGAAGCTGCGGCTCCAGTAGAAGCTGCTACCCCTGCAGAAGAGGCGGCCGCTGCACCGGCTGCACCGAGCTTTGAGAAAGGCGATATCGCCTGGATGTTAACCGCCACGTTGCTGGTGATTTTCATGGTATTGCCTGGCCTCGCACTCTTTTACGGCGGTATGGTGCGGGCGAAGAATATCCTGTCACTATCCATGCAGGTGTTCGTCACCTTCTGTTTGATCGCTGTCCTCTGGTCGATCTATGGGTATTCGCTGGCGTTCACTTCCGGCAATGCGTTTATCGGCGGGTTTGATCGTCTGTTCCTCAAAGATATGCTCGACGCAGCCGGTAACCTTTTGCCTGCCGCGACCTTCAGCAAGGGCGTGTATGTTCCTGAGTATCTGTACGCCGCTTTCCAAATGACCTTCGCAGCATTGACCCCTTGCTTGATCGTAGGTGCCTTCGCTGAGCGTATGAAGTTCTCTGCAGTGCTGCTGTTTGCGGTGCTCTGGTTCACCTTCGCTTACCTGCCAATTGCGCACATGGTGTGGTTCTGGGCTGGTCCTGATGCTTACACTACTGCTGAAGCTGCTGCTGCTGCGACCGCGGGTGCGGGTTATATCTTCCAATCGGGCGCGCTGGATTTCGCTGGCGGTACCGTAGTTCACATCAACGCCGGTATCGCTGGTTTGGTGGGTTGCTTGCTGATTGGTAAGCGTAAAGGTTTCGGTAATGCATCCCTTGCGCCACACAACGTACCTTTCACCATGATTGGTGCGGCTATCCTCTGGGTGGGTTGGTTCGGCTTTAACGTAGGTTCTAATCTGGAAGCCAACGCTTTCGCTGCACAAGTATTCATCAACACCTTCCTCGCAACTGCTGCAGCGGTATTGGCCTGGACCTTCGGCGAGTGGCTGGTGCGCGGTAAACCCACCATGTTGGGCGCCGCCTCAGGGGCTATCGCCGGTCTGGTTGCGATCACTCCTGCCTGTGGTTGGGTAGGCCCGATGGGCGCCTTGGCCATAGGTGTCGCCGGTGGCTTCATCTGTATGCTGGCGGTGGTCAAACTGAAAGCCTTGTTAGGTTATGACGACTCCCTCGACGTATTCGGCGTTCACTGTGTGGGCGGTATTGTGGGTGCAGTCCTGACCGGTGTATTCAACAGCCCTGACCTCGGTGGTACCGGTGTATACGATTATGTTGCCGGCACTTGGGGCTTTATCGGAATAGGTGCGCAAACCTGGATCCAGATCAAAGCGGTATTGATCACCATCGTGTGGTCCGGTGTGGTGTCCTTGATCGGCTTCAAACTGATCGACGTCCTGATTGGCCTGCGTGTGACCGAAGAAGTGGAGACCGAAGGTCTCGACACCGCCGAACACGGCGAACGCGGTTATCACATGTAAATGCTAGCCAAAGCTCCTTGCGCTGCAGGGAGCTTTGTCGTGTCGCTAGTGCGCCGAACCCGATGAGGAACGATGATGGAAGACAATATTTACCATCTGCAATACGCCCTGGATACCTTTTACTTTTTGATTTGTGGTGCCCTGGTGATGTGGATGGCTGCTGGTTTTGCCATGTTGGAATCGGGCTTGGTTCGCGCTAAAAACACCACGGAGATTTTGACCAAAAACATCGTGCTCTACGCTACCGCCAGCATCATGTATCTCGCCTGCGGGTACGCGATTATGTACGGCGGCAAATTTTTCCTGAACGGCATTGGCGAGGTGGATGTCGCCACTACCTTGGGTGAGTTTGCAAAGCGTGAAGATGGTTTTAGCGGGAGCGCGATCTACTCTGGTGCCTCCGACTTTTTCTTCCAGGTAGTCTTCGCGGCGACCTGTATGTCGATAGTCTCGGGCGCTGTCGCCGAGCGCATGAAACTCTGGGCCTTTCTGCTCTTTTCGCTGGTCATGGTGGGGTTTATCTACCCCATGCAAGGCTCTTGGGTGTGGGGATCGGAAGGTGTGTTCGGGTTGAATCTGGACGACCAGTTTGGCTTTAAGGATTTTGCCGGCTCCGGTGTTGTGCATCTTGCCGGCGCTGCGGCGGCACTTGCGGGTGTATTACTGCTGGGGCCGCGCAAAGGCAAGTACGGCCCCAACGGCGAGATCAATGCGATCACCGGAGCCAACCTACCGCTTGCGACTCTGGGTACCTTGATCCTGTGGTTCGGCTGGTTTGGTTTTAACGGTGGCTCGGTGCTCAAGTTGGCGGATATCGCCAACGCCAATACCATCGCGGTGGTGTTTGTAAATACCAACGCGGCAGCGGCGGGTGGCCTGATAGGTGCACTGCTGGTGGCGCGGGTGTTATTTGGCAAGGCCGACCTGACCATGATCCTCAACGGTGCCCTGGCCGGATTGGTCGCTATCACCGCCAGCCCGGATACACCCGGTGCAGCTGCATCGGTGGTGATTGGCCTTATCGCCGGGGTCTGGGTGGTGTTCTGTATCCTTAGCCTCGATAAGTTGCGTATTGATGATCCGGTGGGTGCAATTTCGGTTCACGGTGGAGCCGGTTTATTCGGCCTGCTGGTGGTTCCCTTCACAGCGGAAGGCACCAGCTTCCTTGGCCAGCTGACTGGAGCGGCGGTGATTTTTGCCTGGGTGTTTAGCATCAGTCTGCTGGCATGGTTCGCGATCAAACTTGTTATGGGCATCAGGGTATCGGAAGAAGAAGAGTTTGAAGGTGTGGATTTGGTTGAATGTGGAATGGAGGCTTACCCTGAGTTCACCAATAAGTAATTGCTGTACAAAATTGGGCCGCGACAGATGTGAACTTATCCGTTGCGGCGGTAAAAAACCTTATCACTTATTAAAGTTGTTGTTGATACGCGAAGCTTGGGTGTATCTTTACCTCAAGTCACCGGCTCAAACTGATCGAATGACAGTATGAGTTTTCCGGCACCAGCATTCACAAGACTCCAGCAAAGGAATTAATAATGAAACTGATTACCGCTGTTGTAAAACCATTCAAACTCGATGACGTACGCACTGCTTTGTCAGATGTGGGTGTTCAGGGTATGACAGTGACTGAAGTAAAAGGCTTTGGTCGTCAAAAAGGGCACACCGAGCTGTATCGTGGTGCTGAGTATGTTGTGGATTTTTTGCCAAAAGTAAAAATCGAGTTGGCCGTTGATGATTCAATGGTTGAACAAGCAGTCGAAGCGATTACCAAAGCAGCACAAACCGGTAAAATTGGCGACGGTAAAATTTTTATCGCACCACTGGATGAAATTATCCGTATCCGCACCGGTGAAACAGGTTCTGATGCTGTTTAATTAGCCATCTTTGCCGGCATTCTTGGATACCGGTAACTGATTAAAAAACGTCACTTTTGAGTGGCGTTTTTTTATGGCAAAAATTTTCTGTTGGGTTACATCGACACAACACCGGCGACGGCAATACCAATAGCTAACAGTCAAATTAAAAAACCTGACTTATCGCGCCTGGGCACGAGTGTGTTTCGAAGTTGTCATTTTTTTATGCTAAAGCTAAGGCGGGAAAAATTTGGCGCGCGTGCGGCATGCAAATAATTTTGCAGCGTAGTGGTCGTTGTTAATAAAGAATCTGTAACTTTTTTGCACGCCGATTAGCAGCGCTAGACTTGCTTGAGGTTAATAACTAAAATTCGCCGCATAGGCTCTTGGTAATATAAAAAAAGCCTAAAATTTATCACCAATTATCATGACGTTTAAAAGAGTCTGCGCTATAAATTAGCCGGAGCCGGCGGAATTACGCTAGTCTTCTGCCGGGATGAAAATACTAAGAACTCACAATTGTTTAAGTTTCAGGTGACATTATGACTGATGAAGACCCCATTACCGATGACGAATTGGAAGATACCAGCGTTGAGGGGGAGGATGATGCTGACGAGGCCGATGAGGCGCTCGATAGTGATGAAGTGAGTTATGCCGCCCCCGCTGCCAAGGCAGTTGAATCTGAGGCACTGGAAGATTTCAGCATAGCGTCACGGCAAAAAGCGCGTGATGAACTTGAGGCGCAAATTGCAGCATTTCTGGCGCGCGGCGGGAAGATAAATGAGGTGCCTGCCAATGTGACCGCTGACCCGCCAAAAAAACCAACACCTGATTACGGCGGTCGCCCGATCTAAATCGCACATGCCCCCAATCGGCCCTACTCCGGGGCCGATTTGTTTTGCCAGTTTGGCAGAGCGAATATTTTCGCTTCAAATCCATAGGCTTAGCAGCATTTTGCCAAGTCGTCATCGGGCGGCAGAATGCTGGATTTTTAGCTACCCATTTGATTAGAATGGCCTGTCTTTTGCGTAGGTTCTCATCCTTACCACGGTACTGAATTGTTAACCTGAAATTGTCCCGCGCGCCTGTACGGGGCTGTTGATCCCTTGCCAATTATAACTAGAGGAGCTCTGTCGAGGTGAACGAACCGCGCGCCCTGCTGATTCTCAATAATCTGTCCAAGACCTATGGCAGTAACCGAGTTCTCGATAACTTTGACCTCACCATATTTGACGGCGAATTTTTTACGCTTCTAGGGCCTTCAGGCTGCGGTAAAACTACGGTGCTGCGGATGATCGCGGGTCTGGAAGACACCGATACCGGCAACATCCAACTCGAAGGCCAGGACATTGGCCTGGTGCCCGCCGAAAAACGCCCAATTAACACCGTATTCCAAAGCTACGCGTTGTTTCCGCACATGACAGTATTCGATAACGTGGCTTTTGGTCTGCGCATGAGTGGTGTGGCAAAAGAAGAAATCGCGCCGCGTGTTATGGAGGCATTGGAGATGGTGCGCTTGGGTGATTTTGCTGCGCGCAAACCCTCGCAGTTGTCCGGCGGCCAGCAGCAGCGCGTCGCTATCGCCCGCGCCGTGGTCAATCGGCCAAAATTATTATTGCTCGATGAATCTCTCTCCGCGCTCGATTATAAATTGCGTCAGCAAATGCAGATTGAATTAAAGCGCTTGCAACGCAAACTCGGCATCACCTTTGTGTACGTAACCCACGATCAGGAAGAGGCACTTTCGATGTCGGATCGGGTGGTAGTAATGAACAAAGGCAAGGTGCAACAACTGGGTACTCCGCGTGAAATTTACGAGCAGCCGGCGAATTTATTTGTAGCTAAATTTATCGGCGAGATTAACCAGCTTAGTGGTGAGATTGTCGAGATCGACGGCAGCCACGAATACGAAGTGAAAGTCGAAGGTTTGCAGTGGCGTTTGCACGCCGAACATAATTTTAAAGTGGGCGACAAAGTCAACGTGCTGCTGCGCCCTGAAGATGTACGCGTTGAATATATCGACGACCCGCACCCTGACCAATATCTGGTGGGGGAAGTGGTGGAACGCAATTACAAGGGTAAAACCCTCGATTCCCTGATTCGTTTGCCGTCGGGTATTGAAGTTATCGCCAGCGAATTTTTTGATGAAGATGATCCATCGTTTGATTACAGCTTGAACCAGAAAGTGGCGATCAAATGGGTTCCCGGCTGGGAAGTGGTGCTGCCCCATGAAGTCTAGTGTCGGCCAGTTTCGTTTCTGGGCCATCGGACTCGCCAGTGTCTGGCTGACCCTGTTTGTTTTTTTTCCCAATTTATTGGTCATTCTCACCAGCTTTTTAACGCGCGATCCCCAAGCGACTGTGAGTTTGCCGATCAACGCCGACAGTTATGTGCGCACGCTTGATTTGCTTTATTTACAAGTGCTGTGGGATTCGCTGCGTATGTCGCTACTAGCGATGGTGCTTTGCCTGGCAATTGGCTATCCCTTTGCAATGGCGATTGTGAGTTTGCCTAAACGTTGGCAGCCGGTAATTTTATTTTTGGTGATTTTGCCTTTCTGGACCAACTCGCTGGTGCGTACTTATGCTATCCAATTTATTTTGGGCAACCAGGGAATAATTAATAAGGCGTTGCTGGGATTGGGGCTGATCGATAAGCCCTTGCAATTGCTCTACACCCAGTTCGCCGTAATCCTCGGCCTCTGCTATATCTTGCTGCCGTTTATGGTGCTGCCGTTATATTCGGCGCTGGAAAAACTCGATGTACGTTTGCATCACGCCGCGAAAGATTTAGGTGCAGGTCCCTTGAAGCGCTTTTGGCATATCACTGTGCCGCTGACCTCTCCCGGAATTGTCGCTGGGTGTTTGATGGTGCTGTTGCCGGCGATGGGCATGTTTTATATTTCTGATTTGCTCGGCGGTGCGAAAAATCTATTGCTCGGCAACGTTATTAAAACCCAGTTTTTGCATACCCGCGACTGGCCATTTGGTTCGGCGTTCAGCGTGATACTGATAGTGCTGCTCGGATTTATGTTGTGGCTCTATTTCCGTGCCTCGCGTTTTGTCAGCAAGCAAGGAGGACTCAATGGCTCCGATTTTTAGATGGGGTTTCATGGGGCTGGTCCTCACGCTGATTTATATCCCCATTTTGGTGCTGGTGGTGAACTCCTTTAATGCGTCCAAATACGGCATTAAATGGGGTGGTTTCACCTTCAAGTGGTATGAAAAATTTTGGAACAATGAAGGCTTGATGGGCGCTGCGCTCAATTCGCTGACTGTTTCGATTGTTGCCGCCAGCGTCGCCACAGTGATTGGCACGCTTGCTGCTGTTGCTTTACATCGCTATCACTTTAAAGGCAAGGCACTGCTGTCATCCATGGTGTTTGTGAGCATGCTCACGCCGGAAATTGTGATGGCAATTTCGCTGCTGATTGTATTTATGACGCTCGGAATAAAATTGGGTTTTGTTTCGCTGGTGATTGGCCATATCACTTTCTGTCTGCCGTTTGTCATTGTCGCGGTTTATTCGCGCCTCAAAGGGTTTGATATGAAAATGTTGGAAGCGGCGCGCGATCTGGGTGCGAGCGAAAGCCGTATTTTTTGGAAGATTATCCTGCCGCTGGCATTGCCCGCTGTCGCGTCGGGATGGTTGTTAAGTTTTACCCTGTCATTGGATGACGTTATTGTGAGTGCGTTTGTCACTGGGCCCGGGTACGAAATCCTTCCGCTCAAGGTGTATTCCATGGTGCGTGTTGGTGTATCGCCGGAGGTAAATGCAATTTCGACGATTTTGTTGGTCGTCTCTTTGGTACTGGTTGTTATTTCCCAACTTCTCTTACGTGAGGATAAATAAGATGAAAAAATGGTTGGCCTTGGCCGCAGCCTTATTGATCAGTGGATGTTCCGACAAATCCGAAACCCAGGCACCTGCCGCAAGTAGTGCAGCAGCGCCCGCAGCGACAGAAGCCCCCGCCGGCCCGCAAAAAGTTGTGATTTACAACTGGACCGAATACATCCCCGCCGCCGTGCTTGAGCAATTTACCAAAGAGACCGGCATTGAGGTGGAATACGCTACTTACGAAAGTAACGAGGCGATGTACGCCAAAATCAAATTGATGGAAGGTAAGGGCTACGATATCGCTGTGCCCTCGACTTTCTATGTTGAAAAAATGCGTAAGGAAGGTTTGATCCAGCCGGTCAAAAAAGAGTTGCTGAAAAATTACGGCAACCTTGATGCGAACATGATGAATAAGCCCTACGACCCCAACAATGATTTCAGCGTTCCCTACCTCTGGGGCGCGACTTCTATTGCGGTCAACAACAAAGATGTTGATGCCAGCAAAATCACCAAGTGGGCCGATTTGTGGAAGCCTGAATACAAAGGCAAGTTGATGGTCATGGACGACGTCCGTGATAACTTCTATGTCGGTCTGCGTGTTGCCGGTTTCCAAAACAACAGCACCAATGAGGAAGAAATTAAAGCGGCTTACGAGAAATTGAAAACCTTGTGGCCAAGTATCAAGGTGATCAACTCTGATTCGCCCAAGACTCCTTTGATTCAGGGCAACGTCAGCATCGGCGCTATTTGGAACGGCGAAGCTTACATGGCACAACAAGAGATGGAAGACCTGCAGTACATTTATCCAGAAGAGGGTGCAGTACTTTGGGTTGACAGCTTCGTGATTCCAAAAGGCGCTGCCAACGTAGAAAACGCGCACAAGTTCATCGACTTTATGCTGCGCGCCGAAAGTGCCAAGGCCGCTATTGAGGAGTTGGGCTACGCTGCGCCAAACACCGCGGGCATCGCACTGTTAGATGAAGCCTTGCGCACCAACAAAACCGTATTCCCATCAGCGGAAGATATTGCCAAGGGCAGCTTCCACCAGGATTTGGGTGATACCGTTCTGGTCTATGAAAAATACTGGGAATTGCTGAAGGCCGGTCAATAAACCAGTCGCGCGTTTCCATGAAAAGCCAGCCCCGGGGTAGAGTTTAGGGGCTGGCTTTTTTTTTGCGCCTAAAATCCCGCTGCACAACATCCTCCCGTCCGCACGCCAAGCCAGAGTGGTATCATGGCCGCTATTATTCGAATAGCGTGCTACCTACCATGACCTACACTTCGCGCCCCTTGCGCATCGCTACCCGTAAAAGTTTGCTCGCCCTCTGGCAGGCAGAATATGTCAAAGCCGAATTGGAAAGACACCATCCCGGCCTACAGATTGAGCTGGTGCCGCTCACCAGCCGCGGCGATAAAATTCTCGATGTCCCATTGGCAAAGGTTGGTGGCAAAGGCCTGTTCGTGAAAGAGCTGGAGCAGGCGCTATTGGCGGATGAAGCCGATATTGCCGTGCACTCTATGAAGGATGTGCCTATGGATTTTCCACAGGGTTTGGGGCTCTCTGTTATTTGTCCGCGTGAAGATGCGCGCGATGCGTTTGTTTCCAACCATTTTTCGACTCTTGATGAATTACCCCAGGGCTCGGTAGTAGGAACCTCCAGCTTGCGTCGTCAGTGCCAACTTTTGGCGCACCGTCCTGACCTGCAAATAAAATTTTTGCGCGGCAACGTACAGACGCGCCTGCAGAAATTAGACGATGGTGAATACGATGCAATTATCCTCGCTGCTGCGGGCTTGATCCGCTTGGAACTGAAAGAGCGGATCCGCTCCTACCTCAGTCCCGAACAAAGTTTACCGGCAGGTGGACAAGGCGCGGTGGGGATCGAATGCCGGGTTGATGACGCTGCAACCATCGCTCTGCTCAAACCATTGCATCACCAAACCACTGCCGAACAAGTCTTGGCCGAGCGCGCGATGAACCGCCGTTTGCAGGGCGGCTGCCAAGTGCCTATCGCCTGCTATGCTATTCACCAAGGTGCAAATTTATGGTTGCGCGGGCTGGTAGGCTCGCCTGATGGTAGCCAAATGTTGTTCGATGAAATTACCGGGTCGGTTGCCGATGCAGAAAAAATCGGCATCGAATTGGCGGAGCGGCTATTGGCGGCAGGCGCCGATAAAATCCTCGCCGAGGTCTATGCGGACGCGGAATAGCCCATGGACCAACAGCACCAGCAATATTGTATTGTGATCACGCGCCCGGAAGCACAAGCAGCGCCTTGGGCTGCGCAGTTGGAGCATTTGGGGTTTCACTGTGCAAGGTTAAATTTGTTGGCGATTTCGGCGGTCGCCGGCGAAGAGCAAATCCGCGCGATCAAAAACAAAATCCTGGATTTTGATCTCTACCAGAAGGTTATTTTTGTCAGCCAAAATGCCGTGGATTTTGGTATGGCTTGGTTGGAAGATTACTGGCCGCAATTGCCGATAGGGATAGATTATTTTGCTGTCGGCGCCACCACTGCAAAAAAACTGGCGAGTTATGGCCTTGCAGTAAAAGATTTAGCGGTGAGTGAAACCGGCGGCATGACTAGCGAAGACTTATTGAGCGCGGAGCATTTGCAGGCGGTTGACGGCGACAAGATCCTGATTTTCCGCGGCTGTGGTGGGCGCGGGCATCTCGCTGAAGAATTGCGCAAACGCGGTGCTTGGGTCGATTACTGTGAGCTCTATGAGCGGCAATTGCCGGCGACGGCATCACAACAATTAACAGAGTTAATTACACGATCTGCCGCCCAGCTTCCACAGATTATTATGTGTGTGCACAGCGGAGAAAGTTTGCAGAATTTGCAGTTGCTTGTTAGCCAACAGGATGCAGCGGTCCAACATCAAACGCACCGCTGGTTGCACTCCAACTTGCTGCTGGTGCCGAGCCAGCGTCTGGTTGCAGCTGCACAAGAGGCAGGATTTAATCGTATTATTTGTGCAGAGAATGCTACCGATAATGCCATGACGGCAGCCTTGTTAAATTATTGTCGCACGCAAGAGTGCCTATCATTACAGGATTAACACAGTGACTGATTTCGATAACAATCTCGATAGCAATGTTACGCACCAATCTGGCCGACCAGCGCCGGCCGCGCCGATCAAAAAAAATGGCGGCAGTTTTGCATTTTTATGGTTGCTGGTGACGTTGATTATTGTTGCTATTGGTTTTGCCGTCGTATTTTTTTATCAGCAGTCCACCAGTCAACAGGCGTTAATTAATTCCCTGCGCACTGAGCTGGATCAGCAGATCCAGGCTTCTGAGGCTCGCCAGCAAGTACTCGAAGATACTCTCGATAAGGAGTTCGTCGAGCAGCAAGCAGTAGTGCAAGCCAATCTTAATGATTTGGCGGAACAATTGGATAGTAACAACGCGCGCCTCTTGTCTTTATCCAGCACCAATCGCGACGAATGGAAGTTACAGGAAGCACAATATTTGTTGCGCCTTGCTGATCAGCGGATACTGCTCGAAAAAGAAAGCCAGAATGCACTTGCGCTCGCTATTTCGGCGGATGATGTATTGCGCGATATAGATCAGGCAGATTTGGTTGGTGTACGCAAATTATTGGCTGAAGAAATTGCTGTACTTAAACTGGCTGGTGTAATCGACCGCGAAGGAATTTATTTGCGCCTGTCGGCCCTTGCCAATCAGATAGATGCAATTCCCTTTATTGAGCCACTCGACACTCGCGCGGATGTGCTGGAAGAAGCGCCTGTACCTTCTGATGAAACCTTCAAGCAGTCAATTACCCGTCATTTTTACGGTTTGTTACACAAGCTGGGCTCCTACGTGCGCGTCCGTGATCATGGTAAAACCATCAACGCGGTATTGCCCCCATCCGAGCAAAAATATTTGCAACAAAATCTGCGCTTGATGCTGGAGCAAGCGCAGGTTGCGCTGCTGCGCAATGAAAACGCCATCTACCAGGAGAGCCTGGTCAAAGCGCAAAATTGGATTAACCAATATTACAGCCTCAATGAAAAAGCTACTGCCGTGCTTGAAGAGTTGCAGGCGTTGCAGCAAGAAGAGATATCACCTGAGTTAACTAATTTCAGTAATTCATCGGCAGCGCTGACAGAGTACATCGAAAAACGTGAAAAAATGGCCGCTGCCCGCCGTGGGGTGCGCTAATGAGACGTCGCCTGTTAAAAGTAATCGTCTTTCTGCTAATCGCATGCGTCCTGTTGTTTTTGTTATGGCGCGGTGATGGTTATTTGTTAATTGCCTATGGCACCAAGACTATTGAAATGACCCTGTGGGTTGCTGCCTTGGCGGTTGTCCTTTTATATGCCGCAATCTGGTTTGTGCGCAAGTTGATGTTGGGCGGCTTTGAGATGGCGCGCCGCTTCCGCGAAATATTTTTATTTGGCAGCGTCGAGCGGGCGCAAAAACGTGCGGCGTCAGGCATGGTGGACTACCTTACCGGCGATTGGCTGGAAGCGCGCAAAAAATTGGTGCGCACCTTGGATAAAGTTGAATATCCGCTCGCCAATTATATTGCGGCCGCGCGCAGCAGTTTTGAAATGGGCGATGAGGCGGAAGCCGACAATATTCTGGATAAAGCCCTCACGCTTGCCCATAGCGAATTGCCTGTGGCATTGACGCGTGCGCGCTTACATGTGCAATCCGCGCGCTATGAAAAAGCCATCGAAATATTAAAACCTATCGATATCAAAATGCCGCGTCAGGCTGCGGTATTGGATTTGATGCATCACATTTACATCGCACAAAAAAACTGGCGCGCCTTGGAAGATATGTTCCCGGCGATGCGCAAAGCCAAGGTGCTATCCAATGTGGAGTTTTCCGCGCTGGAAGTATTGCTTGCCTGCGAAAAGATGAAAGCATTGAGTGAACAAAGCCGGTCGCTGTTGATTGCCGAGCGCTTGCCGACATTACAAGCTCTATGGAAATCTTATCCGCGCAGCCTGCAAAAGACCCCGGCAGTCATTACTGCTTTCGCGCAGGCCTTGGTGGAAAATTA
Organism: Cellvibrio sp.; assembly: GCA_035456025.1. Lineage (GTDB taxonomy): Bacteria > Pseudomonadota > Gammaproteobacteria > Pseudomonadales > Cellvibrionaceae > Cellvibrio. The sequence continues at coordinate 7,339 of DATIDX010000340.1, read as the reverse complement.
TCAGGACCAGGAGGCGGAAGTCATCATACGCAAGGCCCTGTCTAACCAATGGTATGAGCCCTTGGTAGGCCTTTACGGTCGTCTGCAAGTGAAAGAAATCCACAGCCAGATCCGCACTGTCGAAGGTTGGCTAAAAGCCAAACCACAAGATCCCGCGTTGCTCATTACCATGGGGCGCTTGATGTTGCGCAACCAGCAATGGGAATTGGGGCGCGAATATTTTCAGCGCAGTCTAAACCAGCAGCAATCCGTTGAGGCGACGTTAGAATTGGCGCGGTTGATGGAAAAATTGGGCGACCATAAAAAAAGCGCCGATTATTATCAGCAAAGCCTACTGCTTTCCGGTCACGCCAAATAACCCTGCTGCACAACAGGGAGTCCAGTGCTAAAGCGCTCGCATCAGCTCACCTACCTGCGCAACAAATGCTGTTCAGGCCTGTTGCGCAGCTTTACTTTTTTGCGCTGCCATAAATTTTTTTCTGCGCTAGCAGCGCTCATTCTTTTCTGTTTGTGTGCCTTGCAATTTGCACCCTTGCCCACCTCGCTAACGCACCTGCCTTATGCGACATTATTGTTGGCGCGCGACGGCAGTTTGTTGGGTGCGGGCATAGCAGCAGATCAACAATGGCGCTTCGCACCGGTAGAGTCACTGCCGGATAAATACAAAAAATCCTTATTGCTATTTGAAGACCAACATTTCTATCATCATCCCGGTATAAACCCATTCGCAATTGTGCGCGCAACGCACGGCAATATTCGCGCGGGCAAAGTCACAAGCGGTGGCTCCACCATCAGCATGCAGTTGGCGCGGCTCCTGCGTCAGGCTGAACATCTACAGCGGGGCAAAAAATTACCGGCGCGCAGCGTCACTAGTAAATTGTTAGAGGCGAGCAGGGCGCTGCAATTGGAGTGGCGCTTCGGCAAAGATGAATTATTAATTCACTACGCAAGTTATGCACCTTTCGGCGGTAATATTGTTGGATTGCGCGCGGCTGCCTGGCGTTATTTTGGCAGGGCTCCGGAAGAAATGTCCTGGGCGGAATCTGCGTTGCTCGCGGTTTTGCCCAACAGCCCAGCATTAATCCATCCGGGGCGCCAGCGCGATCTGCTCAAACAAAAGCGCGACAAACTTTTAAAACGGCTGTACGAAAAAAAATATTTAGCGGAATTGGATTTGCAGCTGGCGTTAATAGAACCTTTGCCCGAGCGACCACAGCCCCTCCCGCAAATTGCAGCGCATTTGCTCGCCACCTTAAAAAAAGATGCGCCGACACAGGCAATCTTCCAGTCAACCATTGATCCATTTATCCAGCGCACGCTCAACCAAATTGCAACACGCCATAGTGCGCGGCTGGCGAGTGAAGGTGTCAATAACATTGCGCTGGTTTTGATCGACCACGAGCAAATGGAAACTCGCGCGTATATAGGTAATCAGGCGTGGCAACAGCAACACCGCTATGCGCCGGAGCTTGATATAGCGCAGCGCCCGCGCTCGACCGGCAGCATTTTGAAACCGTTGCTTTACGGTTTGATGTTGCAAGAAGGCCAGCTGGCGCCGACCAGTTTGATCGCCGATGTGCCCACCCAGTTTGGCGGTTATAGCCCTAAAAATTATGACCGCAGTTTCCGCGGTGCAGTGCCGGCACAATTTGCGCTGGCACATTCGTTAAATATTCCGGCGGTGCGGATGTTGCGCGATTACGGCATCGGCCGTTTTCAAGAGCAACTGCAGAAGCTGGGCATGACGACTTTATTTCGCCCGGCGGACGATTACGGCCTGACGCTAATTTTAGGTGGCGCAGAGGGAACCCTGTGGGAGCTCACCGGAATTTACGCACGGCTTGCTGCCAGCGCCCGCGACGGCGATATCAATCAATATGCACCGGCGCTGCTGATGCGACAAAAAAACCTGCGCGGAAAACCGGTCATTAAACAGGGCGCAGCCTGGCTGACGTTACAAGCATTGATTGAAGTGGCGCGTCCCGGCAACGACAATTACTGGCGCGATTTTTCCGGCAGCCAAACTATCGCATGGAAAACCGGCACCAGTTATGGTCTGCGCGATGCATGGGCAATTGGTAGCAACGCGCGCTACACGCTCGGTGTCTGGGTGGGTAATGCCGGTGGCGAAGCAGCCAGTTTTATCAGTGGGCAGAGCAGCGCCGCACCGATTTTATTTGATGTGTTTGACGCGCTGCCCAGCGCCAATTGGTTTGCCAAACCGGCGCACGCGTTAAAGACAATTGCCGTTTGTAAGGATGACGGCTATCTCGCCGGCGGCCAGTGCGAGGCAACGGATATGGAAATTCCCATCACCAGCCATTTCGCTAAAGTAACGCCCTTTCATCGCCATATCCATCTCGACAATGAAGGACAATTCCGTGTCCACAGCGGCTGCGAAACCGTCAGCAATATGAACACCCAGGCATGGTTTGTATTGCCGCCGACGCAGGAATTTTATTGGCGCCAACACCACAACGATTACCAATCCCTGCCACCCTGGCGCGGTGATTGCGTTGCAGATTTATTGCAAGTCGATGAAGACCAGCCAATCGAATTAATTTATCCCAATGAAGAGAGCCGCGTTTATATTCCCATGGATCTGGACGGCAAGCGCAGCCGGGTGGTGCTGAAGGCGATTCACCGCAATCCCGAGGCAACATTGTATTGGCATCTCGACGATAAATTTCTCGGCGCAACAAAAGTTTTCCATGAGCGTGAAGTCGCGCTTGAGCCCGGCCTGCACCAATTGGCAATAGTAGATAAACAGGGCTACAAGTTAGAGCGGCGTTTCCGGGTGATCGGCAAAGAATAAATTCAACAGTGGTGCTTGCATTTGATGGCTAAGCGCGTTTGAGCACTGAGCCAAATTCCGTTTTAATGACAGGCTGTTGTTAAAGGTCACCTGATTTTCAAGACCACTTGGTTAACGGAGTACGTCATGCCTAGCCTGAATTTGCAAATCGTTATCGCTGCTGTGCTCGGCGTCTTGATCGGTCTCTGGACAAGTGGTCTGGCCGATGATTCAGTCGCGCGTGAATATTTACTCTACGGCAGCGGGATAGTCGGCAATTTTTTTATCGACTTGTTGAAAATGATTTTGATCCCGCTGGTGTTTACTTCAATCGTGGTAGGTGTCGCCAATTTGCAGGCGCATCATCAGGCCAACAAAGTGTGGCAATACACCCTGATATTTTTTGTCTGCTCGACATCGCTTGCGATGATGTTGGCCTTGGTCGCAAGCAATATCGTCAAACCGGGTGCCGGCTTACATCTCTCCATGTTTGCGGATGCATTGGAAAATTTTTCTGCTAAACAGATGACGGCGGCAGAATTTTTTGCGCACTTCATGCACAGCCTGTTTCAAAATCCATTTGCGGCATTAGCTGAGGGCAATATTTTATCGGTTGTAGTGTTTGCGCTTTTTTTAGGCGTGGCGTTGGTGATGGGTGGCAGCCGCTATCAAAATGTATTGCGTGTGCTGCAAGAGTTCCTCGATCTAACCATGCGCATGGTCGGCTGGATTATGTATTTAGCCCCGCTGGGAATTATGGCACTGCTGATTAAATTAGTGGCAACGCAGAACGCTGAATTGTTGGGCACCTTGAGCATTTTTATTATCCTGGTATTTGTGACCACTATCATCCATGGTGCACTGGTATTACCGGGAATTTTATATGCGGTCACCAAAAAATCGCCGCTCTGGTTTTGGCGCGGTGCACGCGAGGCATTGATCACCGCCTTTGCCACCAGTTCCAGCTCGGCAACCTTACCCATCACCCTGCGCTGCACTGAGGAAAATTTAAAAGTGCGCAGGGAGATTGCCGGTTTCGTAGTGCCCTTGGGTGCAACTATTAATATGGATGGCACTGCACTTTATGAAGCTGCCGCCGCTTTATTTATTGCCAATCTGGTGGGAATTGATTTATCCCTCGGGCAACAATTGATTGTTTTTGTCACGGCTATGATCGCCTCCATGGGCGCACCGGGAATTCCCAGCGCGGGCATGGTCACTATGATTATGGTGTTGCAATCAGTAGGTCTACCGGCGGAAGCTATTGCCATCCTGTTGCCGATTGATCGCTTGCTGGACACTATTCGCACGGCGGTGAATGTGCAGGGGGATATGATTGGCAGCCTGGTGGTTGATAAGTTGGTTGGCGAAAATAAAACGGAAAAATTTCCGGAGTCTTCGCCGCAACAATAATGGTGCGGCCGATAGATTTCATGAATGGATGCCTTTTTTAAAAGGCACCCTGGCCGTCATATAGGTTGCGCTGCGCCACAACCATTCTACCGGGCCATAATAGAAGCGCTTCACCCACCAGTGTGCCGCAACAACCAGCACTGTATAAAACGCGATGCCGGCAAGCAGGCTGTTGGTTTGGCCGAGGGTTTCATACCAACCCAGCCCAAAGGGATAAAATAGCGGCACGCCTATGACTGACTGGATTAAATAAATACTCAAACTTATCCGCCCGCAGGGCGCTAGAACATTGAGTATTTTTCCGCTGCGGTGCCACAGGTAAAGCTGCATAAATAATAATACCAATGCCGCCATGATCGCCGTGCTTAAATAGGCACCGACAACCTGTTCTAAATACATTTTTGCCATGCCCTGTTCCTGCAAGCTATTGGCGGGCAATTGTTTGATGAAGTTTTCTAACGCAAAAAACACGGCAGTGGCGATGACTGCAATCACCAATGCAATCGCGCGTGAACCTGCGAATTTTTCCACTTGGGTAAAAAAGCCTATGCGCCCCAGAATCAAACCGATAATAAACAGGCCAATCAATTGCAGGCCGCGCCCGGACTCGACAAAAAATAGCCATTTAGCGATCAGCCCATCCCAACTATTCAATGCCAATAGCTCGGGAAAATCTGCTTTCACTATAGCGCCATAGACTTCTGGAAATACCGCCCAGTGTAATGGCGCCTCATTGGCGCCGGGTAAGTTATTGAGCGATGCATAGATATGATAATAAAAGGGCAATTGCAGCAGGCAGGCGACAGCCAAAACCAACAGCCAGCGGTTGTGCAATCCGTTCACAAATACCAGGCTCAAACCTATAACACCCAGCACCGACAAAATATCGCCCAGATACAGGAGCGTATGGATATAACCAATCATTAGCAAAATCACCAGCCGCCACACAAATCGATAACTGAAATTCACGCCCTTGTGCGCCTGGTTATCCATAATCATAAAAAAGCTCAGGCCAAACATCAGTGCAAAAATCGCATAAGCTTTTCCGGCAAAGAGGAAAAAAATGAAGTTGTGCAGCGCGGTTGGATCTTGTTTTATCCAATAAAGCTCAAAATATTCCATAAAGTGAACGAGGCAAATTCCCATCAGCGCGAACCCACGCAGGGCATCGACAAGTTCAACGCGCTGCGGTTTGGCGATGGTTGGAGCAGAGGTAGGAATTTGGGATGAATTTTTCTGCATAAATAAATTCCGGGTAAAAGATATTATGGGAATAAGTCTAGTGACCTTTACCAGTATGTCCTCTTAAGAAATGTTAAGTCGTCCCGAATCGCTCGTGTGTGAGTTGCACTTTTTGCTGCCGGCATTTCACTTTTTCTGCAATAGTTCCGCTTTGCGCAAAAACAGAAAGTGGAGCAGTGTTTTGGTATAACGGCTTACCACTTTTTAACAATCGGCCGGTCGAATTCGTTTTATACTGCGCAGGTTGTTCCCCCTGCCGGAGCCCTGTGTGGATTCTTCCCCCCCGTTAATATCCCTGAATGACAAACCGGCATTCCGGCGCGCAGTCATTTTTTTATCGCTGCCTGTCGCCGCGCAAATGTTGCTCCAATCCATGCTCGGCATGGCCGATGTGATTATGGTAGGCGACCTGGGCTCGAGCGCGATTGCTGCGGTGGGGCTCGCCGCTAAAATCCATTTTCTATTGCTGGTTCTGATGAGCGGGCTTGCGACTGGCTGCAGTATTTTGATCGCGCAATACAGCGGCGCCAAAGATTTTCGCAGTTGCCAGCAGACTTTGGCGGTTACTTTATTTGTGGGCACTTTGGTGATGCTGCCCTTAACCCTCGCGTTTGGTTTTGCCTCCAACACTTGGGTGAGTTGGATCAACCCGGATCCGGAAGTGACAAAATTGGCCTCGCAATTTTTAATTATCACGGCGCCGGTATTGTTGCTCACACAATGGATCGTTATCTACGAAGCCTCGCTGCGCGCCTTGGGTAGCACCACCATGCCTTTGGTTGCCGGTGTGGCGGCGGCTGTTATTAATATCCTGATCAATTACGCGTTGATTACAGGCAACTGGGGCTTTCCTGCGTTGGGTGTCGCGGGTGCTGCCTGGGGAACACTGATCGCGCGCGTAGTGCAGTTGTTCATTATTGTCGGCTGGGTTTATGGAAAAAATACGGCTTTGGTTTGAGCTTCGCGCAAATAAAACATGGCTTGGACAAAACCCAAATCCATCGCTACCTCGCGTTTTCGTTGCCACTAGTCGCCAACTATGCCATCTGGGCAGTCGGCAACTCTACTTATCATTTAGTCACCGGCTACGCGGGCACTGAAGCGCTGGCGGTAATGGGCGTAATAGTGCCAATTGAAAGTGCTTTTTTTGCTTTGTTTGTCGGCCTCGCCAATGCCTCGGCGGTATTGATTGGGCGCGAACTGGGTGCGGGTAATAATGAAACCGCTTGGCGGCTACACCAATTCTTTGATCGTATTACTTTTATTTTATTAATCCTGTTTTGCGCCGCGCTCTGGTTTGCACGGCCGTGGGTATTAATGGTCTTCGATCAGTTGGATGCAAAATCGACCGAGCTTTTATTTAATACTATCGGTGTTTTCTGTCTACTGGTGTGGGTAAAAGTAATCAACATGATGCGCATTATCGGCGTCTTGCGCGCGGGTGGCGACAATCGTTTTACCCTGATTACCGATACAATTGTCATGTGGGTATTTGGTTTACCGATTTATATCGCCGTGGTATTTTTAACCAAGCTGTCGTTTATTTATATTTATGCGCTGATGTTTGTGGAAGACGGTTTGAAATTTCTGCCCGTGATAAAACGTATCGCCAGCCGCAAATGGATGAATAATTTAACGCGGCGGTAAATTAAACGTTAAGTAAGAAGGAGTCGTTATTGTGAAATCATGGATTTTCGCGCTTATCCAATTCTTACCCTTATCATTATTTTCCAGTTTTGCATTCTGGAATGGTGTACCCTCAAATGAGCGCTGGGTGCAGGCATTCGAGTTGGGCGCTGTTATGGGCATTATCCAGCTGGTTATTGTCTACTTCCAGCCCAATCCGGTTAACCGCCTGATCCTGGGTGCAAATTTATATTTGATTGTGGG
>DATIDX010000339.1:0-19241 GCA_035456025.1 Cellvibrio sp. | reverse complement strand
CGATGATCCGACCTTTGTGGAAACTTGTTTTACTTTAGGTGTTGCCGATTACATTATTAAACCCGTCAATTTGTCTTTGCTTGCATTAAAAGTTAGGTCGCTGCTTCGCTCAATAAATTTGCAGAGGTTAATTAGCTTACAAAATATCGAGCTTGCCCATTTTAAACAAGAAGCGGAGCGCGAAGAGGCAATTGCAAAATTTACTTACGAGTATTTACTTCGCCAGAATAACCAACTCATTGATGGCGTTAATTTGTGGTTAAAGTCTTCGTCTTCATTCAGTGGTGATATCGCTGTTGCAAAAATTTCGCCGAGTGGCGATTTGTATTTTTTGCTAGCGGATGCGACGGGGCACGGGCTGGGCGCCGCCATTACGGTAATGCCGGTGGTTTCTATATTTACGACTATGGTTGCGAAGGGCTTTGATATTCAACCTATAGTGATTGAGATGAATCGCAAACTTGAGCGCGATACTCCGCAGGATCGCTTTGTTGCGGCGGTAGTTGTGCATATCCAGCAAGCTCCGAACCAAATTCATGTGTGGAACGGAGGTATGCCAACGGCTTACTGGGTGGTTGAGGGAGAAATCGTTAGGCAATTTAAGTCCCGCCACATGGCACTGGGAATCCTTGAGGACAATCTATTTGATCCTAATGTAGAGACCTGGCAATTCTCTAATAGTGGTGATTTTCTCGCATACAGCGATGGATTGATCGAGCAGGAAAATTCACAGGGAGAGCCTTTTTCAAACCGGCGAATTCTTGACATCATCCACTCGGCACCAGCCAATTTACCTTTGGCGCTTAACGAGTCTCTGGCTGCACACGCACAAACAGAGACCTACTCCGATGACGTTTCTATTTGTGTTATTACACCGGGAAAAATTCCAGCCAGAGGCTATTGTTCATTGGAAGAGCAAGCAACATATGTATTGGCTGAGGATAATGGTTCGAATTTTTATTGGAAGGTGAAAATCAGCGGCAAGAAATTAGCGAACTGTGAGTTGGCGCCATTGTGTAACAAGTTTTTGCAATACATAGGTGTAGACCAAAGCCTTTGCCAAATAATGTTTATCATTGTTAGTGAAATGGTAAGTAACGCACTTGATCACGGTATTTTGCAGCTGCAATCCAGTATGAAGGAAGAAGACGATGGATTCGTTAACTATTTTCAGGAGCGTGAACGGAGAATGGAGCGTCTTACAGATGATGATGCAATCGAATTATCACTGCGTCGTGAAAAATTGGATGTAGGAGCTCTTTTGACGGTGACGGTGGAGGATACCGGCATAGGTTACGATTTTGCCAATAAGGTATTGCAACCGGAAACCTTAATGTATGGAAGAGGTTTGCAGATGATTAAAAATCTCGCTAAAAGTGTCGATGTTATTTCTCCTGGTAATCGCATAGAAGCTGTTGTTAGCACTCATTAAACCAAAGGCTTAGGAAGCATGTTATGGGCAAGCAAGTATTGATTGTGGATGATTCCGTATCGGTGCGGCAGATGGTAGAGGCCACATTGAAGTCAGCCGGCTATGCTGTTACCGCAGCCAAAGATGGGCTGGAGGCATTAAATTTTTGTAAGACCAAAAGTTTTGATTTTATTTTGACTGATCAAAACATGCCAAATATGGATGGGCTGACATTTATTAAATCCGCACGCGCATTACCGGCCCATTTACGTACCCCGATTGTGGTGTTAACCACAGAAGCAAGTGATGCAATGAAAGCCCAAGGTCGCGCTGCTGGTGCGACTGGCTGGATGGTGAAACCCTTTGATCCAACCAAACTCCTCGAAATTGCGAAAAAAGTGATGGGATAAGTGAAGGAACAAATTAAAGGATAGTTACCGCTCGTAAAGAAAATGCCAAGTGATTTCGAAGGACGTGGATATGTCTATCGACATGCAACAATTTCATGCTGTTTTCTTTGAGGAAAGCCAAGAGCACCTCGAAGAAATGGAGCAGTTTTTATTGGAGCTGGATGTTATCAATCCAGATCCTGAAATGCTCAACAGCATTTTTCGTGCGGCCCATTCGATAAAAGGCGGCAGCGGAATTTTTGGTTTCGATGCGTTGGGCAGCGTTACCCATATTATGGAAAGCCTGTTGGATAAAATTCGCAAAGGCCAAACGGCGATTACAGCGGGCATGGTGGATTTATTTTTAAGTTCAGTAGATCAATTAAAAAGTATTTTGCATTGTTATAGAAATGGTGAAGCTATCGATTGGGCGAGTGTGCATCAGCTCACCCAGGAATTAGAATTGGTTACAGCGGGCAAAGGTCTGCAAGCCGCTACTGCACAAGAAAGCGAACAGGGGTTTGGTTTTTTTAATCAGGATGAATCCGCAGGAATGGAGGAGGCCTACGGATTTTTTGATCACCCCGCTGCCGACGACAGCTTTGGTTTTTTTGAGGATTTACCGGAACCTGCAACACCATTGGCAGAGCTTGAAAAACCGTCAGCCCAAATCGGCAATGACCTGGTTTTTGGTCTTTTTGAAGAATTGCTTGAACCCGGTACTACTGACTCCGTAGCCGAAACGGCAAATCCTGTAGCTAAAGCTGTAACTAAGGAGTTGCCGGCGCAACTTGAAAATAGCGGACCAAAAGCGATTGCTGCATCTCCATCTGCGTTAACGACAATCCCCGCTACACCAAAAATTGCTACGAGTGAAGCAAAAAACACTACTGCTAAACCAAAACATAACGACCAAATTTCTGTAGAAAGCTCGTCTATCCGTGTCGATGTGGCCAAGGTTGACCAATTGATTAACTTGGTGGGCGAAATTGTGATTACCCAGTCCATGATGAATCTATTGGGTAAAAGCCTGGAGGGCGCCCTCGCAGAAAAATTCCAGGCAGTTGCCAATGAGCTGGAGCGCAATACCCGCGAAATCCAGGAGGCAGTGATGTCAATCCGGATGTTGCCCGTCTCTTTTGTCTTCAACCGCTTTCCCCGTGTAGTCCGCGATTTATCCACCAAGCTTGGAAAACAAATTGAATTAATCATTGAAGGCGGTGAGACGGAATTAGATAAAGGCCTCACTGAGAAATTAGTGGACCCGTTGACGCATCTGGTACGCAATAGTATCGATCACGGAATCGAACCGGCCGAGCTGAGGCTGGCGCGAGGAAAGAGTGCTACTGGTAAAGTTGTACTGCGCGCTGCACAGCAGGGCGGAAATATTGTGATCAGCATTAGCGATGATGGCGGTGGATTAAATCGCGAAAAAATTCTCGCCAAGGCGCGCGAAAATAATATTCCCATCAGCGAAACACCGCGCGATGAAGATGTGTGGCAACTAATTTTTGCACCGGGCTTTTCCACTGCGGCTGAAGTTACTGATGTGTCCGGCCGTGGTGTGGGTATGGATGTTGTAAAGCGCAACGTCCAAAGCCTGGGGGGACGTATTGATATTGAATCGCGCGCGGGGCAGGGTGCAACCTTTACCATTCATTTACCGCTTACCCTCGCAATTGTCGACGGCATGTGCGTCGCGGTTGGTAACCAAACCTTTATTGTTCCGCTCGTCCATATTGTGGAATCCATGCAGCCTGCTGCGCAAGATATAAAAACCCTGGCAGGTGATGATCAGTTGTTGCATGTGCGCAACGAATACTGGCCGATTTTATCGCTCTATAAGGTGATGCAATTGGAGTCCCGGTTCACCGATCCCGGCAAGGGCATAGTGGTGCTCATCGAAACGACGAAATATCGGTTTGCCTTGTTTGTGGACGCGCTGGTGGGGCAGCAACAAGTTGTTATTAAAAGTCTTGAGCAACATTACAAGCGGGTGCAGGGCATTGCCGGTGCGACGATTATGGGCGATGGCAGTGTGGCGTTGATCCTGGATGTTGAGTCACTGGCATCAAGTGTTAACCACAATGTGCATTTGGCTACAGCGGTTTAACTGCTGGTGAAAACCAGTTAAATAACGGGTTAGCTATTATGGAAGTAATGGGTACAGCAACAAACAACGCGCAGGAATTTTTGACGTTTACCTTGGGCGATGAAAATTACGCAATTGATATCCTCACCGTAAAAGAAATTCGCGGTTATGAATCAGTCACCAAGATTGCCAATGCACCGCCCTTTATTAAGGGAGTGATCAATTTGCGTGGCGACATAGTGCCCATTGTCGATCTGCGAATTAAATTTGATGTAGGCAATGTCACCTATGATGAATTTACGATTGTGATAGTGCTCCATATCCACAGCCGTATCGTCGGCATAGTGGTGGACGGCGTCTCCGATGTGGTGAGTTTAAATAATGAGCAGCTGCGGCCGCCGCCGGATTTTGGTGTGGCCTTTAACAGCCGGTATTTATTAGGTCTGGCTACTGTGAACGAACAAATGATTATTTTGGTGGATATCAACGAACTCATATCGAGCGAAGAACTTGGTTTGTTCGACACACCTGAAGCAACCGGCGCTAGCGCATAAGGAGAAACACAATGAGTATTATCAACTTGTTTAATGCCAATTCCACTCATAAACAAATTAAGGTGGACGAGCGCGAGTTTGAAAATATGCGCGGCCAGTTGGCGGCAATTAATCGTGTACAGGCGGTTATTGAATTTGGCTTGGATGGCACCATCCTCAATGCCAACCAGAATTTCCTCGATGCACTGGGTTATAACCTGGACGAAATAAAAGGCAGGCATCACAGTATTTTTGTTGATCCTGTTTATCGTTCAAGCCCTGAATACCGCTTATTTTGGGATCGCCTCGGGCGCGGTGATTTTGAGGCAGGCCAATACAAGCGTGTCGGTAAAGGCGGCAAAGAGGTCTGGATCCAGGCCAGCTATAACCCCATCCTGGATGCGACTGGTCGCCCATTTAAAGTCGTGAAATATGCGACCGATGTTACTGCGGAAGCCCAAAAAAAACTGAAAGCAGAACTATCCCTGCAACAAATTGTGGGGGCTCTGGATTCCACCTCCTCTAATGTGATGGTGGCTGACCCCGAACGAAAAATTGTTTATCTGAATCGCTCCGTCGAGAAAATGTTGCGTGCGGTTGAAGCTGATTTGCGCAAAGCCCTGCCACATTTTTCGGTTGATAAGGTGCTCGGTAGCAATATTGATATATTCCACAAAAATCCTGCACATCAAATGCAATTGTTGGCAAACCTGAAAGAGACTTACACCAGTGAAATTTCAGTGGCCGGTATTATTTTCCGTTTAATTGTCAATCCAATTTTTGCGGAATCCGGCGAGCGGTTAGGCACGGTTGTCGAGTGGATTGATCGTACTAAAGAGGTAGCGGCTGAGCACGAGTTGAGCCGAATCCTGGGTGCATTGGCGACTACCACTACTAACGTAATGATTGCGGACACTGACAGAAAAATTATTTACATGAATAAATCGGTGGAGAGCATGCTGCGTGTGGCTGAGGCCGATATCCGTTCTGTATTACCACATTTTTCGGTCGATAAAATTGTTGGTAGCAACATGGATATCTTCCATAAAAATCCCATGCATCAAATGAAACTGCTGGAAAATCTGACCACTGCTTATACCTCCAATATTGTGGTTGGCAAACGTCATTTCCGTTTGGTAGCGAACCCTATCTTTAGCAAAGATGGAACACGTTTGGGCTCGGTGGTGGAATGGCTGGATAGAACAATAGAAGTTGGCGTAGAAACTGAAGTGAGTACACTGGTCAACGCTGCCGCCGCAGGAAATTTCAGCGAACGAATCAGTGTTGAAGGAAAGGACGGTTTCTTCCTGAAATTGGCAGAAGGCCTTAATACTCTGGTGACCACCGCCGATAAAGGCCTTAACGATGTTGCACGAGTGCTCGGTGCTATTGCAAAAGGCGATTTAACCGAGCGTATCCACGCGGATTATTCAGGAACATTTGGTGATCTGAAAAATTATTGCAATGAAACAACAGAAAGTCTCACCACCATGCTGAGCGATATTCGCAGTGCAGCGGATTTAATTTATACCGCATCCAGTGAAATTGCCCAAGGTAATGCGGACCTATCCAGCCGCACTGAACAGCAAGCGGCAAACCTTGAAGAAACTGCCTCGTCAATGGAGGAGCTAACTTCAACGGTCAAATTAAACGCGGACAACGCCAAGCAAGCCAATGTGTTGGCGGAACAAGCGTCGAATGTTGCTATTGATGGTGGTTCATTAATCCAGCAAGTGGTTACTACCATGAATGCGATTAACGAATCTGCGCGCAAAATTTCCGACATCATTGGTGTGATTGATGGCATCGCCTTCCAGACAAATATCCTTGCGTTGAATGCCGCAGTTGAAGCAGCGCGCGCAGGTGATCAAGGGCGCGGCTTTGCCGTGGTGGCGTCAGAAGTTCGCACGCTAGCGCAGCGCTCTGCCAACGCCGCAAAAGATATTAAGGCGTTGATTTCTGACTCTGTGCAGAAAATTGATAATGGCAATAGCTTGGTAGGAAAATCCGGCGACACTATGAAAGAGATCGTGAATGCGATTAAGCGCGTTAACGATATTATGGCGGAAATTGCGGCAGCCTCAGCCGAACAATCTACCGGTATTGAAGAAGTGTCCACTGCAGTGTCGCAGATGGATGAGATGACCCAGCAAAACGCAGCACTGGTAGAAGAGGCGGCAGCGGCGGCGGAAAGTATGCAATCCCAGGCTGATCAATTAAATCGCAATGTGGCGCAATTCCGGTTGGATGATAATCATGAGCAGCCCACCGGTCGTCTCGCTGCGCCCAAACCAGCAGCCAAGGCGCCAGTCAAAGCATCACCCAAAAGTGTTGCAAAGAAAGCCCCCACTGCAACAAAAAAATTAACACCACCCAGCTCTTCAGCAGAGGATGAGTGGGAACAATTTTAATGTTCCAGTTATTGGGTGAGTGGCGAAAGTATTTGCCACTCCAGGGGCAATTAAAGGTAACACCGGGAAGCCTTGCGTGAATGATATTTCGGTTCGTGAGTTTGCCTATGCTGATGCTGACTTTGCGCGCGTTAAGGCAGCTATCTATCGCAAGGCGGGCATTCATTTAGCTGATAGTAAAAAGCAGTTGGTTTACAGTCGTTTGGCCCGGCGTTTGCGCTTGCTCAATATAGCCAACTTTTCTGCTTACCTGGACTACCTGGAATCCACACCGGAAGAATTGCAGGAATTTATTAACGCGTTAACCACCAATCTCACCGCTTTTTTTCGCGAGAGCCACCACTTTGATATCCTCGCCGATTTTATTATCCGACAGCGCGCTAATAAACCCTGTCGGGTTTGGTGTGCTGCCTCCAGCACCGGCGAAGAGCCTTATTCAATTGCAATGACGTTAATGGAGGCTTACGGGACTTACAAACCCCCGGTAGAAATTATTGCCTCCGATATCGACAGCCAGGTGTTACAAAGTGCTGCGGCAGGTATTTACAATCTTGAGCGTCTGGATGCCTTGAGTCTGGAGCGAAAAAAACAATTTTTTTTGCGGGGCAAAGGTCCAAACAGGGGCAAAGTGAAAGCGATTGATGAAATGCGCAGGCTTATTGATTTCCGGCAAATTAATTTGCTGGATAAGGAGTGGTCGCTCAGCGGAAAATTTGACATTATTTTTTGCCGCAATGTAATGATTTATTTTGATAAGCCAACCCAGTTGCGTATGTTGGAGCACATGATTCAATTCCTCACGCCAGATGGATTATACATTGCAGGCCATTCAGAGAGTTTTTCCCACGCCAGTCATCTGGTTAAGCTGGTAGGAAAAACAACTTATCAGTTAGCTTCCGCGAAAAAAAGTGGAGGTGGCCAATGAACTACGATAACAATGTTCACCTTGCGCCCAGTCTTTATTATGACCGTCATTTCGAACGGCAGGCAGTAAAAATATTGCCAGGTGAATATTATGTGACGACAGGTGATAAGTTGATTGTCACGGTGTTGGGCTCCTGTGTCGCAGTCTGCTTGCGCGACAAGATGACAGGTGCTGGAGGAATGAACCATTTTCTGTTGCCCAATGATGGTTCTAATGAAACCGGATTGTTAACCGAGTCTGCCCGTTATGGCGTATATGCCATGGAGCTATTGGTAAATCACTTGTTGAAGATGGGCGCTTCGCGTGCGCGCTTTGAAGCGAAAGTCTTTGGTGGGGGCAACGTGTTGCGCGGAATGACGGTGAATAATGTTGGCCAACGCAATACAGAATTTGTATTGGATTATCTGCAGACCGAACAGATTTCGGTAGTTGCGCATGATTTGCTGGGCGAGTATCCGCGCAAAGTTTATTTTTTTCCCGATACTGGCCAAGTGCTGGTAAAGAAAATCAAGTCGCTTCACAACAACACGATATCGGATCGCGAAAGTGAATATCGTATGCGCGTTAAATTCACACCGAAAAGTGGTGACGTTGAACTTTTTGGTGATTGATATGGATGGCGCGGCGACCGATATTGAATTGTCGGTGATCGGCATCTAAGGACATTACAGTTATGACGATCAAAGTTTTAGTGGTTGATGACTCTGCACTGGTCCGCAGTTTACTTGCGGAGATTATCCGTGATACCTCTGATATGACGTTGGTTGGCGCAGCTCCCGATGCCTACGTAGCGCGCGATATGGTGAATGAGTTTACTCCTGATGTCATCACGCTAGATATAGAAATGCCGCGTATGGATGGTTTGGCATTTTTGGAAAAGCTCATGGCTGCGCGCCCGACGCCAGTGATAATGATATCGACGTTGACCGAAGAGGGCGCGGACGCAACTTTGCGTGCGCTGGAATTAGGCGCACTGGATTTTATTCCCAAACCCAAGCTGGGAGTGACCAGTGGTATTCGTGAATATGCCGAATTAATTGTTGAAAAAATTCGCGCAGCCGCTGCTGTTAAAGTTAAACCACTGTTAAAAAAAAATCGGCCGGAGATCAGCGGCGAACAAAAGGTATCAATTACCAGTGGTATCCAAAGTACGGAAAAAATTATTGCCATAGGTGCATCGACTGGTGGTACAGAAGCTATTAAAGATTTGCTGGTGCAATTGCCCGCTGCGGTGCCGGGAGTGGTAATCACCCAGCACATGCCTGCGGGCTTTACCCGTACTTATGCCGAGCGCTTGAATAAAACTACGCGCTTGCATGTGGTCGAAGCAAAAGGCGGTGAACGTATATTGCCGGGGCACGCATTTTTAGCGCCCGGCGGACATCATTTGGTGGTGGTGCGTTCGGGTGCGGATTATCGCGTAAAACTGTCTGACGCTGAACCAGTACATCGTCACCGTCCGGCAGTAGATGTCATGATGGAATCTGTTGCCCAGGTGGGTGGAAAGAATGTCATTGGTGTTTTGTTGACGGGTATGGGGAAGGATGGCGCTAGAGGTATGTTGGCAATCCGCAATCAAGGAGGGTACACCCTTGCCCAGGATGAAGCCAGTTGTGTTGTCTATGGTATGCCCAAAGAGGCGGTTATTCTTGGGGCGGTGGATCAGGTGATTTCCCTGGATAAAATGGGCCAAGCCCTCTTGGATAAAGTTAAAACGCTGGGCAGTGGCAACCGCCTGTGAACTAAAACTGGTTAATTGCGCGAGGGAATTCAACTTGGAAGAAGCAATGACTGTCTTTATTTTCAATGCTGATTTTTCCATGCATCTTCCCGATTATTTCTTTGGCAATTGCAATACCCAAATCTTCTGATTCTAATTTTTCCTGGTGATTATGGTCCGATGTCCCGATGATGTATGCGCGCAAGGCGTTTTGCTGGTGGCCAGATAAATTTACATTGCTGAAATGAATACTGATATTGACTCTGCTGCGCTCCTCGATAACACGGATACTGACTTTGGTGTCTGGCGGAGAATTTTTAAATGAGTATTGCAATAGTTGTGTGAGCGCTTGATAGAAACGGGCAGTATCGACATGAATGGTTAAATCTTCGTTACCCGGACTAATCGAGGCTTTATTTTGGTAAATTTCCCCAAAGGTTTTGCTGCGTCTAACCACTTCTTCCATGAGTTGCGCTGCAGAAACCGTTTCTAAATGCAAACTCGAGTTTTCCCTGGAAATATTTTGCATCTCTATCAGATCGTGCATTAGCTGCTGCAGGCGAAGGCTGTTCAGATGCACTATCTCTACCGCATGCTTGAGCGAGGGTGGCAAACTCTGCTGCTCTTTAGTCTTGATCCGCGTTATGGCTTCACTGATCAGGTTTAGCGGCGCAAGTATTTCTTTACTAGCACTATTGATAAATTGGTTGCGCAAATCTTCTGCATTCTTTTTGTCGGTGATGTCGCGCACTATCCCGATAAATACGGGTTCTCCGTTTTGAAATACGCGCGATACCATTAAATCCATTGGGAATTCGCTACCATTGCGCCGCAGTCCCGTGACTTCACGGCCAATACCGAGAATATTTTTTTTACCCGTTTTAAGGTGTGCTTTGATGTAATCATCGTGATGTGATTTATTGGCTTCAGGCATTAATTCGCTGACATTTTTGCCAATAATTTGTTTAGCGCGATAACCAAAAATAGTTTCTGCAGCGTGGTTAAAGCTCTGGATAATTCCATCTTTTGAAATTGTGATAATGCCATCGGCAATGTCGTTAAGTATGGTTTGGGTATGCGCTGTGCTGGCCTCGAGTGCGGCTTTATCTTGCTCGTGTTGCTGCTCATGATTCATGGTTTGCACAAACTGTGCGATGCTTTTAATAATCGGCTCGAGATCTTCAGCCGTTTGATTTGTGTAACCGACCGGTGAATTTGCAAGCCCCAGTATGGCAATTTGCTCGCGCCCGCTGAAAATAGGTATGCCAATAAAACTCGTAATGGGCGGGTGTCCTGGCGGCAGGGTGCCTGCACGCATGTCGCGCGCGAGGTTCGGGCTGATGACGGGTTTATCCGAGCGCATGATCGAACCAAAAAAATTATCCAGATTGCGATATTCGCCATTGTCCGGCAGGTTGGTAGTGCGGAAATTTTCTAGCGTGCGGTCATCTTTTTTCAGGCTACTAAATATCAGCGCGCGCATGTAAGGCGGTTGATCTTTATCTTTGACCACTTGCCCGATAAAGCCCAATTCACTGTGGCAGAGAGGAAGCGTTTCGTGCAGCAAGGTTTTCAGTGCGGATTTAATGTCGCCCTCCCCAATAAAAATTGACTGGGCATTGTTAATAATTTTTTCGAGTTTTTGTTTATGGTTGAGTTCATTAGTTAGCATTAACAGGCGCATGTTTTTGTTCAGCTGATCTTCCATGTTCAGTCTCACGCGCGTGGAACTGGCAATCACAAAAAAGATAAACAGCAAGGTCATGCCCGACATCGCGATTGCAGTTGGGCCTTCTTCCATAAAAATGATCACACTCAAAGGGGTAATTGCGAGCATGACAAAACCCAGCGATGAATATTTATCAACTGTGAGTGAAGTCATTGAGCCGCTGGCTACCCCTGCCAATGAAAAGGCGAGCAACGCCTGATAGATAGTGTCGTCGTGCGCGAATAATAATAATGCAGCGGAGCCCCAGGCTGCTCCGGTCAACCAGACGCCAACGCGAAAAAGCCACAGCCAGAAAGTGGTGGAATAGAGTTGATGCACGTTGTGCCAGGAAATCCATAAGATCAGGCGCGCCAGCAAAGTGCCCCCCAGTAATAAATTCCATAGGATAATTTCTGCCTGCCCGATCACTTTCCAATGTGAAATACTGAGGATCAAGGCAATAATAATCGACGACAACATGGAAACTGGCAGGCTGTGGTAGAGCGAACGCATTTGTTCATCGGCCAAGGTGAAATGGCTTAGCGATTCATCATCGAGCGGATTGTGCGAGAGCGGATTCTCAGGCATCGAAATTTCCATTTAAAGTGGGATCGGTGTTATCAGAATGGGCGTGCTGGTTTGCGTCCGACACACATAAGTTGGTTTGAGTATAGAACAGCTTGGGCGGCTTTCTAGCGCTTATGTCAATGATCTTAATGAGGTTTATCGCGCTGACCCATTACGCGCGTTTACCTAAAATAAGCTGGCTTGCTGTTGCCAACAGACATTAACGCACCGGCCAGTTTTTATCCGGAATAGAAATGAGGAGCAATGAGATGGAAAATTTAAGCGAAAAAACCTGCACGGCGTGTCGCGCCGATTCTTCTGCTCTGGGTGAGCAGGAGTTAGAGCGCGCACTGGCGCAATTACCGGAGTGGGCACTGGAAAGGGTTGACGGTGTGAATCAATTGGCTCGTGTTTATAAGTTTAAGAATTTTGTTAATGCGCTGACCTTTACCCAATCGGTCGGTGCACTAGCGGAGGAATATGGCCACCACCCGGCGCTCTTGACCGAGTGGGGCAAAGTGAAGGTGAGTTGGTGGACGCACAAGATCAATGGTTTGCATGAAAACGATGCGATTATGGCGGCTAAAACTGAACAATTATTTCGCGCGCGTTTCGCCTCTTAGTAGAGGCGACGTTTAGTAAAGACCATTTTTAATAGAGACGGTATTGCTCGGGGATTTGTTCAATAGAGTCTATTGGCGGTGTGAGTTTGTGCAGGATGCCGTCGTGGATATCGTAAATCCAGCCGTGGATGGTTAATTCCTGTCCGCGTGACCATGCGTTTTGGACGATGTTGCTGCGGGAAATATTATCGACTTGTTGAATCACATTGAGCTCGCACAGGCGGTTAACGCGCTCATCCATGTCACCTTCTTGATCGAGTTCTTCTTTGTTGGTGTAGTAAACATCGCGAATATTGCGCAACCAATAATCAATCAAACCCAGCTTGCGATTTTCCAATGCTGCGCGCACGCCGCCACAGCCGTAATGGCCGGTCACCATTACATGTTTCACTTTCAAAAATTCCACCGCGTAATTCAATACAGTCATGCAATTCAGGTCGGTATGGATCACGACGTTTGCCACATTGCGGTGCACAAAAATTTCGCCCGGTGCCAAATTGAGAATCTGGTTGGCGGGTACACGGCTGTCGGAGCAGCCTATCCATAAATATTCGGGGGCTTGCTGCTTGGCCAGGTTGGAGAAAAACTCGGGGTCGTCCCGTTTGATGTCTTCTGCCCATTTCACGTTCGCGGCAAACAGGCTGTCTAAATCACTCATTAGTAGGCTCCAGGCAGAATTTATTGGCTAGCGAAAATCAGTGCGGCGGCGGCACATCGAGACGCAAAAATCAGGCCGTAGTATAGGGGAAAGCGACAGCGGGGTGTTACATTGCGCGTTTTGTTACCCGATTCACGGGTGCTCTGAAGGAATAAATACCATGACGCAAAACACCCTCTATTGGCACGATTATGAGACTTGGGGTGAAGTGCCGGCGATAGATCGGCCGTCGCAATTTGCGGGGGTTCGCACCGATGAGGATCTAAATATTATCGGTGAGCCGCTGATGATTTATTGCAAGCCGGCGCCCGATGTTTTACCTAAACCTGAGGCATGTCTAATTACTGGCTTGCTGCCTCAGGTGGCAGAGGAGCGCGGGCTGCCCGAGTACCAGTTTATTGCGGCCATCCATGCCGAGCTCTCACAGCCGGGTACCTGCGGAGTGGGTTTCAACTCGATTCGCTTTGACGACGAGGTTACACGTTACACTTTGTATCGTAACTTTTATGATCCCTATGAGCGCGAGTGGCGCAATGGCAATTCGCGCTGGGACATCATTGATATGGTGCGCATGACGCGCGCGTTGCGCCCCGAGGGTATCGAATGGCCCAACTACGAGGACGGGCGTCCATGTTTCAAGTTGGAGATGCTGAGTAAGGCCAATAATCTTAAGCACGACGCCGCGCATGATGCGCTCTCGGATGTCTATGCGACTATCGCGGTTGCCAAGTTGATTAAAACCCGGCAGCCCAAACTTTACGATTACGCATATCGCCTGCGCGACAAGCGTTTTGTCGCCAATTTGGTCGATTTTGAAAGCCACAAACCTTTGCTCCATATTTCGTCGCGCTTTCCCGGTGAAAATGGTAACGCGGCGCTGGTTCTGCCGCTTGCGATGCATCCAACCAACAAAAATTCGGCAATTGCTTTTAATCTTTCATCGAACCCAGCGGCGCTGCTCGAGTTATCGGTGGAGGAATTGCGCTTGCGCTTGTTTACCCGCACTGAGGATTTGCCTGAGGGCGTCGAGCGCCTGGCGCTAAAAGAAATCCACTTCAATAAAACCCCCATGCTGTTGCCCGCCGCTATGCTCGATGACCCGACGGCGGAGCGCCTTGCCATTGATAAGCTGCGCTGCGAGCAGCATTGGCAGCAGCTGCGTAATCTCACGGTTGGCGAGCAACAGGCGTTGCAGCAAAAACTTGCGCAACTTTATCGCAGTCAGGAATTTGCCGAAAAAACGGATCCGGAACAAATGCTTTATAGCGGTTTTTGCGATGAGCAAGATAAGCGCTTGATGGCTCGCGTGCGCCAGTCGAATGCCGAGGTGCTCGCTGGAGCGGATATCCATTTTCGCGATGCGCGCCTCGTGGAAATGCTGTTCCGGTACCGCGCGCGTAACTTCCCGTTCAGTCTCAATGCTGAAGAGCGCGCGCGCTGGCAGCAATTTTGCCAATGGCGACTAACCGACACTCAGGCACAATCCAGCCTGACTTTGCCGGAGTTTTATGCGCGGCTGGCGCAGCTCGCCGCCGATGCTAGTCTTACAGGGGCGCAGCAATTACTGCTAAAGCAATTGCATGCATATGCCGATAATTTACAACACAAAACAATACCAATGGACTGACATCAACCCCGACCACGGGGCGCGAGGCACCACAGCAGCGTGATACAAAATAATATTTCCCCAAGGTCAACCCGTTGGAGTCAACATGGCAACTCATTGGTCACTGCGAAAAAAAATTAGCACCTCAGTCGCTGTTTCACTGTTATTAGTTGGATGTGCCGTTTCCTACCTCTCTTACAGTTCAGCAATGACGGCGATGGAAGTTAACATCAACCGCCAGGTAGCTGGAATATCCGCCACTTTTAGCAAATATGTGAGCGACTGGTTTGAACTCAAAGGCAAGGCGCTGGAAGGGTTCCCTGCCAGCGCAACCGAAGACCATTACAATGCCCATCTCACCCAGGTAAAAATTTCTGCGGACGTCGACAACAGCTTTCTGGCATTTGCGGATGGCAAACTCTATAACGCGAATAACCTGGTGATGGCTCCGGGGAATGACGACCCCCGTGTCTGGGGCTGGTACATAGCGGCGGTCAAAAATCCACGTGCAACTTATATCGATAATCCGTCGGTCGCTTCGGCGACGGGCAAAAATGTGGTGTCACTTGGGCGCGCGGTAATCAATAGCGACGGTAGCGTTAAAGCTATCTTGGGCGTTGATGTAGTGATCGACGATATTGTCCAGCAACTGCGCGATATTGATCTGCCCGGCAATGGATATATGTTTATCACCCGCGCTGGCAAAGTTTTCGCACATGCTGACAAAAACCTGCTCAGCAAACCCCTGGTGGATTTATCCGCTGATTTGACAGCGGCCGAACTTGGGCAAGTGTTGCGCGAGAAAGATGCGCTGCATTTGGTTACCCTGGATAGCAAAACTATGCAAGTTTTCGCCGACGCTATCCCTGGCACCGATTTGACCCTGGTGATGGTGCTGGAGCGAGAGTTGTTGGTTGATCCGGTGCAGTCGACCTTGATGGGGCAGTTGGCAGTCATCCTGGTGCTGTTGGTAGTAACGGTAATCGGCCTTAACTGGCTCAATGGTGTGCTATTGCTGCCGCTGCACAATGTCTCCCAGTCCTTATCGGCAATTGCCTCCGGCGATGGCGATTTATCGCGCCGCTTACCGGTCACTTCCAACGACGAGGTGGGTCTGCTGGCAGCGAGTTTCAATTCCTTTGTCGAACACATGAATGACTTGGTGAAGCACATCCGCACCCAGGCGACAGATTTGCAGGATAACGCCCGCGCTCTGGCCGATTCATCGGTAACCTCCGTGCGTGAATTGGGTATGCAGCAACAGCAAATCGGGATGGTGGTACAAGCTATGAATGAAATGACTAACGCCACCCAGGAAATAGCTCATCACGCTGAACACACTGCCGACTCGGTGCGTGAGTCGGTCGATAGTGCAAGTGAAGGCAAGCATCAGGTTGATAAAACCCGTGATTCGATAGTGGTGCTGGCTGAAAAAGTCGAGCAAGCCGGTGGCGTGATTTCGACTCTCAATAGCAACGCACAAAATATCAGCGGCATACTCTCGACTATCAAAGGTATCGCCGAACAAACCAATTTGCTTGCGCTCAATGCCGCGATTGAAGCGGCGCGCGCGGGCGAGCAGGGCAGGGGTTTTGCCGTGGTGGCGGACGAGGTCCGTGTGCTGTCGCAACGCACCCATGCGAGTACAGAGGAAATCCAGGCGATGATCGGTGCCCTGCAAGCCACAGCGCAAAATGCCGTCGCCATAATGGAAGACAGTCGCCGTTTGGCAACCGGAAGTGTGGGCAACGCCGACAGCGCTTCCAGTTCACTCGATAAAATCAACACGGCGGTGGGCGCTATCAGCGGTATGGCCGTGCAGATTGCGACGGCGGCCGAAGAGCAAAGTCATGTAGTGAAAGAGGTGTTGAACAATATCAACGCGATTAAGCAGGTGGCTGACAATTCCGCCGCGGTTGCGCATCAAGGCGATACGCGTGCGCACAGCCTGCAGGATCTGGCGCGTGCGCTCAACGATAAAGTGTCCACATTCCGCCTCTAGCCATCTATAGTTTTAGCCATACGAAAGAGGTAGTCTGCCCGGCTGCTTTTGTTTTTTGATGTGTGCTGGGTTGATGTTTGGGAGCTATTTTCATTTAGCGTCAAAAGAGTTTATTTAGCCATTGCAAGTGTGGGAATTTCGTCGGCTTGCGAGTACAATCCCGCGCCCAAGTAGGTACTGGTCTGTGGCTTGTGGATCGTGCCCTGAGAATTGTCAACGAGTTAGAGCGGGAGCTGCCCCAATGTCATCAATCAAAAAAGTCGTGTTGGCCTATTCTGGTGGCCTTGATACCTCAGTAATCGTTAAATGGCTGCAAGAAAACTACAACTGTGAAGTGATCACTTTCACTGCCGACATCGGCCAGGGTGAAGAAGTTGAACCGGCCCGTGCCAAAGCTCAGGCGCTTGGCGTCAAACAAATTTATATCGATGACCTGCGCGAAGAGTTTGTGCGTGATTTCGTATTCCCGATGTTCCGTGCGAACACCATCTATGAAGGCGAATACCTGCTGGGCACATCAATCGCCCGTCCATTGATTGCCAAGCGTTTGATTGAAATCGCCAACGAAGTGGGCGCGGATGCTATTTCCCATGGTGCTACCGGTAAGGGTAATGACCAGGTTCGTTTTGAGCTGGGCGCTTATGCGCTAAAGCCTGGTATCAAAGTAATCGCCCCTTGGCGCGAATGGGATCTGACGTCCCGCGAAACCTTGATGGACTACTGCGAGAAGCACAATATTCCGGTTGATTACTCCAAGAAGAAGAAATCACCTTATTCAATGGATGCCAACCTGCTGCACATCTCTTACGAAGGCAAGGTTCTGGAAAACCCATGGACTGAAGCTGAAGAAGATATGTGGCGCTGGACTGTTGCCCCTGAAGCAGCTCCAGATAAAGCGACCTACCTCGAACTGACCTACGAGAAAGGCGATATAGTTGCTATCGATGGCAAGCCAATGTCTCCCGCTAACGTACTGGCTTACTTGAACAAAGTCGGCGGCGAGAACGGTGTTGGTCGTCTGGACATCGTAGAAAACCGCTATGTAGGTATGAAGTCGCGCGGCTGCTACGAAACTCCTGGCGGCACCATCATGATGCGTGCACACCGCGCGATTGAATCTATTACCCTGGATCGTGAAGTTGCCCACTTGAAGGACAGCTTGATTCCGAAGTATGCGGACATGATTTACAACGGCTACTGGTGGAGCCCTGAGCGTCTGATGATGCAGGCGATGATCGATGCGTCACAAGTTCATGTAAACGGCGATGTGCGCGTTAAACTGTACAAGGGTTCTGTGAGTGTTGTTGGTCGCCGCTCTCCTGACAGCTTGTTTGATGAAAAAATCGCAACCTTTGAAGATGATGCTGGTGCATATAACCAGAAGGATGCGGAAGGTTTCATCAAGTTGAACGCTCTGCGTATGCGTATCGCCGCCAATAAAGGCCGTAACCTTAAATAGTTCATCCACCAGGACTAGTCTCAAGAAGCCCGCATGGATAGCAGGTGCGGGTAAGTAAATCGATACGGCTTTGGTAAAAGGCGTATCGATTTAAAAGCGCATAAATAATTTGATAAATATCAATCCTATCCTTCGCCAAGTGAGACAAATTGCCTCGCATAAGGCAAAATGCCGCACCGAAAGTAGGGGTATAGGGTTAATGATTGCCGTATAGCTCGGGCGATAAGTTACGCTGGCGGAGATAAAGTTTTCATTTTTCTTTTAGTTACAGGAAAGTCCTATGGGTAGTCATGCGACGGTTGCTGGGGATCCTCCAGCATACGACTTCGATGTAGTGCGCAACTTTTCCATTATGACCATTGTTTGGGGCATAGTTGGAATGGGGATAGGCGTACTTATCGCTTCACAATTGGTTTGGCCGGGTCTGAATGACTTGTTCCAGCCTTTCACGAGCTTCGGGCGCCTCCGTCCGCTGCACACTAACGCGGTGATTTTTGCATTTGGTGGCTGTGCACTGTTTGCTACCTCCTATTATGTAGTGCAACGCACCTGCCAGGCGCCACTGTTTGGTGGATGGTTGGTTCCTTTTACTTTTTGGGGTTGGCAAGCCGTTATCGTCCTTGCGGTGATTACGTTACCGCAAGGTATGACCTCTGCGAAAGAATATGCAGAGTTGGAGTGGCCAATCGACATTCTGCTGGCTTTGGTGTGGATCTCTTACGCCATAGTGTTCTTTGGCACTATCGTGAAGCGGCGCACCTCGCACATTTATGTTGCTAACTGGTTCTATGGTGGCTTTATCGTCACCGTTGCCGTGCTGCATATCGTCAATAGTGCATTTGTACCGGTAACCCTGACTAAATCCTATTCTGCTTACGCAGGTGCTGCCGATGCTATGGTGCAATGGTGGTATGGCCATAATGCTGTAGGTTTCTTCCTGACTGCCGGCTTCCTGGGCATGATGTACTACTTTGTGCCTAAACAAGCTGGTCGTCCTGTTTACTCTTACCAGTTATCTATCGTGCACTTCTGGGCACTGATTTCTCTCTACATCTGGGCTGGTTCGCACCATTTGCATTACTCGGCATTGCCAGATTGGACCCAATCTTTGGGCATGGTGATGTCGCTGATCCTGCT
>DATIDX010000338.1:0-8883 GCA_035456025.1 Cellvibrio sp. | reverse complement strand
ACCCGTATCGGCAACATTTGCTGCTCAAATTCGCGGCTGGTCGGCGACCAGAGGATATCGACCACACCGTTCATCATTTCGGTGCGCAGGCGTTTATCTTCCAACCGATAAGGTAATTGGCTGATAGTGGTGTGGTTGCCTTCCACGTCGGTTTTGCGCAGCACCAGTTGCAACAGGTGATAGAAATAAAAATCTTCGTTGTTGATATCAGTCATATTTGACTGGCGAATAATCACACTTCTACTCGCCATTTTATTCGCAGCAGCACCTTCCTCAGGAAATCCTGTAGCAGGGGTGCCTGCCGCAGTGGTGCCTGCCCAGACAAACCCGGCCCCACAGCAAAACAGCAGGAACATAAATCCTGCCCGCTGAAGCGACTGGGGCACCGACTTCGACATAATTATCACCGCACCATTATGGGTTTTATGGTGTGGAGTATAGAAGCTAACAGGCCATTCACCACCAAGGCAGAGAAGCTGCTATTGCTACCAGTGTTTAAGCGCCGTGTGCGCACATCGGCGGTTCTGTCGCAACGGCAACTGGTGTACTCTCGCGCTAAACCGGTTAAATCCAATAAATTAGAGAGGGCATTTTGATGATCGGACGCACCAACAAAAGTATGAAAGTCCACGTGCTCATTGTTGAAGACCAACTCGCCACCATTGATAGCACCCGTGGCCGCGCCCTGCATGATTTGGTGACTGAGTTTCACCACCGCAACGTCGAATTGGTACAGGCGCGCTCCTACGATGACGGCCATGCCGCGATTGTGTCGGACGCCGGCTTCCACTGTATTTTTGTCGATTGGACCCTGGGCGATAACGACCTTCAAAGCCAAGCGGAGGTGATGGAATTATTGCGCACAATTCGCCAGCGCAACGCCAATGTCCCCATCTTTTTAATGGCCGACCGCGCCGCCAAACAAACCCTGACGGTGGAAGCCATGGAGCTAGCAGACGAGTTTGTATGGACGCTGGAAGACACGGCTCCGTTTATTGTCGGGCGCGCACTGGCGGCAGTTGACCGCTATCTGGATAAACTTCTCCCGCCGTTCACCGATGCCCTGCTCCGCTACAGCCAAAAGGACGAACACTCCTGGGCTGCACCAGGGCACCAGGGTGGAATCGCGTTCACCAAGTCCGCAGTCGGACGGGTGTTTTTTGATTTCTTCGGTGAAAACCTGTTCCGCACCGATGGCGGTATCGAGCGCGGCAGCCTCGGCTCAGTGCTGGATCACACCGGCCCGGTGGAAGCCTCGGAAAAGTTTGCCGCACGCGTGTTTGGCGCGCACGAATCCTATGCCGTGCTCAACGGCACCTCGGGCTCCAACCGCACTATCTTCATGGCTTGTGTGGGCGAAAACCAGTTCGCACTGTGCGACCGCAACTGCCATAAGTCGATTGAACAAGGGTTGGTATTGTCGGGCGGGATTCCGGTGTACTTCACCCCCACGCGCAATCGCTACGGGATTATCGGCCCGATTTTGCCGGAGAAACTCTCCCCCGAGCGCATCGCCGCCAGCATTGCCCATCACCCGCTGCGCGGCCAGGCCAAACATGACCAGCCGGTTTATGCGGTAGTGACCAACTGTACTTACGACGGCATGTGCCTGGATGCCGAGCGCGCCGAAGGGGTGCTGGCGGAATCGGTAGAGCGTATCCACTTCGATGAAGCCTGGTACGGTTACGCGCGCTTCAATCCCATGTACGAAGGCCGTTACGCCATGCGCGGCGATCCGCGCGACCACCAGGAAACCGCGCCCACGGTCTTTGCCACCCATTCCACCCATAAGCTGCTCGCAGCGCTCTCACAGGCGTCTTATATCCACGTGCGCAACGGCCGCAACCCGATTGAACACAGCCGCTTCAATGAATCCTTTGTAATCCAGGCAACCACATCGCCGCTCTACACGCTGTTCGCCTCCAACGAAATCGGCGCGGCCATGATGGATGGCTCCAGCGGCTACAGCTTGACGCAGGATGTAATCCGCGAGGCGGTCGATTTCCGCCAGGCGCTCGCACGCGCCTATCGCGAATTTGCAGAAAAAGGTGATTGGTTTTTCCAACCTTGGAATACGCCGGAAATACGTGATGCCAAAACCGGTAAGTGGGTCGCCTTTGCCGATGCCGACCCGGACCAGCTGGCAACTGACCCACAATGTTGGGTGCTGGAACCGGGCGCGGCCTGGCACGGGTTCGCCGGGCTGGAAAAAAACTGGTGTCTGCTCGACCCGATCAAGGCCGGCATCATGGTGCCGGGCATGGGGCTGGATGGCCAGATGCAGGCTGTGGGCATACCCGCGCCGGTGCTCAGCGCGTTCCTCTATCGCAACAATATTATTCCCTCGCGCACCACCGATTTTATGGTGCTCTGCCTGTTCAGCATCGGTATTACCAAGGGCAAATGGGGAACGCTGATCAACGTGCTGCTCGCGTTCAAACGCCACTACGACAAAAACACCCTGCTCGAACAAGTGTTGCCCGACCTGGTTCAACAAGCTCCGGAGCGCTACCGCGATATGGGCTTGCGCGACCTCGCTACCGACATGTTCGACTATATGCGCACCAGCCACATGGATGCGTTACAGGGCGCTGCCTTCGATAACCTGCCGGAAATTGTGTGTACACCGCGCGCCGCCTTCCAGCAACTGCAAGCGGGTGATGCCGAATTACTGCCGCTCAAACAGGCTGCCAACCGCGTCACTGGCGTAGGCATAATGCCCTACCCGCCCGGCATTCCTATTGTGATGCCCGGTGAAAACCTCGGCCCACTCGACGGCCCCTGGCTGGGCTATATCGAAGCCGTGCAAGACTGGGGAAAACGCTTCCCCGGCTTTGAAAAAGAAATCGAAGGCGCAGTACATAAAGACGGTGACTATCACTTTTGGTGTTTAAAATAGGCACTTTTGGTGTTTGAAATAGGCATTTCTGGTATTTGAAATAGGCCGCACCGCAAGCTGTGGCTATAATCAGCGCACCGAACAATCCCGGAACAAGACAATCCAACTAATAATGGAATTTAGAAGATGACCATAAAAACTGTTGTATCCCACCTCAACCGCTACCCGCTCGTTTTGCTGGTACTTTTGTCTGCCCTGATCGGCTGTAACTCAATCAATTACCAGGAGATCCAACCCGTAGCGCCCGAGCTCAAAGCACTGAAGTACTATCGCTGGGCTGCACCGGTCGTTACCAAAAAAAG
This sequence comes from Cellvibrio sp., assembly GCA_035456025.1. Classification (GTDB taxonomy): domain Bacteria; phylum Pseudomonadota; class Gammaproteobacteria; order Pseudomonadales; family Cellvibrionaceae; genus Cellvibrio. The sequence continues at coordinate 5,682 of DATIDX010000338.1, read as the reverse complement.
CGGCGCACGCGCGGTGGAATTTGACACCACCTTCCGCGGACTGATCGAAGCCGACATGAAGAAAAAGGGTTACCTCTACGATGTTGATAAAGCTGAGCTTGGCCTGGACTATCGCATCTCGGTAGTCACACGTCCGGGTATCGACATGGAAATTTACGCGCCCCATTGGACCAGCGACAACCGCGGCAACCTCGTCTACACCGGCTGGTCAGATCCGCAGGGCACCGGCGATATGCTTAAGCACGGCATAGTGACGCTAAGCATGCGCTCCACTAAAACCGATTCGTTGTTATGGGAAGGCGCAGTGACCAAGTTGATGCGCTCAAGTGAAGAGGAAATCGACATGAGTGGCGCCGCCAAAATCGCGGCCAACGCATTGATCAAAAAAATCCCCAAACATTAAACTCTCCAGCTGGGGGCCCGCGCCCGACAAGCTTTAAAATGCCTTGCACCAGCAAGCCCCGCACTAACAGTGCGGGGCTTTTTTATTGGTGCGAGAGTTGAATAATCTGAATATCCCCTGGCGCCTATAGAATTATTTGGTGGTGCCTAAATCCTTTTTTGGGACATACAATAAAAGCTGGCTAACGCAAAGGGACGCAAGGATTATGAAACCACTTCGACAAACGCTGGCCGACAATATCGTCAGCCCCGCTCCTCAAAGAAATGCCGCTACCCTCGCCAGCGATGAAGCCGAAACCATCGCCAAACACTTCTCCAACTATCTACAACCGCAAATTGCCAAATCGATCCTGCTCAAGCAGGAGGTCTATAAACTCCGCTATCAAGTGTATTGCGAAGAGTTGCACTATGAAGAAACCAACGCTGAACATATCGAACAGGATGAATTTGATTTCCGCTCCATCCACTGTTTTATTCGCCATCTAGGCTCAGGGTCACTCGCTGGCACCCTCCGCTTGATCACCACCTTAAACACCGACCAGCTACTGCCGATGGAAAAATTTTGCCCGCATGCCATTAGCGATGAACACTTGCAGCCCCGCAACTTTTTACCGCACCAGATCTGCGAGATCTCCCGCCTCGCTGTTCCGCTGGCATTCCGCAAACGGCAAGTTGACCAGTTTGCCGGTGGCGCTACCGGCGTCATTAACGAACAGACATTTTCCACCCAGGAATTTCGCTTTTTTCCTTACATCGCAATTAGTTTGTATTTATCGGCGATCACCCTCTGTCACAAAAGCCGCATCCACCATGTATTTGTAATGATGGAACCCAGACTCGCACGCAGTTTGAATTTTGTCGGCATCCACTTCACCCAGATTGGCGCGCCAGTCGAATACCACGGCAAACGCGCCGCCTACTATGTAGACGTGCGCCAACTGCGCAAAAACCTTAGTGGCGGCTACCGAAAATTATTGGCGACGATTGAAAAGGGAATGTTTTCTTAAAGCGAGGCGAATCTCAACGATTAATAGAATTCAGCTTTTTGCACATTAGTTAAATAAAAATGCCATCCAATGTGGATGGCATTTTTAAAAGAGTATTTACCAAATATTAAAATTGGTAAGTCAACCCAACGGTTGCAGAGGAGATTTTTATGTCTTCCCATTTGTCGTACTGATTGTATTCAGCACGCAGGGCAACCGATTCGTTCAGTGCATATTTAACACCGACACCTATTACAACTTTGGTTTTACTGTTAGATACCGTGTTTGACCCTGAGTCGCGCTCACCAAATACGACGGCATCAAACACGTAATCCGTTTCAAGCTTTATTGAACCAGCACCCAAGCGACCGTAAAGGGCGAATGCTTCGTTCAACGGGAATTGCGCTACCACCGACGCTTGAATCGAAGTTACCGAGGTATCACTCTTAATGTTGAGGTAGTCACCATCTTCCAGATCGTCGGTTTGTTGAGTATTAAAACCGAGCAAATCGCGGTACACCACTTCCAACGCAAATGTCTCGTTGAATTTGTATCCACCACCGAGTGAAAACGCGGTGTCTGATTTGGAATATCCATCTTCCACTTGGATATCCAGCTCAGCTTTACCAAGATCGGCAACCAGGTAAAAATCGGATGCCATAGCAGGCACGGTTACAGAAGTGAGAAGTGCTGCAGCTAACAATTGTTTTTTCATTATGTCTCCATTAATAAATCTCACCATTCACACCCGGAACGGCGCCGGCATTTTGCCACAGTTGACCATTGAAAATCATATTAACGGTCGTAATCAACTGAATGACACGGACTAGTGATTGCGCTGGTTCTGCAAGATTACCCGTGGCTCGGCCACGGGCACTAATTTGCCATCGCGCAACTGGATGGCTTGCGATGCGCCCATGGTGGGCCAGATTTTCAGATCGTGGCCTTTTTGTTGTAAGGCCTGTTGAATTTCAACGGGCATGGCGGCCTCAACAAATAATACATTCGGGTTCCACTGCTGGTGGATGCGCGCTTGCGCCATGGCTTTTTCTACCGGCATCGAATCCTCAAGCGAGTACAGCAAGGTTTGCACAACTTGCGAAATAATGGTCGGCCCACCTGCCGCTCCTAATGCCATCACCGGTTCATTATTTTTAAATACCAATGTCGGGCTCATGCTGGAGAGCGGGCGTTTGCGGGCAGCTATGGCATTTGCATCCGAACCCACCAAACCAAACGCATTGGCGGCGCCAACCTGCGCGGAAAAATCATCCATCTGGTTATTCAATACCACACCGGTTCCCGGAATCACGACTTTACTGCCGAAGCTGGTATTGACGGTGGAGGTAATCGCAACCCAATTGCCATCCAGATCGGCGGCGGCAATATGGGTTGTGTGTTTATTCATTAGATGCTCGATATCCACATCCGGATTGCCGTGGCTAATATCGGCGGTGGTTTTTTCCAGGCTGATTTTTTGCGCGATACTTTGAGCGTAGCGTTTGTCGGTGAGGCTTAAGGGCACCTTGGTAAAATCGCCGTCGCCCAACCAATAAGCGCGGTCGGCAAAGGCAAATTTCATCGCCTCGGCAATTAAATGGTAGCGCTCGGCGGGCGCTAATTTATCCAGCTCAAACTGCTCGAGGATATTTAAAATTTGCGCTACATGCACACCGCCGGAACTGGGCGGTGGAAACCCGTAAAGTTTGTAGCCGGCGAATTCCGATTCGATGGGTTTGCGCATTTTTATTTGATAATTCGCAAAATCCTTGTGCGTGATAATCCCGCCGTTAGCGGCCATCCAGCGCCCGGTTTTTTTAGCAAAATCGCCGCGATAAAAATAATCCGGCCCCTGCTTGGCAATTGCGCGATAAGTTGCAGCCAAATCTTTTTGTTGCAGCGATGAAAACGCCGGTATCGGCTTGCTGTTTTTGTCCAGAAAAATGGCGGCGCTCGCCGGAAATTTTGCCAAATTATCGCGTGTGGCCGCCATTCGTTCTGCCAGTGCAGGCGACACTAGAAAGCCTTTTTCCGCCAAATCTGCCGCCGGCAGAATAACGTCGCGCAAACGCAATTTACCGCCGAGTTTTTGCAACTTATCGAGCGCAGCAACTGAACCGGGAATGCCAGCGGCCAGGGCGCCGGTGCGGCTTAACTCCGGATTGGCTTTTCCATCGACCACAAACATATCGCGCGTGGCTGCGGCCGGCGCCATCTCGCGCCCGTCGATCGCAAGGATTCTGCCATCGGCCATGCGCACCAGAATAAAACAGCCGCCGCCAATGCCAGAGTTGTGCCCATCTACGACCCCGAGTGTATATGCAGCGGCGATGGCCGCATCAATCGCATTGCCACCGCGCGCCACGACCTCCTGGGCGATAGAAGTCGCATGGGGGTTTACAGTCGCGACTGCAACCCGCCCATCGCTGCTGGTTAGCGCATAATCGTGTGGGGAATTTGTCGCTGCGGCGAACGGAATACACAGAAAAAATGCAAATAAGATAACTAAGTGTTTCATGGAACCAACCGGACTTGTGTGTGATAAGAGCGAGCTTGTTATCGGGCGAGTTTATTAGCTAAAGGCGCATACGACTATAGCGCGGCAGCTAAACTGCCCATATTATTCGGGTGCGAATTAGTTGTGTACGTGATCGACCAAACGGGATAGACATTATCCAATCGATGAAACCAGCAGGGGTTTAATTATGCGTTTACTGACAAGGTTGTGTCTGCTTACCGGCAGTCTAGTGATTTCGCTGCCATCGACCGCAGCAGAAGGTATGTGGACACTGGATAACCTTCCGCTTGCCACCATGGAAAAAACCTACGGCTTCAAACCTTCGCCCGAGTGGCTAAATAAATCCATGCGCAGCGCCGTGCGTTTGGCGGGCGGCTGTTCAGGCTCATTTGTCTCGCCGCAGGGATTGGTGCTGACCAACCACCACTGTGTAATTGGCTGCATCGAAGACTTGTCCAGCGAAAAACAGGATTTGATGAACAACGGTTTTCTCGCCAAAAACACCGCTGAAGAAAAGCAGTGCCCCGGCATGGAAATCAATCGCCTGGAGAAGACCGAAAACGTAACCGCGCGTATGCAAAAAGCGCTGGCCGGTTTAACCGGCAAAGAATTTAGCGACGCAAAAAAAGCCGAGCAATCGCGCATTGAAAAAGAATGTGTAGGCGAGACCGGTGACCAGCGGCGCTGCGATATTGTCGAGTTGTACGGTGGCGGCGAATATCACGTCTACCAATACGCGCGCTACCAGGATGTGCGCCTGGTATTTTCGCCCGAATATGCGGCCGGCTTTTTTGGTGGCGATCCGGACAACTTTAATTTCCCGCGCTACAACCTCGATATGAGTTTGCTGCGCGTGTACGACCGCGCCGGCAAACCACTGGCGAATGACGACTGGTTTCCAATCAATACCAAAGGCGCAAAAGAAAATGAGCTGGTGATGACCCTCGGCCACCCCGGCGCTACCCAACGCCAACTCACCATGGCAGAACTGGAAACCCAGCGCGACCTGGTGCTGCCATTTCGCTTGATACTCGCATCGGAATACCGTGGCCTGCTGTTGCAATATTCGGCGCAAGGCGTTGAGCAAGCGCGCATCGCGCAAAGCGAATTGACCAGCGTGGAAAACGGCATCAAGGCGCGCACCGGTATGTTCCAGGCACTGCTGGCACCGGGTGTGATGCAGGAAAAACGCGCACAGGAAAATACCTTCCGCACTTGGGTAAGCAGCGACCCAACACGCTTGGCAACCTACGGCGATCCCTGGAAAACCCTGGCCGAGGCGCAGACTGCCTGGCGCAATATTTACCTCGATTACATGATGGTGGAAACCGGCTTTGGCGCCATGTCGCAGCACGTTATCTGGGCGCGCACGCTGGTGCGCGGCACCGCTGAAAAAGCCAAGCCGGACAACCAGCGCTTGCGCGAATTTTCCGATGCCAGCTTGCCCGCTGTGCAGGCCGGGCTGTTTGCCGAGTCACCCCTCTACCCGGATTTTGAACAGATGAAACTGGGCTGGTCGCTGAGTAAATTGCGCGAAAAACTCGGCGTGGATAATCCGGCGGTGAAACGAATCCTCGGCAAACAATCGCCGGAAGCGCTGGCTAAAGAAATCGTCACCAATAGCAAACTGGCCGATGCAGCCCTGCGTAAACAATTATGGGAAGGCGGTGCCGACGCGGTAAAACGCAGCGATGATCCGGCGATCAAATTTGCGTTTTTGATCGACGAATACGCGCGCGAGTTGCGCACTAACTTCGATCAAAATATCGAGCCGGT
>DATIDX010000337.1:0-2654 GCA_035456025.1 Cellvibrio sp. | reverse complement strand
AAAAACCTGGGCATGCCCAGGTTTTTTGTTTTATCACCGCTGCGAATTATTTTTTGCCTAGGGCTACACCCAGTGAGTCTGCCCAGCGGGTAAAGCTCAGCCCCAACTGCCGGCGGTTGTTGGAGCGATCGTTTCTTTCCCACTGATTGCCAACATCGGCCTCATCGGCAATCAGGCCGACCAGCGCATTGGTCTGGGTATCATAAATTTCCATTTTCATCGTCATAGTGCCTGCACCTTCGGTGTAGAAGTTGCCAATATTAGGGCGGCTTTTGAGGTCATCTTTAGGCGCTGAGGGCGCAATTTCCTGCAGGGTGGTTTTAATACGCAGGGTTTTGCCGCTGCCACCGCTGGCGCTAAAGCGCTTGCTGTCGATCAACTCTTTGGTAAACGTCTCAAGGTATTTCTGTTGCAGATAGGCTTTGTCCTTATCCGTCAAAACCCAGGGTTCATCAAAATCATTCGGCGCGGAGGGCTCGCGGATATAAATATTGCTGGTATCCAACGGGGCAAAATCCAGCTGCGCGTACTCGCTGAAATTCACTCCCGGCTTGAGGTAAACACTATCCAAAAACCGGCTTTTGGTTTTGGTAAAACCCAGTGGTTGGGCTTCAGCGGCGAGTGCCTTTTCATGCTTTTTTTCAAAGGCAACACTGCCGGCAGCCAGCGACAACGAAAGCAAGCCGATGGCCAATGCAAGTGTACGTTTCATAGAGACCTCCTTCCTGGTGATTAACTGAGGGCAACTACTCACATGCCTGATCAATAACTTGCTGCATGTTGGTACGTTGCTGTGCTTTGTCTTCTTCGGTGAGATAAACCGTTACGCCATCCGCATTTTGGGTTCTGATCCGGGCTACTGTGTTCAGCATTTCCAGATTGGCGCGCGCTTGCGAGCAGCGCTCCGGGTCTTTTAGTGCATCAGCCGCATTTACCGCAGCCGGTTTTGCGGCGGTTGTTGCAGGTTGTGCGGGAGTAGTGGGTACCGGGGTCGGATCACTGTGGCCGGTGCGGGTTTTGACCAGTGTGGCTTTTACATTTTTGGGCGGATGTTCGCCGTAGTGCACCACGCCTTTGGCATCGGTCCAGGTATACACTTTTTGAGCCAGCGCACTTTGGCTGACAGCGAGTGCCAGCAGCAGAAATCCAAGCGTTTGTAAGTACTTCATGTTTTAACCTTTTTTTGATGTTTCTGCGCCAACTATAGACCTTATATAAAGCGAGTGGTATTGCGAAGCGTAAATCTGTGAGCGCGCGCAAGCTGGTAACCGGCCATTCAAGTCTAGGCGGGAATTTTGGCTCTGGCGCATCTGATTTGACTAAAAAAACGACAGATTGGCGTTAATTTCTTGACTTTGAAGCATATCTTGCCAAAATTGCCAATCCTCCAGATGGCTGGCAGGTGGCCGATAATCCCGGACACCATCTGCTTCCCTCCAAGTCACCCTCTTGGCGAACCATCTGCTGGCGATGCCCCTACCAGGGCATCACCTTAGAAAGCCGCTGTTTACCTGCACGGTTTTCGCTGATCCGATCCTGACCTTGCCGGGTTTTGATCGTGGATCATTCACGGTATTGGCCTGCCCTAAGTGCCGATACTTTCCAGTGTGATTCTTTGCCTCTTAACTATCGGCTACAGCAGCCTCTCCCGGTAAAAGACACACGCGCATATGCGATTCACATCCTAAAAGGGGAATTATCGTGGAAATGCTCTCAGGCGGAGATATGCTCATCCGCGCCCTGAAAGACGAAGGCGTTGAATACGTTTTTGGCTATCCGGGCGGCGCGGCACTGCATATTTACGATGCCATTTTTCGCCAAAAAGACGTTAAACATATCCTTGTTCGCCATGAACAAGCTGCCACCCATGCTGCCGATGGTTACGCGCGCGCGACCGGCAAAGTGGGGACTGTGCTGGTAACTTCCGGCCCGGGCGCGACCAATGCCATTACCGGTATTGCGACGGCCTACATGGATTCTATTCCGATGGTAGTGATTTCCGGTCAGGTGATGAGTCATCTGATTGGTGAAGATGCTTTCCAGGAAACCGACATGGTGGGTATTTCCCGCCCGATCGTAAAGCACAGCTTTATGATCAAACACGCCAGCGAAATCCCCGAGACTGTGAAAAAGGCCTACTACATTGCGGCGACTGGCCGTCCTGGTCCGGTAGTTATCGATGTGCCTAAAGATCTGACTCACCCAGCGCATACCTTTGCCTACGAATACCCCGAGAAGGTGAAGCTGCGCTCATACACTCCGGCGACTCGCGGTCATTCAGGCCAGATCAAAAAAGCAGTGCAACTGCTGCTCGGCGCCAAGCGCCCGATGATCTATACCGGCGGTGGCGTAGTGCAAGGCAATGCATCGCACTTGCTGAAAGAGCTGGTGGATCTGCTGAATTACCCCGTGACCAATACCCTGATGGGCTTGGGCGCGTATCCTGGCACCGGTAAAAATTTCCTCGGCATGCTCGGTATGCACGGCACCTACGAAGCCAACACGGCGATGCATCACAGCGATGTGATTCTGGCAGTGGGCGCACGTTTTGATGACCGCGTAACCAACGCCATCAGCAAATTCTGCCCGACGGCAAAAATTATCCATGTGGATATTGATCCTGCATCGATTTCCAAAACAGTCGTTGCCGATGT
>DATIDX010000336.1:0-23730 GCA_035456025.1 Cellvibrio sp. | reverse complement strand
GCCGGCAATATGGGTATGACCGCCGAGTACCTGGCGCTCTTGCACGGCATCAATCGCCAACAGATGGACGAGTTCGGAGCGCGCTCGCATCAATTGGCAGCTCAAGCTCGAGAGACGGGTAAATTCAATCGCGAGATTATTGCGGTCGATGGCCACAACAGCGACGGCTTTTTAGTTTCTGTTGACCAGGACGAGACAATTCGCCCTGAAACCACTGTTGAGGCTCTGTCCAAACTGCCACCCGTATTTGATCCCAAAAATGGCCAAGTGACCGCCGGTACTTCCTCCCAGCTGAGCGACGGAGCCTCGGTGATGTTGGTGATGTCTGCGGAGCGAGCCAAATCTTTGGGTTTAAAACCCATCGCTAAAGTTGTGTCCATGGGCCTTGCAGGTGTTGACCCGTCAATAATGGGTTACGGCCCGGTGCCATCGACCGAAAAAGCACTTAAAGCGGCGAATCTGGCTATGGACGATATCGATGCCGTTGAACTCAATGAAGCTTTTGCTGCCCAGGCATTGCCAGTATTGAAGGATCTGAAACTGCTGGAAGTGATGAACGATAAGGTCAACCTGCACGGCGGTGCGATTGCACTGGGGCATCCATTTGGGTGCTCAGGTACCCGTATTACCGGGTCATTGTTGACCGTAATGCAGGATCGCGATTTGAATCTTGGTGTATCCACTATGTGTATTGGTTTGGGGCAGGGGATTACAACGGTGTTGGAGCGTCTGAATTAATCTAAGTGTGGTCGTCACTGCTATCGAAAAAGGGCCAACAGATGTTGGTCTTTTTTTTGCGAAGTTGACACACCGTTGTTTTTCATCTCCACTGGATCGTCTGAAAATTGGTTCGTCTGTTAAACTGCACGCCGAAATCGAACTTTGGGAAGCAGGCGTTGATTCATTTTTACATCGACAAAACAACTTCAGCTGAGGTAATAGTTGAGCGGGCGATCCAACAACTTCAGATTGCGGCCAAAGGCGGGATTCCGCAACTTCGACATCTGGCCATACGCTTTTCTTTCACAGAATATTATCTCCCCGAACAGCCGCAATTGGATTTACTGGCGCTGCTGTCGATCCAGATCAGGACAGCCGAAGCCGTAGTTATCGAAGGCAGCGTTTTCCCTTTTACTGTGGTTTGGCTGGAGCGATTGCTTTCTTTGCCGGACTCAGACGATATATTAAAGGTGTGTTGTCTCAAGCACTCACAGCCTTGGCTGGTGATGTCCGACCCCTGGTGGCTTGTTCCAACGCATATTCCCAAGCCTTGGGGCCAAGAAATTTGGTACACAGGTATTGAAGCGCGAGGCCAAGCTGAAGTCATGGGAGCTGGTGGCAACATTCCCTTGTCTTGGTTGTTGGAGCTAATGTCCGAGAGGGTCGGCCTGAATGGCAGCCAGCCTATATTACTTAAAGTCCTCGACCCATTACCTGATGATGTGTACGGCGATCTCTATTTTGAACTTCATGAAGAAAAGCAGGAGGTCTATGTTGTCACGCATGTGGATCAAAGTGCATGGCCCGCTGGCGTGGGGGCAATAAAGTTAGGTTTTTCCGCAGATACGCGCGAGTCTTATCAAACGGATCAGGAATTCAAGCAAGCCTATCTGGTCGCGGTAAAGGCCTATGAGCAGGTGAGGCGTTTGGTTGATGCAAAGTTAGACGAAAAAAAGGCGGCTGCCGGTATCCACTTGGAGCATCCCGTAGCAAATCACCAAATGACAAAATGGATTAAGGAGTTGTCGCAAATAACTGAAAACAAGGAATTATTAAATAGAGAAATATCGCTGCGCGAAGCCATGGACAGCTTTACGGCAAAGCATCCGTTGGTGGTTGGTGATGTGGTGACAGTCCCTAAGCTAGTCCCCCATGCATTACAACACGGTGTCAGGGTCGTGGAATTCCAGACCCCGGTTTATGAACGAAAGATTCTCAGCTTTGGACAAAAAGTCCTGACCCAACCGCACTGGGATACTGAAGCGGCACTCTCGCTGATCGATTTGAATTTTGCCCAGCTGCAACAACCTGAAACACTAAGCTTCGATTCGCACATGAAGGTTGAGCGAATCGTGAATTTTGATGATTTTGAGGTGCGACGTATTCGGTTGGATGGCAGTTGCACCTTGTCTGGAGAGGAATATTCAATCCTGATAGTTGTTCAAGGAGACATGGTTATAAACGCGGCAGAGCCACGTATTGTTATTGCCGGTCAAGCACTTCTAATTCCTAAATCAGCAACGGGATTATCAGTTTCCAGTAAGGCACCGACTATTTTTCTTCTTGCTTTGCCTCGCTAGTCCAGGCACCTGCAAATAGGTTTTGGGATCATTGAGTGCTAGAATGCGCGCCCGTTTCGCGCTGAGTCGCCGAGGTACCTATGTCGTCTTTTTACGAAATTATTGAACTGTTGAATGGTGACGTAGCTTTGGCGCGTGCCGATGATGAAAACAACGAACCTTTGGTGACAATCCGTTTTTCGGAGGAGTCCCTCGCTTTTTTGGGCGAGGAAAAATTTCTTGTTGCCAAAGCAATGATTGAAGCGGGAATGGAAGCGGCTGGAGATATTGCTGATCAGCAAGCTGAGGCCATGTTAGATGAAATAACAGAAGACCTAAGCGATACAGAAAAGTCAATGCTGCATTGAAAGAGATAGCTGGAAATTCGAGGGAGATTGGCTTTGCTTGGATTTTACTTTTTGCAGAAATTTCGTTTTTACACAACTAACCGCTTGATCAATACTGAGGCTTTGCCTCCCTGCAATACTTCGATACTTTGAAGTGCTCCTTATCTTGCCAAATCTGAATATATAAAAAGTAGATTAAAACCTTAAAACCCGTCTTTCAAAATTCTGAACTAGCGCACCCTTAATAATAATCCTTGGCATACTCCGGTTTTAGCAGCTACTTCGAGCTGCACAAGCTCCTTATCAGTCAATTTACCTAGGCTTGATATCACTGTATGGCTATTTCCGGCGGCCAGCGCCTCCCAGGTAATCCATAGCAGAGTCTGCGGGTTATGGCAGTGGATTACGCGGATGTAGCGCGTGTTAACGCCATAGGAATCGAGCAGTTCACGGCTGATATTGTGCGGTGCTATCCAGGTAATCCATCGGTCAGTGCAGGCATTGCTGAGAAAAGCAATCATGGGTAACAACAGTGCGACCTGCTCGGGAGAATCGCTGGTTAACACCAGCTCGGTTACACCACTGGTGGTTTGTTGGCGAACGTTGGTTGCGGGTATCACACGGGCAATATTATTCACGACGGATAACTCCTACGCTAAGACCTTCGATACTAAATTCCTGGTCACGCATGTCTACCAGGATGACATTAAACTCTGGGTTTTCCGGCCACAATTCAACTTCCGCTTTATTGCCTGTGCGTTTGAAGCGCTTGACCGTCACTTCTTCCCCCACGCGAGCTACAACAATCTGACCGTTTCTCACTTGGTCAGTTTTGTGAACTGCGAGCAAATCGCCATCAAGGATACCGGCATCTTTCATGCTCATGCCTTGTACACGTAAGAAAAAGTCAGCGCTTGGCGAAAAGAAGCTTTGGGGGATGTTGCAGTAATCTTCGATATGCTGCTGAGCCAATATAGGGCTGCCTGCAGCGACCCGGCCAATAATAGGGATGCCTGATTGGATTTCCGGAAGCTTAATCCCGCGCGAAGCGCCGGGAATGATTTCAATAGCCCCTTTTCGGGCAAGCGCTTTGATATGTTCTTCAGCGGCGTTTGCAGACTTAAAACCCAGGATCCTGGCAATTTCGGCACGTGTAGGCGGATAACCTGTTTCGTCCGCGTATTGACGAATTAGCTGTAATACCTGTTCCTGGCGCGGTGTTAAGTCAGACATTGATATACTCCTGAATCTGTTTATTTGTACAGCAGTTGTGATTATATACAGTAATTCGGGTTGTGCAATAGTTTTTCAATCTGCCTGTTATTCAGCCCGCAATCTCCTATGTTGCACTTGAGGCTGTCATCCATCGCTCAGGATTTTGCAAGGGATTATGTGATTTCCTGTTAAAGATTTTACGCATTGTGCCGTTAGCTTATGAGGTCGGCGATTAAACAATCGGCCGCAAATAACCAGGCAAATGTAATCAAACATTGGTGATTTATGAATTCCTACTCAGCCGTCCAAAGTTATTCCAGTGTGAAGGTACACTCCGGTGTCGAGAGCGCTTCCCCGCATCGTTTAATCCAAATGTTGTTTGAAGGAGCATTGGAGCGTATCGCCCAAGCCAAGGGGGCAATGGCTCAAAAGCAAATCGCACGGAAAGGTGAGCTGATTGGTAAAGCCACGGCTATCGTTGGTGGGTTGCAAGGTAGTTTGAATGACAAAGAAGGCGGTGTCCTCGCTGCTAATCTCGATAGCCTCTACGACTACATTATTCGGCGCTTGGCACAGGCAAACTACGAGAACAATCCTGACTATCTCGATGAGTGCGTTTCCTTGCTGGGCGAAATCAAATCCGCCTGGGACAGCATTGGTAATCAGGTGTAGGAGCTTCGCATGCCAATTCAATTAGTAGCTGCACCTGAATATCGTGGTCAAGCTGGCATTATGGCCATGCGCGGCTTGCAACGGGAGTTAACCAAAGCCTTGCAAGCTGAGGATTGGGATCGGGTGCGGCATTTAGATCGTATTTGTGTATTGTTAATCGACAAAGTGATCAACGCAAATCGCGACGATAAATCAAGTTTGGTATGTGCCTTGAGTGAGCTGAAAGGGGTATATGCCGGGCTTATCGCGCAGTGCCAACGAGAAGTCACTTTATTGCATGCGACTTGATTGCAGGCCGCGCACAAATGATCTGCAGGAGCTTGTTAATAACGACTGGATAATAAGGTTTTTAAAAAAAGTCTCTTATAGCAAAACTCGCAAAACCCAACTACCCCTGCTAGCCTTAGAAAATCTAATCGCTAGCAGGGGATAGTCCGTGTCTAACTACAATCCGCAAGAAGCGCTGAAACAATATCGGCAGCTAGGTATTGAATCAGAAGTCAGTAACGCGTCTCCACATCGGTTAATCCAACTCTTATTTGAAGGTGCTTTGGGGCGTCTGGCCGCAGCCCAAGGCGCAATCGAAAGAGGCGATTTAGCGGCCAAAGGCGAGCTGCTCGGCAAGGCAATCAGTATCGTTGGTGGTTTGCGTAGCTCATTGGACATGAGTGCCGGAGAGTTATCGGAGCGTCTCGATCAACTTTACGAGTACATTAATCTCAAATTACTTGAAGCCTCGACACAAAACGATGCTGACAAGGTAGGTGAGGCAATTCAGTTATTAAAAACTGTTAAATCAGGATGGGACGAAATAGCGCCCCAAATTTCTTCTGGTCAACCGTAGTTGTTCACTCGGATTTGATCGCGCCATAAATAAACTGTCGCATTAAAATGTAAAGAAAGGCATATTTTTGGCGAATAATTATTCGGCTTGAATGAATTCTGTTGAACCGCCAAAAAACATTTCGCCATAAATTTGACTAAGATCTGCGCCTCGTCTATTACTTACTCCAATAAGCCATCTCGCCGCCTTGCATGATGCAAATTTTCATCAGGGCATATGAAATAAAAGGTCTTGGGGTATGTGGCGCAACAACAAAGTTCTTGTGATTGACGATAATCAATCACGCAGACACGATTTAAAAATCCTCCTGGATTTTCTTAGCGAAACCGCATGCACGACGGCCAGCGATACTTGGCAGGCTTCAGTTGCTGAGGAAAATAATGGCGAAGATTATGTCGCTGTTTTTATCGGTGACTATCGCGACAGCAATCAATCTATTACGCAACTTTTGAAAGAAATTCGCGCCTGGAATGACGAGCTGGCCATAGTGTTGGTTGGCGATGAAAATCAGAGCGCTGATGAAGGCTTGGATGACCTTTATCGCTTTATGATCATTGCGAAACTCTCCCTGCCGCCAACTTACAACAAGCTTGTTGACACACTTCACCGCGCGCAGCTGTACCGAGAGGCCCAGTCAGCGAGCAAGCGTCAGCCGCAGCGTCGGCCGGTACATCTATTCCGTAGCCTTGTCGGCACTAGCCGTGAAATTCAGAACGTGCGCGAGATGATGGCGCAGGTTGCCGATAAAGATGTATCGGTGCTTATCACTGGGGAGTCAGGTACGGGGAAAGAGGTTGTTGCACGCAACCTGCATTACAACTCTCCACGGCGCGACAAACCTTTTGTCCCGGTTAATTGCGGCGCAATTCCCGCAGAGCTGCTTGAAAGTGAATTATTTGGCCATGAGAAAGGCGCGTTTACCGGTGCGATTAATTCACGTGCCGGGCGGTTTGAAATGGCGGAAGGCGGCACACTATTTCTGGATGAAATTGGCGATATGCCGCTAAACATGCAGGTTAAAATTTTGCGTGTGCTACAGGAGCGCTGTTTTGAGCGCGTTGGCAGTAATAAAACCCAGCCGGCGGATGTGCGGATTATTGCAGCAACTCATCGCAATCTCGAACAAATGATTATCAACAACACCTTCCGTGAAGATTTGTTTTATCGGCTGAATGTATTCCCGATTGAATTGCCCTCTTTAAAAGATCGCTCGGAAGATATTCCTTTGTTGATAAATGAACTGGTATCGCGGATGGAAAGCGAGCAGCGCGGTTCTATCCGTTTTAATTCAGCAGCAATAATGTCGCTCTGCCAGCATGAATGGAGTGGCAACGTACGTGAGCTTGCCAATCTGGTGGAGCGGATGGCAATTATGCATCCCTTTGGTGTGATTGGTGTGCAGGATCTTCCGGCAAAATATCGTCATGTTGATGTGGCAGATGAAGATTTTATCCACGCACATGCAAAAACAAATGGCGCTGCCGCCGGTACCGGTAGCACCGGTTACGTGAGTATGAACGACACTCCCTTATTGCCGGAGCAAGGCATTGATTTGCGCGAGTACATTACTAACTTGGAAATGAGTTTGATTCAGCAGGCGCTTAACGATTGTGGCGGTGTTGTGGCTCGTGCGGCAGATAAACTCTGCGTTCGCCGGACTACGCTGGTAGAAAAAATGCGCAAGTACGAAATGCAACGTTAATTATTTATGGACAAAAAAATCCCCGCTATCGCGAGATGGCGGGGATTTTTTTGCCCAACAGAAACTTAGCTTGCAGTCTGAGGGCGACGCGCTTGTTGCGGCTTGCCGGCGCTGGAGCGATTGCCATTCGCCTGTGACTTGGAATTTGCACCAGATGCCCCTTTACGGTGGCTACTTTCTTTGTGCTGTGGCTTTGCGCCATTTTTCGGCTTTTGTCCCAATGTTGGTTTTTTAGCGCCTCCACCGTTTTTTCCTGCACCGGCACCAATCGTCATGCGGCGGCCCAATACAATAGGCTCGGGTTTTACGTTTGGATCTGGTTCGTAACCGGCGATAACTTCTTTTTCGATATCGCGTTTAATCAGCTTTTCAATATCGCGCAAAAATTTAATTTCATCTACGCACACTAATGACACTGCAATGCCTTCCGCGTCAGCGCGACCGGTACGGCCGATACGATGCACATAATCTTCCGGTACATTGGGTAGCTCGTAATTGACGACGTGTGGTAGTTGGTCGATATCGATTCCGCGCGCGGCAATATCGGTGGCAACCAATGCGCGGATTGCACCGCGTTTGAAATCTTCCAATGCCTTGGTGCGCGCGCCTTGGCTTTTGTTGCCGTGGATTGCAGCGGCACTAATGCCGTCATCTTGTAATTGCTCGGTTAATTTATTCGCGCCGTGTTTTGTGCGGGTAAAGATCAATACCTGTTGCCAATCACCTTCATTGATCAGGTGCGACAAAAGTTCGCGTTTGCGGTTGCGGTCAACAGGGTGGACGCATTGTGTTACACGCTCTGATGCGGTGTTGCGACGCGCGACTTCGATAAGTGTGGGCTGATTCAGCAACTTATCGGCAAGGGCTTTAATTTCGTCGGAAAAAGTTGCTGAGAACAACAAGTTTTGACGTTGCTTGGGTAGCAGCGCCAGTACTTTTTTGATGTCGTGGATAAAGCCCATGTCGAGCATGCGGTCAGCTTCATCCAGTACTAATACTTCAATATTGCGCAGGCTGACTGCGTTTTGATTTACCAGGTCGAGCAAACGTCCGGGGGTCGCGACCAGAATGTCTACTCCACCGCGTAATTTCATCATCTGCGGATTAATACTGACGCCGCCGAACACAACTGTGGAGCGCAATGGCAGATATTTGCCATAGTCGCGCACGCTTTCAAACACTTGTGCTGCCAGCTCGCGGGTGGGGGTCAAAATGAGTGCGCGCACTGGACGACGACCATTCACTTGAGTGGTCGGGGTCTGGCTTAATTTTTCCAGTAGGGGCAGGGTGAAACCGGCAGTTTTTCCTGTTCCGGTTTGGGCGCCAGCCAGGATATCGCCGCCTTTCAGTACGGCCGGGATGGCTTGTAGTTGGATAGGGGTAGGCGTGCTGTAACCCTGATCGGCAATAGCACGCAGAATATCGGCCCGTAGACCGAGAGTTTCAAATGACATATGGTTTTCCTGTTGCTCGGCCTCCCGCATGGCGGGCAAGGTCTGGCGAGCTGAGATGTGCCAAACACGCTTGGGTGTTTGGCAACAGAGAAGGGCGACACTGACCTTAAGGGTGTCGGCGCGCATGTTACGCAGTTGGTGAAAAATATGCCAGTTAACTTTTATTAAGTTGTCGGTATGCAACAGAAGGTTACGCGGGTCTTAATACTAATTCGGGCATGGCAGCCAGTGCTGCCATGCTATACAGGCATACTTAGTCAGTTGCAGGTTCGGTTTGCAGTGCTTTTCTGTTGCGTGCCAATCTCAAAATGATCAATGCCATAACACCGAGGATGAAAAAGCCACTTGTGACTGGTACCAGTGTTCCGTTGTACATCTGGCCAATTGCGGTGCCTATCACCATCGACATGATGGAAGAGGTTGCGCCGATAATGGCGGAGGCGATACCCGCTACATGTCCCATGGGCTCCATCGCCATTGCATTGACGTTGCCGAACACCAGGCCAAAACAGAAAAATAATACCGCAGCATAAACCATAAATAACCAGAGATTGGCTGGCAGCAGCGTCAGTGTCACCAGAAAAATTGCTGAGCTGATGATGATGCCCCATACAGCGTGATTACACAGGTAATCCATTCCCCATTTTTCCACAAAACGCGAATTGACCAGCGACGCTACACCAAACACCAATGCCAACACCCCGAAGTAAATGGTGAATAATTTTCCGGTTTGAAATAAATCCTGGAAGATTTGTTGCGAGGAGTTCAGATAGCCAAGGAAGCTGCCGAAAAATAGGCCCATGCACAAGGTGTAACACATTGTTGAATAGTTACTGACAACCTCTTTGAATCCGTCGATAAAACCGCGGGTGCTGAAGGAGATGCGATATTCCTTTGGCAGCGTTTCCTCCAGGCGAAAAAAGATCCACACACCAATAATTAATGCATAGGCAATATAAAGAACAAATATGTAGCGCCAGGAACTCACGAGCAATACGGCTTGCCCAATGCTGGGAGCGAGTGCGGGGACCATAATAAAAATCATCATTACCAGCGACATAATGCGTGCCATTTCATTGCCGGCATATTTATCGCGCACTATGGATATCGCCGAGACGTATGGGCCTGCGACGCCGAGACCCTGGATAAAACGCCCGATCAACAAGGTATTGATGTCCTGCGCAAAAAAACAAATCAGGCTGCCGCAAAAAAATAAAAGGATGCCCGCATAAAGTATTTTCTTGCGCCCGGTTGCATCGGAGAGCGGCCCGCAAACCAATTGGCCGATGGCCATACCTAAAAACAACGCGCTAATAATGTATTGCGCCTGGTTGGTGTGGGTGAGGACTATATCCTTGCTGATAAAACCGAGTGCAGGCAGCAGTGCGTCAATCGACATAGCCACTATAGACATCAGCAAGGCAACGAGCAGGGTGAACTCCTGCGCTGAGATACGCGAACGCGTAGGATGGGTAGAATAATCAGACATAAAATAGTTTCCCTTGATAAACATACAACTAGTCGAAACTGCGTGATCAAAATCGACAGGACGGATGTGTATTTAAAAGTCTACTGACGTGGCAGTCGATAGTGGATGCCACCGCCATAGGGCAATTGGGGCAGGTATTTTTCCATGAGCAGAATTGAATCATTGTAAATTTTCTTAACGTCCGGTTGGGAGCCAAGCTCAATACGGCGCGATAGCATGGTAATCGGGAATAGGCACTGGCTTGTGCCTTTTACGCACAGTGCGCGGCTGCGTCCAAGATTGTCTTGGTAGATTTTCCATTCCAGTGTTGTAGGGAAATCGGCTTGCATAACCTTGCCCAAGACTATGCCCATCGCCTGTTGGGTTTTGTAATCATTTTGCGCGACCCGGTTTTTTTCCAACAGCAGCTGCAATGTATCCAGGTCGCGAAGATCGCCGCGAATTGGTGTTCCGGTTTTAGCAAGCGCCAATTGATTGATCGTGTCAATTTGCTGGTCTATATGGTTTTTATCGATCCAGCTTAATTCCTGTATACGGACGTCTTCCGTTTTCGCAACGCCACTTGCTGTCTGCGCAAGCGCGACCGGTAGGGCGCAGATTAATGCGATTGCGCTCGCCATGCACTGGTAACCTAGATCTTTCATCTTTGTGTGAGACTCAATGGCAAATTAATTTTTATTTAGCGATTCGCTCGCGGTATGCGACTCGCGTGTGGGAAAAATTAATGGTTGTGGATTGAGTTCAGCCAGTGGCACTGAAAAGCCATTGGCATTGACGATGTGTATATGCTCACTTTTTAATTGTCGCGGCTCGGCTACACCGCAGGAGTGAGCGATCATCGATACGCTCTTGGTAATATTGTACTGGTAAGCTGCAACGCGTTCGGCTTTATCCGTGGGATCCAATCCTTTTTGCAATTTCGGGTTGTGGGTGGTAATTCCTGTTGGGCAAGTATTTTTATGGCACTGCAACGCCTGGATGCAACCAAGGGCAAACATAAATCCGCGTGCGCTATTAACAAAATCCGCACCGCTGGCCAATGCCCAGGCAACCATATGTGGCGTTACTAATTTTCCGGCGACAATTATTTTAATACGCTCTTTTAAGCCGGACTCGTTCAGTAAGGCTGTGACCCAAGGCAAGCTCTCTTTTATTGGCAATCCTACGTGATCCATCAAGGGTTGCGGTGCGGCGCCACTGCCACCGTCTGCGCTGTCGAGGGTGATGAAATCCGGAGCAGCTTCTAAGCCTTGGACGCGAATTTCGTTGATCAAATCGATTAACCAGGTTTTTTCACCCAACACCGCTTTAAAGCCCACAGGTTTGCCCGTAACGTTGCGGATGTGGTTGATCATTTTAAGCAAATCGACCACTGAACGAATGTCCGTATGGCCGTTGGGGCTAATAGATGCCTGGCCTTCAGGAATGCCGCGAATTTTCGCGACTTCAGCGGAAACTTTTTCTGCCGGCAATATGCCGCCTTTGCCTGGTTTTGCGCCTTGGCTCAATTTTATTTCAAACATTTTTATTTGCGGGATGGCCGCTAATTCGCTCAGGCGTGCATCACTTAAATTACCTTCCAAATCGCGCACGCCGTATTTTGCTGTACCAATTTGAAAAACGATGTCGCAGCCACCTTCAAGATGATAAGGCGACAAACCGCCTTCTCCTGTATTTAACCAGCAGCCAGCTTTGGCCGCGCCGCGCGAGAGGGCCGTGATGGCCGGGCGTGAAATCGCACCGTAACTCATGCCGGAAATATTAAAAATGGAGCGTGTGGTGAAGGGGGTTTTGCAAAAAGGGCCAAGCACAACAGGTGATGGTATCAGTGCGTCAATTTCCAAAATCGGAAAAGCAGAATTTAAAAAAATCAGCGTGCCCGGTTCGTTCAAATTGAGGGTAGAACCAAAACCGATATTGCTATCGATATTCTTGGCTGCGCGATAGACCCAGGAACGGTCAGCGCGATTAAATGGCATTTCTTCGCGGTCATGCGCAAAAAAGTATTGTCGGAAAAATTCGCCCAGATGCTCAAATGCATAGCGAAAACGGCCAATAACTGGGTAATTTTTTCGAATGGTATGGGTGCTCTGCGTAACGTCGGTGATGTACATAATCACCACTGCCAGCAAGCCCAATCCAATCAGCACAATAAAGATGACCTGGAACCAGGTCAGCAAGGTGAAAGTCCCTTGTGAATCAATCATAGTTTCAGTCACTCGTGGTCAATTTGAATATTCGGTTTAGGTGTTCGATCGATGCGCGCTGTTTCATTGCGGTTGCCGATGGTGCGGGCGGGATTGCCGGCCACTTTCATATAAGTCGCGACAGAGCGGGTCACTATGCTGCCCATACCGACTACGGCGTGATCGCCAATCTCAACGCCGTCCACTATACCGGTGTTGGCACCAATCCACACATCATGACCGATACGAATTCCCGCCGAAGAAACAGCCTGTTCCTTTATCAATTGGTCGGCATCCATCCCGTGGTTAAATGCATATGCATAGGAGTAGGCAGCTATACGTGTGTTGTCGCCAATAAAAATACCCTTCCGGCCGCCATCCAAGCTGACATGGTGATTTATCGACACATTTTTACCCATGGTGATTGGCCCATGTAAAACACAATCAGCGGCGATATAGGAATTATCGCCAATCACTATAGGGCGACCGGGCTCTGCGAACAGGCGCGCCTCTGGAGCGATAAAACAATCTTTACCGATAGTGATGGTTTCCATCGCGCAGAGATAGGCCTGCCATTCATCCTGCCAGGCTGTTGCCCACGCTCGTTGCGCTGGCTTCAGGCGCGCGTAGAGCCAAGGCATATAGCTAAGCCGCAACTTATGTTGTTGCCGATACTGCTCGGTATTTTGCGGTTCAGTCATAGGACGGGAGATCTTAGTTAAACGCGGACAATTATAGAGGTAGGGCAGGGAGGGGGAAATAAAAAAGGTGTCCGCTGGTTGCAGGTGATTGGTTTGTTTACTTGGCCGCTTTGCTTTTAACTGAATAAAAGTCGGGCACAACAGAAAACATGGAGCGCTGACATAAGTGCTCTTAGGGTAAACCCGTCATTACGACAACCGGAGCGGACACCTGACTTGATTATAGCGTCGCTGACTTTTCACGCTAGAGTTAGCTTAGTTTTTAAAGTCACAAAGCATCTACTTTTACAGCCAAAATAATCTTATAGCTGAAAGCTTTGTCCGCTGATAGTCTGTTAGACGTCATTAATCAGGATTTATGTATGTATCATCTTATTGAAAATAATTCGGAATTTGTTGTTGTATATAAGCAACCGAATACCAGTTTTCATAGTGAATCCGGTGAGCCGGGCTTATTTGAGACGATTAAACAAACGGAGGGTTTTCGCGAATTATTTCCGGTACATCGATTGGATAAAGTTACTTCAGGTTTGTTGGTGATGGCCAAGTCGCATGAAGTTAACCAACGACTAACCGATGCATTTAAAAAGCGCGAGGTAGAAAAATATTATCTTGCGATCAGTGCAAAAAAACCGACAAAAAAACAGGGTCTGATAAAGGGTGATATGGCTCCTGCGCGGCGCGGTGCGCGTAAGCTGCTGCCCACCTATGAAAATCCTGCTATCACTCAATTTTTTAGCAAAAGTATTGCAGCCGGATTGCGTCTTTTTATTGTTAAACCCTATACGGGGAAAACACATCAAATTCGCGTGGCTTTAAAGAGTATTGGCGCACCTATCATGGGTGACAGCTTGTATGGTGATGCATTGGAGAGTGAAAACTATGATCGCTGCTATTTGCACGCCTACAGCCTTGCATTTCGACTCGGCGAAAAATTGTATCGCTATACACAACTACCGCGCGAAGGGGAATATTTTTTCAATGCACCTTTTGTGGAGGCGGTAGACGAATGGCGTGAGCCCTGGTTGTTGCCTTGGCCGGTGATTGGCCGGAAATCCTGATGCAGAATCTGAAGGTTAACTGCGCATAATGTGTAGTCGAAATGCAAAAACGCCGCACTAGATGCGGCGTTTTTTTAATCTGGCTCCGCCTGCTGGACTCGAACCAGCGACCCAATGATTAACAGTCATTTGCTCTACCGACTGAGCTAAGGCGGAATTGTGCTCTTCGTAACTGAAGAGGCGCGCATCATATAGAGGCAAAAAATAGCGGTCAATCCTTTAGTGTGCAAATCAGTTAATTTTC
The DNA here is from genome assembly GCA_035456025.1 of Cellvibrio sp. Classification (GTDB taxonomy): domain Bacteria; phylum Pseudomonadota; class Gammaproteobacteria; order Pseudomonadales; family Cellvibrionaceae; genus Cellvibrio. Next base: position 9,536 of record DATIDX010000336.1, on the reverse strand, counting down.
TTCCCCCCTCCACAAACATTTATCAGGAAATCATCGTGACTTGGCAGTTGGGCGAGCGGACCCCGCTTGATCTTTTTAATATTGACCAGCATTTCCTTAAGTTGGGTTTCAGTGAGGTTATCGGCCAGTGGATGGTAGTCCTGCGGCATTACACCTTGGCCTAATAAGACTTGTAACCAGGAAACATCATGGAACAAATCATCCTGTTCGCGGAACAGGGTGCCCGTTGACTGGAAAAGACTTATTTTTTGCGTAAGACTGGCTGGTATTTCCATGGTTCGAAGGTCGCGCCAGAAGCGGCTATCGTCGCGCTTATTGGAATGATAATGGAAAATAATAAAATCACGGATTTGTTCAAATTCTTTCTGGGATTGCCGGTTATAGGTGGCAACATTGACCGGTGAAATTCCATTGTGTGGAAAAAATTTGATTAAGCGCACTATAGCGGATTGAATTAAATGGATGCTTGTCGATTCAAGTGGTTCGAGGAATCCACTGGAAAGTCCGATTGCAATTACATTGCGATTCCACTGTTTTAGTCGTCGGCCGGTTTTAAATTGTATAAGGTTGGGCTCACCCAGGGCGTTACTTTCAATATTGGTGAGTAACAGGTTAGTTGCTTCGTCATCTGAATAATGATTGCTGCTATAAACCAAACCATTGCCATTGCGGTGTTGTAAGGGAATTCGCCACTGCCAACCTGCTGAGTGAGCAATTGCGCGGGTGTAAGGCAGGGTTTTCACGAAGCGCTCAGAGGGAACTGCTACTGCGCGGTCACAAGGAAGCCAATGGCTCCAATCTTCATAACCTGTACCCAATTGTTGTTGGATTAATAAAGCCCGCATGCCTGAACAATCAACAAATAAATCGCCAGATATAGTTTTGCCATTCTTTAGCGTGAGGCTCTGGATATAACCGTTATCCGGATGAATGCCCACTTGGTTAATTAATCCCTCCGTGCGAACCACGCCAATTTTTTCACTGAATTTGCGCAAAAAGGCTGCATACAAAGACGCATCAAAGTGGTATGCGTAAAGCATTTCCAGTACGGGATCTTTCGCAATAATGGGCGCGAATTTATTTTCCGTCGCGCAGAGATAATTCAAATCGTAATCCCATAAGCTTGAGGTATCACCCATTTGTTTTGCGCGCACCCAGAAGTGGTGGAAGTGGCAGAAGGCGATAGGCTTTCCCGCAGCGCCAAATGTGTGGAAATAACTATCACCCTGCTTGTGCCAATTATCAAATTTGATAGCAAGTTTGATAGTTGCTTTTGTTTCGCGTAGAAATTCTGTTTCATCAATACCCAGCACATCGTTCAGATAGCGAATGGGAGGAATCGTGGCTTCGCCAACGCCGATGCGCCCAATGTCTTCAGATTCGATGAGCTCTATATCGACAATCGTGCCGAGCACTTTTTTCAATAGGGCTGCGGTCATCCACCCCGCTGTGCCACCACCCACAATTACAACTTTTTTTATTGGTTTATTCATTGGATGGCCACTTGGATAATCGATGCATAATGAAGGATCTAGGTCTACAGCTACCCAGATATTTATTAAAGCCTAACAAAAAAGGCGCCGAAGCACCTTTTTTGTTGATGGGATTTTACGATCTATTTTGTCAGGGGGGAAACCCGCCAATACAAAGATTATTCGTATTTGCACAGATAAGAGGTTTCAACATCAGCAGATACTTTAAAGCGTTGGTTAGCCTCCACAATAAAGGTTTGGCCTGCTGCAAATGTTTCCGCCTTATCGCTGCCTGGGAGTACAACAGTCAGGCTGCCACTTACTACGGTCATATATTCCTTTTGGCTGGTGCCGAATTCGTATTCGCCTTTGGCCATCACGCCGATAGTTGCTGGCAATGTTTCGGTTTGGAATGCGATGGATTTAACTGCGCCACCAAAGTACTCATTAACTTTAAACATGGGATGCTCCGCTCAAGGTGGGTAGTGGATAAAAGTGCCTTTGATAGCACGAGGAGGTAAAGATAAAAAATACAGACACAAAAAAGGCCGCATAAATGCGACCTTTTGTTTAAATCTGGCTCCGCCTGCTGGACTCGAACCAGCGACCCAATGATTAACAGTCATTTGCTCTACCGACTGAGCTAAGGCGGAACGGTGACTTCCTCTGTGGAAGTGGTGCGCATGATATAGAGGCAGTTTTGGTTGGTCAACCGTTTTTTAGTCCTTTTCGTTAACTTTTCCTGCAAAAAAACATCAATAAATTCAAGGCTGTTTATTAATCCTGCAAGCTGTATTTTCGTTATCCAGAAAGATCTCTGTCGCCCTGATTGGAACCGTTTTTAGTTGTCAGTGGATCAGTGCTTGAGCTGAATGACTTTAAAGCTGCCGTTATCAGTCAATAACTTGACTTGGCTAAACAGTTGCGTCGCCTTACGCTCCAGTGGGATAAACTGATTGACGACAAAAAATGCGGCGCCCGCTGGCGCCAGCAGCCGCTTTGCGCTGGCAAGAAATTTGTCGGTCAGATCCCCATCGAGACCGAACCCCTGGTGGAAGGGCGGGTTACAGAGTATTAAGTCAGCCTTGACTGCCAGCCCTTTGCCCGCATCGGCGGGAATAACGGTGCCTGTTAATTGATTGTCATGCAGGTTGCGCCGAGCTAGCTCCAACGCGGCGGCATTGTTGTCGGTCATTGTCCAATGACTAATCCCTTTGCAGCTATCGAGAGTGGACGCTGCAATTGTTAGATAACCATAACCACAACCCAGATCAAGGCAGGAATTCATCTGCCCCAATGATGGTGCTGACTGTTTAAGTTGCTCAATTAACAAGGCGCTGCCGGCATCCACTTTGTTCCAACCAAACACACCGGGTTTGCTGTGCAGTTTGAAACCTGAATCGACTGCAATTGGGCGCTGCTGGGGATAATCGCTGTCATCCAGCAACTGTGCAGGGTTGTATTCTGTGAGCTTTGTGATTCTGGATGAATATACCGGGCCATTTTTTTCAATATTTTTTACGTATCCAAAGAGGTTGGAAATTTTTTCTATATAAGTTTTAGTCCCTTCATTCTTGTAGCCGGCGATCAATAGTTGTGCGCCAGGTTTCAGGCAGCGCCATGCTTGGTTAAGCAAATGGTGTACAACGGGTTTTTCTTTAGAGGCTCGATAAAAAACGCCATCGAGACTATTGCTGGCGATTGCGCTGCAATCAAAGTCATTGAACTCGGTTTGGAATCCGCTCTCTTGTGCCTGTTCCGCGACATCCCAGCGGTTAGTGAGCAGTAATAATTGCTCTTTATGCCAAGCAGGGGGCAGAAGGTCTAATGCATTTTCATCTGTGCACCATAAAAATTTCGCACTTTTATCACCAAGACTTCCGGCTATTTGTTGAATAATCCAATTGAGCGGTAAATCAGTCATGATGCTAGACCTTTAATTTCTTCAGTTGTCAGCTCGCGATATTCCCCGGGCGCTAAATCGGAATCCAGCTGAACACCACCTATGCTCTCACGGTGCAAGGTGACTACGAGATTACCGGTAGCAGCAAACATTCGTTTAACTTGATGGTACTTTCCTTCGTGAATGGTCAGGCGCGCTGCGTGGCTTGAGATTAACTCTAGTTGCGCCGGTCGAGTAGGGGCTTTTTCACCATGCAATAACACACCGGTTGCAAAAAGTGCGGCAGCGTCAGCGCTGATCGGGTTTGCGGTAGTCACATGATAAACCTTACTGCATTCGTGACGTGGCGATGTGATGCGGTGGTTCCATTGACCATCGTCAGTTAGTAGTACCAAACCCGTTGTGTCCACGTCCAGCCGTCCGACTATTTGCAATTCGTGCCCGCGTGGAAGACGAATTAAATCTATAACAACGGGGTGATCACTATCGCTGTTGGCACACACATAACCCAAAGGTTTGTGCAGCATCAAATAGCGGTTCTGGAATGGCTCAATTCGTGTTCCTTCGAGCGTTACCGTTTCCTCGCCCGATATTTTTTGATCGCCTTTCTTTGCAATCACGTCATTTACTGTAACTCGGCCAGCCTTGATTGCTTGCTGGATAAACGAGCGTGAGTAATCGCTGTTGTGGCTGAGAAATTTATCGAGACGCATAGAGATCCTCAGTGATAAGCCAATCCATGGGCAGGGCATTTGCCCAACCAAACTGATGGATAACTCGGGAAAATTTTGGCGCAAGTGGGGCCACCAAGGATAAAGCTTCATTGGTAATTGGGTGGATAAACTCTAGTCTGGTCGATGTCAGCATCAATCCACTGCACAAAAAATTTTCTTGGAAAAAGCGATTGTGGTTGCCCTTGCCGTGTTTGGCATCACCAATAATCGGATGGCTAATATGTTTCATATGGCGGCGAATTTGATGTTTGCGCCCCGTCTTTGGATTGCATTCCACTAGTGAATAGCGAGTGCAGGGATATTTATCAATACTAAATGGGAGCTCGATTTTTGCCAGGGTTCGGAACCCGGTTACAGCGGGTTGTGCAGGCTTGTTTAGCTGCGCCTTTTTATCCGTATATTTATCCAATTCTTCGACCAGCGCGTGATCAATAATTCCTTTCTCGGGTGCAAAGCCGCGCACCAATGCCAGATAAGTTTTGCGCAGTGCGTGACGGGCAAAAATATCACTTAGTTGCCGCGCGACCTCCGAGGAAAGTGCAAACACTAATACGCCGGAAGTAGGTTTATCCAGACGGTGAATTGGATAAACCATCTGACCGAGTTGATCGCGCAATAACTGCACGGCGAAACGTGTCTCGTGCCGATCAATTTCGCTGCGGTGAACTAATAAGCCGCCGGGCTTATTAATGGCAACCAAGTGTTCATCGCGGTAAATGATGGGCAGGATATCTGTCATTTCATCAGCTTATAAAAATAAAAGCAGGCGAGCGCCTGCTTTGTGTAGGTTTTCATCAGTTTCCATAAATCGCGAAGCGCATTTGCACTCCCTGGGAAATGCAAAAATAAGATGAATTACTTAAGCAATTTTCTTTTCGCCAGAATCTACTGTTTGATAGATGAGGGTGTTAATGGTCATTGGGCCAACACCACCGGGGACGGGAGTGTAGGCGGCAACACGATTCACCAATGGGCTTAATTCGATATCGCCTACGCCACCAGGGTGGTAACCAGCATCAACAACTACAGCACCATCTTTAATCCACTCCGCTTGAATAAATTCAGGTTTACCAACTGCGCCGACGACAATATCGGCCTGTTTGATTAGCTCGGGTAAATTTTGCGTGCGTGAATGGCAAATGGTGACAGTCGCATTGGCATTAAGCAGCATCAGTGCCATTGGTTTGCCGAGGATAGGGCTGCGACCAACAACCACGGCGTGTTTCCCGGTAAGTTCAATTCCATAAGCTTCAAGCAAGCGCATAATGCCTTTGGGGGTTGCACAACCATAGGCTTCTTCACCCATGCTCATGCGGCCAAAACCAAGGCAGGTTACGCCGTCTACATCTTTTTCAGCGCTGATGGCATCGAAACACAGGCGCTCGTCAATCTGATGAGGTACGGGGTGCTGCAACAAAATCCCATGCACGTTGGGGTTACTATTCAATTCGTTGATTTTAGCGAGCAATTGCTCTGTAGTCGTCGATGAGGGCATTTCAACTTTCAAGGACTCCATCCCTATGCGAGTACAGGCATTGCCCTTCATTTTCACATAGGTTGCTGATGCTGGATCATCACCAACAAGTATGGTTGCCAAAATCGGTGTTTGCCCATTGCTGCGTGCCTTCAATTCGGCGACACGGGCGGAGAGTTCCTGTTCGGTTTTTTCGGCAAGGGCTTTGCCATCCAATACAAGTGCGGACATGGGCGCTATTACCTGTGTAATAAATGATGAAAGAGGGATATATCCAGGTTGCATATTTTCCCATAGCAGGGATAAGTCGCCAAGGAAATTAAATTTAAAAAGGGGTTATGGATGATTGCGAGCAAAAAGTGGCAGAGTTTATTGCTACTCTAGGTTTACTTGTTTTCGATCCGGTGTCGCGTTGGAAAATTAATTTTTGAGGAATGAGCTTTGAATGCGAGCTGAATAAACGTTGATTTTTGTGGCAGCAAGTGAATCAGCAGGAAATATTGAATTGAAATTATTTTTTGCTGGAGGGATTGGGGTGGCTGATGGGGCTCGAACCCACGACCACTGGAATCACAATCCAGGGCTCTACCAACTGAGCTACAGCCACCGTAGCAAGAACAAACAACACATCCATATGATGGGATTAACCCAGCAGAAAACTTATTAAGAGATTTGTGGGCGAGTTAGATATTGCCCAAATGGCGCGCCCGGCAGGATTCGAACCTGCGACCACCCGCTTAGAAGGCGGGTGCTCTATCCAGCTGAGCTACGGGCACATGCTGGAACAAACCTTCGCAGGTTCGATAAAAAATGGTCGGAGTGGAGGGATTCGAACCCCCGACATTCTGCTCCCAAAACAGACGCGCTACCGGGCTGCGCTACACTCCGACGACTTAAAACTGACTGCGTTTCAAGTGGTGCGCATAATAACGGTGAGACTTTGACTCGTCAACGAAAAAAAGACAACAAAATAAAATATTTAGCACGGCTAGTTAAATTCTAAGCAGCTTGTGTGATGCGTGTTCAGATAGATAAAGAATCGGTTATTTGTTGTTCTTGGTGTTGGGCTAAATGCGGGCATTTTGTTTTCAATCGCAAGATTGACGTCTAAAAAACATCGCCCTTACTTAATAGTCTCAGGTTGGTGGGCCGATTGCTTTTTGCCTATTGCCTCTTGGATGTGGGGCTATGCGATCCTGATAAATCACTGTTAAAGCGGGTTCCAAGTCTTTGTTTAGGCTTGTGCGTCAGTGTCCAGCTAGTCAGAATAAGCGACCACTCGGGAGAATTTATGCAAAACAATGATTTAGCTGTGTCGATGAAATTGGGGATGCGCCGGCTGGCGTCAGGGGTGTGCGTACTTTCCACTTCCTTGTCCGATCGCCAACGTTTTGCGATGACCGTCTCGTCTGTGACCTCGGTGTCCGACTCGCCTGCCTCCCTACTTGTATGCATCAATCAGTTGGTGTCCCAGCAGAGCCATTTGGCAACCCCGGGTAGTCAGTTCGCGGTTAATGTCCTCTCTGTAGGTCATAAAGATGTATCCAATATTTGCGCAGGCCGCGAACCCAATCGGGATCGCTTTGAGGTGGGTAATTGGGGGGAAGACGATACCGGCTTACCGGTGCTTGTCGATGCGCAAGCGGTATTCATCTGCCGGACTGATCAAGTGATGACTTATGGAACTCACAAGATTGTCATCGGAGTTATTCAGAAAGTCATTTTAAATGGTGCCGCAGTCGATCCCTTACTCTATGCTGACGGCAGTTATGGTGCATTTTTGCGCCAGTGACATGGCCCACAATAGCATTCCTATAGTTAGGCAAGGCTCGCACGAAGCCATGGTGAAAATATGATTCAAAATGACGCAAACATTTTTTTGAAATTTGCCTTGCAATATGAATATTTCGTGTCTATCTGCCCTTTAAGGTTAATGGGCACTAACTCTTTATACACACCTTAAGTATCTGGACGTCTTCACCAGCTGTAGCTTTGTTAAAAACATAAAAAAAAGCGGTTTTTAACTTGTTTTTTTTCGTAAGCTTATGAAAAATAACATAAAATTTTTATTGGTTGAAATTTGATCAATTTGTTGTTGGTGTAGATTTTATAGGCCTTTGGAGCAGTTTCCCAAAAACTATCCACCAAGTTATCCACAGAAAATGTGGACAAAATTTTGATGACGGTTTTTGTGCAAAAAAGTTACAGTTTGGCTGTTTTGTATCTTTTTTTTCCGTAACAAGTGACGATTTTTTATTGGACTTCCGTGAACTAATTGCTGGATTTGATTATGAGTAAACGATTAAAGGTTGCCGTGCTAGGTGGAGGAAGTTTTGGTACGGCAATTGCCAATATCATTGCTTGCAATAACCATCAAACGTACCTGTGGATGCGCTCTGCAGAGCAAGCTGCCTTGTGTAAATCAGAGCGCCAGAATACGCGCTATCTTCCTGGTTATGTCCTGCATGCAGATCTCCTTGTTACATCTGACTTGGCTTTGGCAGTAACCGGTGCGGATTTGGTTTTTGTTTCAATTCCTAGTCACTCGTTTCGTGCAGTTACTCAACAATTAAAGCCACTACTGGGTGAAGAAACTATGGTGGTAAGTACTGCCAAGGGGATTGAGCCTGAAGGCTTTACCCTGATGAGCCAAATCCTGGAGCAGGAATTGCCAGGGCACCAAATAGGGGTCTTGAGTGGGCCTAACTTCGCAAAAGAAATTGTCCAGCAACAACAGACAGGTACTGTGATCGCAAGCGAGAGTGAAGCGGTGATCACCTGTGTGCAGGAAACGCTCAAGTCGTCTACCTTCCGTGTGTACGCTAACCATGATCGCTACGGTGTCGAATTAGGTGGTGCGCTTAAAAATATCTATGCGATCATCTGCGGTATGGCTGCTGCCTTGGGTGCCGGTCATAACACCCAGGCGATGTTACTGACCCGGAGCCTTGCCGAGATGGGGCGTTTTGCGCAGATGATGGGCGCTAACCCAATGACCTTCTTGGGATTAGCGGGAGTCGGTGATCTAATTCTTACTTGCACCTCGGATTTAAGCCGTAATTATCGCGTAGGCTTCGCGTTGGGCCAAGGTAAACAGCTTGATGAAATTGTCGCTTCGTTGGGGCAGGTTGCAGAAGGGGTTAATACCCTGCGTCAAGTGAAACAAAAGGCTGATGAGTTACAGGTTTATATGCCGTTGGTTTCCGGGCTCTATGCCGTTCTCTTCCAGCACAAAGCGATTGCCGATGTGGCTCGTGGTTTGATGGTAGGAGAGCAGGCCAATGATGTTGAATATTTGAGAGGAAACTAACTGATGGACAACGAACAATTAAAATCCAATCTTACTTCCAGTAAACATTGGCTGCGGTTGATTTTTATGTTGCTCTTCGCTGCCGTATTGCACTTGGCAAGCCTGGTGATGTGGATATTAGTTGCAGTGCAATTTTTATTCTCATTGATTACCGGCGAAGACAACGAACATTTGCGTCGTTTTGGTCATTCGCTCTCCACCTATATTTATGATGTTCTGAAATTTTTATGTTATAGCAGTGACGAAAAGCCATTCCCATTTGCTGATTGGCCCACTGATTTGCATGTAGCCGTGCAAGACGACAGTGTTGCAAAAGAGTCTGTAGTAAAAGATGCGGCAATAAAAAATCCTGCTGATCGCCCAAGTGATGCTACGGATGCGGCAAATTAAATGAATATTTTTATTTTGCGACATGGGCAGGCTGAAACTCAGATCACGACGGATGAAGCGCGTCAGCTTACAGATAAAGGGCGCGCGGATACCGCGAGGATAATGAGTGCACGCGCATTAGACATGGCATCGCTCGCGCAAATTTGGGCAAGTCCCTTGGTGCGGGCGCAGCAAACAGCGGCCATTGCGGCCAGTTCTTTTGCACATCTGCACATCCAGACAACTGACCTATTAGTGCCAGAGGCTAATCCTC
>DATIDX010000335.1:0-8390 GCA_035456025.1 Cellvibrio sp. | reverse complement strand
CGGAGTTTTCTTTCAAATCCTTAAAATCAATTCCTAATGCATTACATTGCTTGGCTGTTGCTTCTTCTTCGCTGGGTACGAAATAAATAATTTTTTTATTTTCAAACAGCGGCGCATCGCCTTCAAAAGCGAGTGTGTGCACTTCTTCGCTTTCGACAGTGGAGACTAAACGTAAGTTATGCCCATTGACATCCGTGCCTTCATCAAACACCAGAAAGTTTTGCCAAATACCCGCAAGGTTTGCTTCAACTCCTAAAACCAGAGAGTAAATTTTTGCATCTTTACAGTCAGGGCTTTTATAAAGATCAAACTGCTGATCGCCTTCCTTTTCGATTAGCTTTATTGAGTAGCCTTGATAATTAGAGCAAGTTTCAGAAACTGCTGTAATGTCAGATAGTCCAGGGAAGTATGGCTCTGTCGTATTTTCAGCGCAGCTTATTTGAGATATGGCTACTGAAAATAACAGCGCTAGCTTTGCTGATTTTAAAAATGTAAATTTCATAACATACCTTTTATGCAGCGGTAAGTGTGACAAACCTTACGACTTTATAGCCACCAGCGTTTTTAGCGTTGGCTTGGCTTTTGCCGTATAGAATAACCGATTTAACAGTTGTTCCTGAAGATGGTGTTCTTGTGAATGTGATTTCTTTGCCGTATGCAGGATCAATGGCTATGTAATCACCAGAAGCAGTTTTTTCTGTTAATAAAACCCAATGGTCGCCTTGGGCGTTGCCTTTGTAGTCAACATGCAGCATAACCAAGCCACCTTTACGCAAACAATCTTCAATTGTTTGTATATGGCCATTTCCCAGCTTTCCTCCGCGGCCCGAATCAGAACCTTTCATTCCAAGGGCTTTGGCACCATTGGTGATCATCAATGAGTATGTATTTTTCGAAAATGCTCCTGCTTTTTTTAGTATGGCATTTACTTTTATAGGATCTAATTGATTTGGTTTGAATTTTTTCCAATCAGCAAAGAAATATTGGATTGAAAATTCTGGCTTATTAATAAATTTTCATTAATGGATTTGCAGGAATCTGGGGTTAAATATATTCCCAATGTTTGGTGCTGATTCAAATTGCAAGGTGCTGATGCAACTCCTGGCTTTAAGTCGCATCATACTATTGAAGTGGTCAGGTTAAATAAAAGTGAAACCTGGTTTGGATCTCATGCCAAATTGTGTGACAGTTTAGATACCAATTCTGTGCCGAAAGGTACTGATAGTAATGGGCGTTCAATAATGCAAAAAGCCCATGCTCACGAGGTGGGACATCTTTTAGGGTTGCCTCATGTGGATGTTGGCAATTCCCATTGTCCACCCGCCAACACAAATGCGTCAGCTTGTTACGGAGTTGCTGATGCTGACAAATATGCAGTGATGGGGCAAGGTGTGCGATTACGCGATAGTAATGCTAATCTTTGACGACAAGCCCTCATAAATATTTTTGTAAGGGGTAATATAAATTTACCAGGCGATTGGATACCTAAGCAGACTCGTCATTATCCTAGAACGGTAGCTGAGGTTGCATCGAAAAGCCGCATCACAAAAAAACCAACCCGATAAACATAGGTAGAAAATTAAATGTCCTTGAAATTAGTTAAAAAAATCTGCTTATACATAACCATATCGATTGCCTTATTACTGTCGATTGGTTGTGCAGCTCAATCTAACGCAAATAAAGAACCCAGGGTAATTGACATGAAGTGCAAAAATTCTGCTATCGAAAAATCCAATGCGTTATTTAAATTTATATTGAGTGATATTCAGTCAAATTATTCGCACAAAGGTGGCGGCGGAATTAGTGAAATAAAACAAAGGAAAACTAATATATTCCTTGTTTCAATTGCTCAGGAAGAGCGCATTGACCAATTAACTTACGAACTTTCAATCGATGACGGCTGTAAGGTCGTGTTGGTCAAAAAAGAAGAATCTACAATTAATTTTTCGCGGTAGTGCACTATTTATTTAACACTGATCGACGACTCAGTAGCCTTCTTTTTACTGCAATGATTTCCAATTCCTAATTACTCATACGAAAAAATCACTTCCTTGAAGAATTTCTCAAGTGACGGCTTAGAGAGAAACAATCTGCTCATGCAATAAAGTCTTATTCGCATTTGCTGAAGAATTTGCAACCGTTATTGGGCAGAAGTTAGGTTTCTGTGTGCCTGTTGGTGATAGTTGCATTGGCAGATATAATGCCGGCTCCCAGAACCCTACAACAAAAATAACCCAGTGAGTCTCATGCAAACCGCCAATTCCCCATTCCGCGTCCTATTCGCCAGCCTTATCGGCACTACTATTGAGTTTTTCGATTTTTACATTTACGCCACTGCCGCTGTGCTGGTATTCCCCAAGTTATTTTTCCCTGCGGGCGATCCAACAATTGCGGCTTTGCAATCGCTGGCGACTTTTGCGTTGGCATTTTTTGCGCGACCAGTTGGTTCGGCGTTATTTGGACATTACGGTGATCGCATCGGGCGCAAGGCGACTTTGGTTGCAGCCTTGATGACGATGGGGGTATCTACCGTTTGTATCGGGTTATTACCTACCTACGAATCCATTGGTATTGCTGCGACGGTGCTGTTGTGTTTGTGCCGCGTAGGCCAGGGCATAGGTTTGGGTGGTGAATGGGGCGGGGCGGTGTTGTTGGCGATAGAGAATGCGCCGGAAAATAAACGCGCCTGGTACGGTATGTTTCCGCAGTTGGGCGCACCTATTGGTTTTGTCTGTTCTACCGGTGTTTTTTTATTATTAACACACAATTTAAATGAAGCAGATTTTTTCAGCTGGGGCTGGCGCATTCCATTTGTAGCGAGCGCGTTGTTGGTCATTGTGGGTTTGTATGTGCGCTTGAGCTTGGAGGAAACTCCTGCATTTAAACAGGCGATTGAATCCGACAAACGCGTGCAGGTTCCAATGATAAATGTAGTAACACAACATACGCGCGTATTGATATTGGGTGCATTTTTGGCGATCGCATCCTTTGCGGTGTTTTACATAACCACGGTGTTTTCGTTGGGTTGGGGAACCAGTAAGTTGGGTTACACCCGCGAAGATTTTTTAATCCTGCAATTGTATGCGGTGTTTGCGCTCATGTTTGCAATTTGCATATCGGCACTGATTGCCGACAAAATCGGCCGCCGTGCGATGTTAATGATCTCGGGCATCGCGGTTGCTATTTTTGGATTGTTTTTTTCGTCGTTACTCAACTCAGGTTCAAGTGTCGGAGTGTTAATTGCGCTATCACTCGGGTTTGGTGTTATGGGGCTGACCTATGGCCCGGTGGGTACTGCGCTTGCGGAAATTTATCCAACCGAGGTGCGTTACACCGGCGCGTCGCTCAGTTTTAATCTGGCGGGAATTATTGGTGCGTCCTTGACACCGGCGATCGCAAACTGGCTGGGTAACAGTTACGGCCTGCCGTTTGTGGGTTATTACATTTCAGTCGCAGGTATATTAACGCTGCTCGCTGCGTTTTTGTTGTCGAAGAATTTGGGTAAATAATTTATATCCAGCTAATGTTGAATTTACGTAAATGTCACTCCGTTCTTGTACCTGTGGTCCATGAGCGGCTGACGGTCAGGTTTGCGACGCTACACGGCATTTGTCCAATATCCTCCCGCTCGAACAATCTCCTCACTTTCCAGTTCCGGTATATCTCTTGTTCCCATGTGCCTAAGCAAATAGCTGATCCGGATGGGTTTACAATTCCTGAAAATATTTTTTAAATTTCTTGTCACACTGTGTGGCCGGGATTCGTCATAGCTATACCACGACAAAAAACACCACAAATTTGAGGGCTGAATGGAAAAGAATGATTGGCTGGCAGCAGAGTTCGAGACCACGCGACCGCATTTACAAGCGGTGGCTTACCGCATGTTAGGTTCGCGCAGCGAGGCGGAAGATGCAGTGCAGGAAGCCTGGATCAGATTACATAGATCGGATTCGGAGAGCATTGATAACCTCGGCGGCTGGCTCACCACTGTGGTGGCCAGGGTGTGCCTCGATATGCTCCGCTCGCGCAAAGCTGCGCGTGAGGATTCGCTGGAGGAGATACTGGTCGATCTTCCGGAGTACGCTGAGAGTGGCATGGAGGAAAAATTGCTGATCGCCGATGCTGTAGGTCCGGCGTTGCTACTGGTGTTGGACACGCTCACGGCCGCCGAGCGAATCGCGTTTGTGCTGCATGATTTATTCGATCTGCCCTTTGATGAGATCGCGCCGATTATCGAGCGCACCGAGGCGGCGACGCGACAACTTGCCAGCCGTGCCCGTCGCTGTGTGCAGGGCGCGACTATGCCGCGCAAAGATGCAGAGCGCCAACAGCAAGTGGTTGCCGCGTTTATGCAGGCATCAAGGCAGGGAAATTTTGAAGCGCTGATCCGGTTGTTGCATCCCGATGTTGTACTGCGTGCTGACGAAACGGCGATAAAAGTGTCCAGCGCGAATAAAGCCCGAGGTGCACCGCAATTTGCACCGGAGATTATCGGGGCCAAGGCGGTGGCGGATACTTTGAATGGAAGTGCGCAGGGTGCCCAGCTCTCATTGGTGAACGGGCTTGCGGGCGCGACTTGGGGCATGAAAGGAAAAACGGTGGTGGCGTTTTGTTTTGCGGTTACCGACGGACAAATTACCGCCATTGATATCGTTATGGACAAAAACGCGTTGGATAATTTTGATATTCACCTCATCGACAATACCAGTGGAGTTAATGCATGAATATTTTGCTATGGGTTTTACAGGTTCTGCTCGCGCTGCACACCATCATGGGCGCGGTATGGAAGTTTTCGCATACTGCTGAACAAACTATGCCGACGCTAAAAGCGATTCCTCCTGGTGCATGGTTTGCGCTGGCAGTTGTCGAACTCGTGTGTGCCTTGGGATTGATATTGCCTGCGTTTTACAAACCTGTAAGTTTTCTGGTGCCCGGTTCAGCTATCTGCATCGCTGTGATCATGTTGTCGTTTTGCGTAATACATTTCCTATCGGGCGCTTCCAGTATGAATTCTCCCGTTTATTGGCTGGTGGTGGTTGCTGTGTGTGGTTTTATTGCATATGGCAGATCGGTATTGCGGCCCTTTTGACAAAATGCAACGACAAAAGAGGCGCCTATGCTTTCATCCATGAAAAATGCATTCTTGTACCTTTGTCATTCATGAATCGTATTTCAGCTTGAGCAAAATGGCAGATTGAAAAAAGTAATTACAGCATCAAAATTGTTTTCCAATTTATGCACGTACGGATATTCTATGCGCCACAACCGGAGCCTCCGATTGTTCTCAATAATTTATAAAGGACGAAAAAATGCTTAAACGTTTAGGATTTCTTGCTGCGTTATTTTGCACCCCCTTATCAGCAATTGCTGCAGTCATTAATATCGAATACACCGGTCATATCACCTATTCAGAGCTCGCTTCCTACAGCTACGGTCAGCAGGTGTCGGGCAATGTTCAAGTTGATCTTGCGAAATCAAACGGGGATGAACTACCAGAAGATTTTAAAGCCTTATACACATCTTGGACTAACCACGATCTGGTGAAGGGTCACTTTTCTGATGACATTGGTTTCTCTGGCGACAGGATTGAACTTTTTAACAACTCTAATGAAAAATACAGTGGCAATTACGTGGACTATCTTGGGACTGTCGATGTGATGATTGAATTTCTCGCAGATGGTTCATGGGCATATAACACTATGCAATTGAATCTCGGGCTCGCTGGTCTGGATTGGATTAAAAACGATAGCCTGGATATTCACGATATATTCGTCAATGATGCATCGGTATTTGATGGATCATTTGGCGTTTTCCTTTCGGGCTGGGGTGCATATAATTCCGATGGCGAATTGCAACTGGGTAGTAATTCCGCTCACTTTGCTTTTGATTCCCTGAAAGTCAACTCTGTTTCTGTATCGGAGCCGTCAGCGTTGTTGCTTTTATTGATGGGAGCGGCAGGGATCGGGGCTCGCCGTAAATTTCTGAAGGCATGCTAATAGCATCCATCAAAATGACGCGGGGGCGTAATGCCCCCGCTAAGTAACTTAAGCAGCTTTGCTCTCATCAGCTTTATGTTGGATTAAATTCCCGTTGTTATTGATCGCAATGCTTCTTGGTTTCATTGCTTCGGGAATTTCTTTCACCAAACTAATATTAAGCAAGCCGTTATTGAGTTGGGCACCAGTCACTTCCACGTGATCGGCCAAGCTGAACTTGCGTTCGAACGCGCGGGTGGCAATGCCCTGATGCAGATACTTGCGCTCTTTACCTTCATCGGCCTTTTTGCCTCGAACAGTTAATACGCCACGTTCTACTTGAATATCCAACTCACCTTCCTCGAAGCCTGCTACTGCCAGGGTAATACCATAGCGATTTTCACCAGCCACTTCGATGTTGTAGGGAGGGTAACCAGCAGAACCTTGGTCAGCACGGAGCGCCGTATCCAACAATGCACCTAAGCGGTCGAAGCCGATGGTGCTACGGTAGAGCGGAGAGAGATCAATTGTGTTCATAAAATATCCTCCAAGAAGAAGCGATAGAAATTAATACAATTAATGGCGTGACGGCTCTTGAAAAGACACTCATCACGAAACCTAAATTAAGGGCAGGGAATTGAATTTCAAGATCATAAAAAGAGGGGGGTTATATCAGTTTTTTATTCTGCGCTAGTATTTTATAAGGTTTTGTTTTAAAAATTTAGCGACCACATGAGACTATAGTTTTTAGATTGAAAATTTAAATCGCTATCTGCCTGCTTCAGTGCTTCAGTGCTTCAGACAAGTGGCATTAGGGTTTCCAGATCGTGCAAGTTGGGGAAATTGAAATCTAATTTATGTCGCAAAATAAAAATTGGATAGCGTCATATAAAAATTTCCATTTCTTCTCCAATTTTTTTTCGCATCTCCATTAATTTAATCGCGCTTGCATGCTGTTGTTTATCTTCGTCGGTTTGTGGCACCCACTCGGGCACCTGAACTGTTTGGCCGGATTCATCCACCGCAACCATAATAACTATGCAGTGAGTGGTGAGGTGTCGGTTAAGGGATTTAGGGTCGCAGGCATTTACCTCTATTGCAATGTGCATGGATGATCTTCCTGTATAGATTATTTTTGCACTCACCTCGACCAGATTACCTACATGAACTGGTGACACAAACCTTATACCTCCGGCATAGGCTGTTACGCAGTAGCGACTACTCCAGCCTGCCGAGCACGCGTAAGCCGCAAGGTCAATCCATTTCATTACTGCGCCGCCATGTACTTTTCCGCCAAAATTGACATCTTGAGGTTCTGCCAGAAAGCGCAAGGTTATGTCGCGTTGGGGTTTGCTCATGGGTAACCTCGGGAAGTATTTGGGGTGGTAAAAGTTAATAGATCAATTTTGGGATACGGCTTCTATATAAAACTGGATTCTGACACTACTGCTTTTTAATAATTCCGGAGGAAAAAGCAATTTAATTAGTGAACTTTTTAGTTCTTATTGGGATCTACAGCTAAGAAAGGAGGAATTAATTATGCAAATTACCACTATTCAATTACCAGAACTATTTACTCAGCTTGGGCTGCCTAACAGTGATCTAGCAATAGCGAGATTCGTTAAGGGGCATCACCTGCCTGATGACGTCATATTGCCCGAAGCGGATTTCTGGAGCGCTACTCAGCGACAATTTTTACAAGAGAGTTGGCATCAAGATTCGGATTGGTGCGTTGCTGTCGATAAACTGGATGCTTTGCTTCGCCACTAATAATGTGGGTAGTAGCGGCGCGTTTTCCCAGGTGATTAAACTTTAATTTACCAAAAGTTTAATCGTAAATTTGTTTTTTCTTCCATTTTTCATTTTCTTCATCAAATTGCTTCCATTCCTTGCTTGATGACTTATCGGCAGGGGCTGGTTTTTCTTTAGTAGCATTTGGCGGTACTTCAGTTCCTTCTTGCGTAGATTCGGTTTTTTCTTGCAGTTTGGCGATGACAGCGTCCAGTTGTGCAATTTGTTTGTCAAATCCATGTCCGGCGTTCTCATTGGCTAACGCCTTACGAGCGAGTGTGTAATGGTGGACTGCCAAACGTATTTTGCCGACCTGTTGCGATTGGCGGGCGTTAAAAATGTGTCCATCGACCGACATTTGCAGGACTAAGCGATTAATTTGGTCGGTATAAGCTTCGGTCTGGACTTGGTTAATTAGTTGCTGGGCTGATTGTTGCATTACAAATTTATATAGTTCCTGTATCAAATGCTGCGCTTCCTTGATTTGTTGAGGGTTTTCCAAGCGGACTTTTGTCTGCTGGGCGGTATCCTTTTGGGTCGCGAGCAGGCCAGTATAAAGAGCGAACTGCTCCTCGTGTGCCGGATCTTTAGGTTCCAGCCGCGATAGCTGCTCGCAACAGTCAA
>DATIDX010000334.1:0-4962 GCA_035456025.1 Cellvibrio sp. | reverse complement strand
GGATGCGCTTAATGTCAGCATTGATAGCTTGCGCCCGGAGATGTTTCAACTAATCACCGGCAGTGGAAAGTTGCGCAGCATTTTAACGGGCCTTGATGAGGCTCAAGCCCTCGGCTTTAAACAACTCAAAATTAATACTGTGTTACTGCGCGAACAGAATGCCGGTGAATTGGACGATTTTCTTGCATTTATTAAAACCCGCAGAATTACCCTTCGTTTTATTGAGTTAATGCGCACGGGCGACAACGCGGATTTTTTTGCCCGCCAACATCTAAGTGGCGAGAATATTCAACAACGGTTGCTTAGCGAAGGCTGGACGCAAAAAATTCGCAGCGCGAATGCTGGCCCCGCCAAAGAATTTATCCACCCTGACTATATCGGCTCTATTGGCCTGATAATGCCCTACAGCAAAAACTTTTGTGCTGATTGCAATCGCCTTCGGGTATCCAGCAAAGCGGAATTATATTTATGTTTATTTGCCGAGCAACATCAATCCATGCGCGCATTATTACAAAGCGATGACCCGCAACCGCTAATGAATTTTTTGCGCGCCGCACTACAACATAAAACTGCCAGTCACGATTTACAGAACCAGATCACCGGTTCAACCCGTCACTTAGCCATGATTGGCGGTTAATTTTTCTATAGATAGCGAGTGTATTATTTATGGGCCACCACACCACAGAAAATATTTTACCGCTAGCGATTGCAGTACTGACCGTATCTGACACTCGTAGCATTGCCAATGACACTTCCGGTGCGGCGTTAATTGAGCGACTACAAGATGCACAACACCAACTCGCCACACGCGCTCTGGTCATTGACGATATTTATCAAATCCGAGCCCAGTGTTCGCAGTGGATTGCCGATGAAAAAATTCAGGTTATTTTAATTACGGGAGGCACGGGTTTTACCGGACGCGATTCAACCCCGGAGGCCATGACCCCCTTATTTGATAAAACCGTAGAAGGCTTTGGCGAATTATTTCGCCAGATATCTTATCGCCATATTGGTACTTCCACTATTCAATCCCGCGCGGTTGCCGGGCTTGCCAATAACACGCTGATTTTTTGTTTACCTGGTTCCACTAACGCCTGCAAAACAGCGTGGGATGAGATCATTAAATACCAATTGGATTCCACACAGGGCCCATGCAACTTTGTACCGCATTTAAAAAAGACTCATCGTCTACCTTGCGGAACACGCGGATAAACGGAACGAATATGACGATGAACCAGCAACACACGCATCACACCCTACCAGCGTTGACGCACCTCGATCAAACCGGCGCTGCCTGCATGGTGGATATTAGCGATAAAACCATCACCAAACGCATCGCAGTAGCCAGTGCGATGGTAATTACCCGCTCCGATGTTATTGGCCTGATCCAAAATGCCAGCCTAAAAAAAGGCGACGTGTTAGCGGTAGCTCGTATTGCGGGAATTATGGCCGCGAAAAAAACTGCAGATTTAATCCCACTCTGCCATCCGGTGGCACTATCAAAAGTTAGCATAGACTTTGTGTGTGATGTCTCTGTTGGCGCCATTTTTATTCGCAGCCGCTGCGTAACCACTGGCCAAACGGGAGTAGAAATGGAGGCGCTTACTGCTGCAAGCGTTGCAGCACTGACTATTTATGACATGTGCAAAGCGGTAGATAAAAACATGGAGATAAGCAGTATTTATCTGGAACAAAAATCCGGCGGAAAAAGCGGTGACTGGCAAAAGGAGCACACGCATGATTAAAGTGTGTTTTTTCGCTGAATTACGCGAGCGCTTAGGTTGTGCTGAACTGTTTGTCCAGGATTTTTCAGGCGAAAACATTAATCAGCTTAAAACGTTTATTGTCAAACAACATCCGCACTGGGAGAAAATATTTTTAGAAAAAAAGTTACTAATAGCCGTTAATCATGCCATGGCTAGTAATGACACCGCCATCGCAGCGGGTGATGAGGTCGCTTTTTTTCCACCCGTGACAGGTGGTTAGGATGGGTTTAGATGCGTAATCTAGTGCGTGTACAAACGGATGATTTTGATTTAAATAAGGAATACAACCGGTTAATTACTACAAATTCTACTTGCGGTGCAGTCGTATTATTTAGCGGGCTGGTGCGCGATTTTATTCCTCCACAACAGCTGGTTAGTCTTGAATTGGAACATTACCCACTCATGACAGAAACCATGCTGGGCAAGCTCAGTATGCAGGCAAACGCACGCTGGGCGTTGCAGCGCACAACAATAATACATCGCACCGGGAAGCTATTACCGAGTGATCAAATTGTGTTGGTAGGTGTATCCAGCGCACATCGTACCGATGCCTTTGAAGCTGCTCAATTCATCATGGATAAACTCAAAACCAGTGCCCCTTTTTGGAAAAAAGAAACCTTGATGCCTAATCCGGATAGCAAACCGGAATCCTATTGGGTTTCAGACAAAGACAGTGACGAGCAACTCGCTCAACGTTGGTAAACATCTCAATTTTTCTAGTTAAGCCCCATAATTGGTTTGGAATATTTACACACTACTCTAGCGTTACGTTAAATTATGAATATAAAAATTATTTGTTATTTATTTTCAGCACTGGCGCTGTTATCTAGCCACAACACTATCTCTGACGAAAATATTAATCGAATTGTCAGCATGGCAAAGGACTACTGTGGCTCATGCCATTCAATGCCAAGCCCTAATATTGCTCCCAAAAAGAGTTGGCCAAGAATAATCGAGACGATGAACGAGATTGCCTTAAAGAAATATGGAAAAGCAATCATAGATGCCAATCAAACGCGGGATATTACGGCATTCTATTATGGCACTGCACCTGAAAATTTGCCCGTCCTGCCTTACAACAAACCGTCAGACAGGCTGACATTCAAACAGCATGTAGTTGGCGCAACTCAAGATATGCCCCTTATCACCAATATCAAACTGGCAGCTATTAATGGCAGTAAGAATCCCGACTTTATAGTAAGTGATATGAGCAATAATGCGGTATTTTTACTATCAAAAGATAACGGAAAATGGAATGAGCAAAAAATTGCTGACATAAGCACATCTGTTTACGCCGATATTATTGATTATGATGGTGATCTTGATAACGATATGCTTATTGGAGATATTGGCGTTCTTCCGTATACCGATAAACAGGTAGGGAAAATTTTTCTACTCAGAAAAAAAACCGGCGGAACATTTTCCAAAGAAATGCTTATGGATGGCATAGGCCGTATTGCAGAAGTCAGAGCCATCGACGTAGATAAGGATGGCGATCTTGACATAATAGTTGCAGCCTTTGGAGGAGGTAATAGCGGTGAAATATTCTGGTTAGAAAATCAGGGTAACAACAAGCATGCAAAACGAAGCCTATTAAACGTGACCGGTGCACTCAACATAATTCCTTGGGATATAAACAACGATGGGCACATGGACTTCATTAGCCTCATATCTCAAGAGCATGAATTATTTATGGCTTTTATTAATCAAGGCAACAAACAATTTACTCAAAGTGTGCTCGCACGCGGCCCACACCCCATGTTTGGCTCCACCAGTATGCGCTTGGTTGATTTGGATTTAGATGGCGACATGGATATTTTGTTTACCAATGGCGATGCTTACGACACTCAAAATGATTTAAAACCGTATCATGGCGTTCAGTGGTTAGAAAACCTTGATGGTAAAACATTTAGATACCGCGATATAGGCAGTTTTTATGGAGCAGCCTTGGCACTAGCCGGCGATATGGATAATGACGGCGATTTGGATGTAGTGGCGAGCAGCTTTATGAATGATTGGAATGATCCAAAACGACAAAGCATGGTTTGGTTTGAAAATGACGGCAAGCAGAACTTTATTCAACACGACCTTATCGCCAAACCAGCGAGCATTGCATCATTTGAATTAGCCGATGTCACCGGAGACGGATATCTGGATATTATCGCCGGTAGCCTTAGGTTGGATCTTTTATTTAAAATGAATAACTCAAGTGATAAAAGTAAAGATGTAAAGCCAAGTCCTACACCAAGAATTGTGATTCTTGAAAATATGGGGAGAAAATAAAAAATTAGCTGCAAAAAATCAGCCTCACCCTAAAAACATCTTTCCTCCGGCAACCAACAGTACCACCGCCATTACTTGGCGAATAACGGTAACACTAAAACGTTTGCTGCCGAATTCCGCACCCAACCAGCCACCCAATATGGCGGCAACTGCCCAATAGCCAATGCCCTCTGGCAATACCGGATGCATGGACATGACCCCTAGCAAGCCCGCTACGGAATTTACCAAAATAAATACTGCGGCTACACCCGAGATTACGCGAGTTTCCCCCCAACACAGAAATAACAATAGAGGGCTCAGGAAAATTCCCCCGCCGACACCGACTAACCCCGACAAGAACCCAATAATTAACCCCGCACACATTAACAACCATTTTTTTGGTGCCTGTATTTTTTGGGTAGGCGCTTTTTTAGCAGTTAAAAACGAATGGAATGCCGCATAAATTAATACAGCACCCAGAATAGGTTTGTAATAATCACTTGGAAGCGTTAGTCCGCCACCGAGATAAGCGCAGGGAATAGAGGTGATAATTAATGGCCACAGCAGCGACCAGGAAAATGCATCAGTGCGAATATATTTAGTACTGGCGATAGTGGCGACTAAAATATTTAACGCAAGTGCGGCCGGTTTCAAACTTTCCGGGGCGAGCCCCGCAAGCGCCATAATTGCAATATAGCCAGAGGCACCCGCATGTCCCACTGAAGAATACAAGACGGCCGCAAAAAAAATACCGCAAGCAATTAACAGCGATAGTAAATCCAAAAAAACCTCACCGTAATTAGCGAATAAAGCTATCGAAAGGGATAACGGTGACCGTTTCACCTGGCAGTACTGTCCCCCGCTCTGCCTCCAGGCGAATATAACAATTAGCCTTTGCCATACTGCTTAACACGCCAGAGCTTTGCGAACCGGC
>DATIDX010000333.1:0-30257 GCA_035456025.1 Cellvibrio sp. | reverse complement strand
GATGATTCCTGCCGCGAGATAAATAATCGAGGAGCTAAATGGAGAACGCTTAAGGACGGTGGACGTCAGGCCACGCCCTAGCATTAATATGCCGATTAACAGAAACCAGTTGCCGTTGCCCATAGGAAGCTCTTGGTAATTTTAATATTGGGTGCTGTTACTGTGTGATAATCACTATGCGCGAGGCGCTGGATGCCTCTCTGTTCGCCATGTCGCTTTGCAGCCCGGTCGGGTTACCGGCTAGTATGACGGTGGGCGAGCGCACATACGTTAGAATGGCAAAACCGGATAATAAACCTGTAGGTTTCATCCTCTCACGAGATAAGGATCAAAGATGACGTTGTTTGGAAAAATGAAAGATTTAGCGTTAATTTTTCGCGACACATACAACCAATGGATGGAACGCGAGCCGTTCCGCAGTACGGCTGTGATTGCTTTTTACACAATTTTTTCCCTGCCGGGACTGCTGGTTATCATTATTAATCTGGCGGGTTATTTTTACGGTGAGCAGGCGGTGACCAGTCGTCTCAGCAACGAAATAGGCGCGATGATCGGCGGCAACACTGCAAAGGATATTGAAGCAATCATTGCCAATGCCAGCGTCCATCAGGATTTTACTTTCGCCTCCTTAGTGGGAATAGCCACCTTGATCTTTGGTGCGACTGGCGTTTTTTACCAACTGCAACAGACATTGAATTTAATCTGGGAAGTAAAGCCCGATCCGAGACGCAAAATTTTAAAAATGGTAGTGGATCGGATATTTTCTTTCGGGCTTATTTTGGCAGTGGGTTTTCTATTGCTGGTGTCGCTCATGCTGTCGGCATTGTTATCGATTGTGAGCAGTTGGGTGGCTTATTATTTTTCCGAGACGTTCAACATTGTATTTCGTTTTCTTGATGTTTCTCTGTCCCTCGGTGTCATCACTTTTTTATTTGCCGCTATCTTCAAATTTTTGCCCGATGCCAAAGTGCCCTGGAGGGATGTATGGGTAGGTGCACTGGTGACCGCATTATTGTTTGTCCTTGCAAAATTCGCACTGGGGATTTATTTCGGCCACAGCAATCCGGCGTCTGCCTATGGTGCTGCGGGCACGGTCATTTTAATTATGCTGTGGGTTTCCTACGCCGGTTTGATTTTATTATTCGGCGCGGAATTCACGCGCATCTACGCTGACCGGCGCGGCGAGCGGATCAAGCCCTTGGATTTTGCTGTGTCCACTTGTGATGAATCAGCGACAGCTAAAAAACTAACAGTGCCCGGCACTCCTGATAGTCATTTCCATGAGGCGCCCGCCACCGACCATATCTATCCGGTTAATAAAGACATCGTATTGGAGCACAAGGCGAGCAAGGCGGCGAGTCCGGCAAATTTTTCGATCAGTGGTGAGGAAGATCCTGGTGTAGGCTTGGAATTTTTGGTAACTGATAACAAGCCGGAAAAATAACTGTCATTCAGTCCCAGTGGCAATCGCATTAAGCAATCGCCTTGGCGCGACCTATGCCAAACATCAATTCGAATTGCGGTGCTGACATAGGCTTTCCGAACAGGAAGCCTTGCGCTTCATCGCAGTGCTCGCGGCGTAAATAGTTGTATTCGGCTTCGTATTCAACTCCTTCAGCAATAGTTTCCAAGTCGAAATTGCGCGCCATATCGAGGATCGCGCGCACCACCGAGGCGTCGCGTTTGGAGGTCAGTATGCCGCGCACGAAGGATTGATCCATTTTAATGCGCGAGAGTGGGTAGGATTTTAGCAGGCTGAGTGAAGCATAGCCGGTGCCGAAATCGTCGAATGCGATGCCGACGCCCTGTGCATGCAAGCGCCGTAAAACGCCGAGGACTATGTCGTCGTTATCCAACACAATATTTTCTGTCACTTCCAGCTCCAACGCCTCGGGTGGCAAACCGTGCCGCGCCAGCGTCTCCATGACCTCCGTTGCCAAGTCGCCTACTTGAAATTGGGCGCCCGACAGGTTGATGCCGATACGGAACCGGGGCGCGCCGCTGCGGCGCCAGTAAGCAGCTTGGGCGCAGGCTTCGTTGAGAATCCAGGAGCCGACGGTTGCTGCGAGGGGGCCTCCTTCCAACGCAGGCAAAAAAACGGCCGGCGCTAAAATTCCCCGCTCGGGGTGGTGCCAGCGGATCAAGGCTTCGGCCCCGGTAATCGAGCCGTCTGAAAGGCTGATCTGTGGCTGGTAGAAGAGCACAAATTCACCTTTATCCACGGCGCGGTGTAACTCCAATCCGTAAAGCCGACGCGCCATGGCCTCCATGCGCAGGCTTGGGGTAAACACATATACACGCCCTCGGCCGACACGTTTTGCCTTGAACAGCGCGAGGTCTGCATCGCCCACCAGCTCCAGAGCTTCCTGCGTATGCGCGGGAGCGAGGGCGATGCCGCAACTGGCCGAGATATGGACTTGGTGGCTGTCGACCTTGATGGGGCGTGCTATGGCTACCAATATCGCCTCCGCCAATTGCGTAGCCGCACCCGCATCGGTCATGCCCGTCAGCATCAGTGCAAATTCATCCCCGCCGATGCGGGCAGCAAGATCGCCTTCGCCCACCAATTGCTGCAAACGGGTAGCCAGCTCGCGCAGGATGGCGTCACCCAAGGTGTGGCCGAGGGTATCGTTGACATCTTTAAACCCATCAATGTCGATCATCATCAACGCGACCGGAGCAGGGCGGATGAGGACATCTTCAACCTGGCGATAAAATTTTGCCCGATTGGCGAGGCCAGTAAGTCCGTCAACACTCGCTTGCTGACGCAATTCCTGCTCTTCATGCGGCGTTGGGAAACTGCTCGCATCTTCTTGGATTTGTGGTGTGCTGCGCTCTGCGGCCACTTCAATGCGCCTCAGCTCGAGTCTGTCAGACGCCATCTTCGCCAGCTCCTGCAGACGCTTGCAATCCTCCGGGGAGAAGTCGTGGTGGGGTTGATCATCGATAATGCAGAGTGCGCCCAGCGCCAGCCCCTCGGGCGACATAAGTGGGACGCCCGCGTAAAAGCGCAGGTTGGTATCGCCGGTCACCAGGGGATTGTCGTGAAAGCGTTCATCGAGAGTTGCATCGGGAACTAGCATGACATCCGCTTGGTTAATTGCATGCGCGCAAAATGAAACATCGCGGCGCATATCCACATGGCCAACACCGGTGCTTGCAGCAAAAAAAACATGGTCGCTACCGATCATATTGACGGCGGCGACGGGCATTCCAAACATCCGCGAGGCGATACGGACAACCGGGTCGAGGCTTTGCAGCAGCTGTTCATCGTCAAATCCATAAGCGGATAAGGCTTTCAATCGGGCAGGTTCGCTAGGCAATATGACTGGGCACTTCATAGGTGCATCCCCAAATCTTGTCTCTGAAAATAATCGCGATGTTTCAGTATAGGAACATAAAAAATGGCAGTTTAAATATGTGGTTGGAGGTGCCATGCGTTACCAATTGGAATATATTTTAGAAGATATTTATCCAACGTTTTTGAGTGCAACCAATTCACGTGCAGCGCCCTTACAGTGTTTTAACCGCTGCTCTGGAAATGAAAAAAGTTATGCGGGCTAGCGTACGGAAGTAGGGTAAAACAAGGGCTAGGATTTGTTTTGGATTGTGGTTGTGCGAGTTGAACAGCCTTTACGTTTTCGCGTTTTTGTAATTCCCATTGCGAGGTACGCATCATGAAAGCCACCAACCTGTTATTAGTCAGCGCTGCGTTTGCGGCTGGGTATGCCTTAGTGGGCGTGACTGCCAAACGGAATTTTGACCTGACCCGATTTATCGAAGAGGCCGTCGCAAAAGGGATTGCGGAGGTAGAGACCGCCAAGCTTGCATTGCAAAAGTCCACATCGACGGACATCCAGATTTTTGCGCAACAAATGATTGATGACCACATCGCGCTCAACCAGGAATTATTGTCTATTGCCCAGCTGAAAAATTTACCGGTCGCTGATGAAGCAGAGTTGATGGAATCGGCGCGGCAATATTTATTGCCGGTTGAAGATGAGAGTGCGTTCGATGCAACCTATGTCAATCATCAGTTGCAATTCCATCAAGACACTATCCAACTTTTTCGCACTGCCGCGCGCTCCAATGATCAGGAAATGCGTGCTTTCCTATTTGTGGTGTTGGAGAAACTTAACCACCATCTGCGCATGGCACAGGAGCTGGTAACCAGTTTCCACAGCAATGCGATCCCCACTACCACGGACGAGAGTGTTATTGGTGGGGGGGCCAAGTTTGTGGAAGAGCCGAATTACCACATCGATGCGACCAAACACTGACTTTGTTACTTAAATAATTGGAGCTGGCAATCAAAAGCCTTCCGGTTTTTGCATTGCCCACAAATGTGCGGCAACCAGCGCACGCCAGGGAGAGAACTCGGTTAGCCACTGGCGCGCTGCCTCTTCCTCAATTTTGTCAGGTGTATTTAGCAACCATTGCAAGTTGCGCCTTACGGCGACGTCGCCGTGCAGTGAACCATCGAGCCAGCCAAATCCACGCAATAATGTGTAGTTAACCGTCCAGGGGCCGATCCCGCGTATCTTGATTAACGCGTCGTAAATATCTTGTGCGGCGAGTGCCTTGCCATCCCAGTAATCTGTTAACCAATCATCGAGCGGTAGTTCGCCGCTGTCGATCACCTTGCCCAGTTCTATCACCGTACGGGCTTTGGTTTGCGAAAAGCCGAGCGGTCGCAACTCAGCTTCACTCAGTGCCGCGACTTGCGCCGCTGCTGGATAGCAGCAGATGCCGGAGGAGTGTTGCAGACCTGCATGCTGGATCAATTTACGGCGCACTGAAACAGCAGCGCTCACGCTAATTTGCTGGCCAATAATGGCCCAGGTCAATGCTTCGAATGTAGTTGCCGCTTGCGGAACACGCAGACCTGCTTGTCGCGTAATCAGCGGGTTTAGATGAAGGTGTGTTGCAACAAATTGTTCAAATTCGCCAATGCTCTGGTTAAGTCCAAGCATGTGTCGCGCTTGTTGTAGTAAGCGGGCTTGGGTTATTTCTGCATTCAGTTTTTTGCGGCCCGAATCTATTTGGAGGCTGATGCTCGCGTGTTGTTTAGTAAATTTGAACGTGATACAGGCGGGCATAGCTTGCCAGACAATACCTTTTTGCAATTGATTGCCGCTGACAATTTCGGCGAGCATTTGGGTATCGCGCTGGTGGAATGCCAAAAAATCCGCAGTCCGAAAATTGCGCGGGAGAGCGATGCGGGTTTCTATTATGGTCGGCATGGATTTGTTTCAAATGTTAAATGTTGATGTGTTGGCCTGTTCGGCTTCCTGCTGCAATAGTTTTTGTTTGCGCGCGATGCCCCAGCGATAGCCGGATAAATTTCCGTCATTGCGCACTACACGATGGCAGGGAATCAGAACCGCAATCGCATTGGCGGCGCACGCTCCGGCTACGGCGCGCACGGCGTTGGGGGCGCCAATCGCCTCTGCGATTTCCCGATAGCTGCGCGTCTCGCCGCTTGGAATATTCCGCAACGCCTGCCAAACACGCTGTTGAAACAAAGTACCGCGAATGTCCAATGGAAGATCCAGGCGCAATTGCGGTTGTGCAATGGCATCGAGAATCTGCGCAACAATTTTTTGAAAACTGGCATCGCCCGCCACCAGCTCGGCTGTTGGAAATCGTTTTTGCAAATCCGCAACCAATTGCTGCACAGCGTCACCCAGCAACAGGGCGCATATACCTTGTTCACTCTGTGCCACTAAAATCATTCCGAGTGAGCATTTATCCAGCGCAAAATAGATTGTTGCAGCCTGTTTCTTTTCTTTGCTCAGTGATTTGCGCGGTTGCTGTTGATCGCGATACGCCTTGGCGTAGGCTTTCGGCGATAAGCCCGTCGCTGCCTTAAACGAGCGCTGCAAGTGATAAACGCTCATGCCAGAAAATTCTGCAAGCTCCGCGAGGCTGGGCGCCTGTTCGGCTGCTTCAATAAAACGACATAAATTGGAAATGCGCTGTGCCTGCGGGACATAGCTACTTAAATGCTGCGGGTGGCAGCGTTTGCATGGGCGAAAACCTGCAGCTTCCGCTTGGAGGTGATCAGTGAAGAAGCGCAAGTTATCCGGGTTAGGGCGACGTGAAGGGCAACCCGGGCGACAGTAAATGCCGGTGGTGATAACGGCATAAATAAATTGGCCATCGGCCTTGGCATCGCCGAGCAGCTGCAAGCGTGGATCGGCGATTGTGGTAGAAGTGGTATTCATAGCAATAATCGTCAGTAACGTTGGGTTTACTCTAACTACAAAGCCCGTCCACTACAGCTCAATTATTGCTATTACATTCGAAATAATTATTCCCCTTCCTGGGGTATAGCTTCTCGCTTGAGTAGCTGCGGCACGACAATGCCTAGCAATAACAATGCTGCCAGTATTACCAGTGGGCCGCTGCCGTACACCATAAACGGCGTCCAATCTTTAACCGCGTAGACTACACCGGTAAAGGTTTGCGCTTTGAATGAATCGCTGTGGCTAAGGATTTTGCCGCGATTGTCGATAAAGGCGCTGGGGCCGTTGTTAGTGCTGTAAACCAAATAGCGCCCGGTTTCCAGCGCGCGCATTTGCGCCATCTGCATAAATTGTTTTGGCTGGATAGAGTCGAGAAACCAGCCGAGGTTATTTACGCTCAGTAACACTTGGGTTTCTTTGGCGGCCAGTGCGATTAAATCCGGGTAGACAATTTCGTAACAAATCGCCGGTGTAATGCGCACGCCTTTTGCGATCAGCCCATGCTGATCTTGCGGCCCCAAATGAATAAAGGAGGTAGGTAAATCAAAAAACTCAATCAGGCCGCGTAGTTGATCTATGGGTAAGTACTCGCCAAAAGGCACCAGGCGACGTTTGTGATAAAAACCATAACCCTCGCCGAGTCCTGCAATCGAGTTGTAATATCTTTGTTCGTCGCGATCGTCATATATCACACCGGTAAATAATGCCGTGTTGTGCATACTGGCCTTGGTATTCATCTCTTCGAGAAAGGGCAGAGCTTCGTGGTACGTCAGCGAGGTTGGAATGGCTGCTTCTGGCCAGATGACCCAATCGTTGGTCCACAAATCTGCGCTCAATTCGCGCAACTGGTTGAGTGCGGCCAAGGTTGTTTCCTGGTTAAAACTGAGCTTGGTGCTTTGGTCGATATTGGGTTGCACCATGCCGATTTTTATTGGCGCCGGGTCAGCTTCTGCCCAGGTAATTTGGTTTAAGCCCGCTCCGGCAATCCACAATATGCCGCAGGTTACGCTGGCAATGACCAGCACTATTTTATTGGGCGGAGTTTGTTTCAGTTGCCATAACCACTCGGACAAGACTGCCGCAGTCAGCACCAAAATAAATCCAATTCCGATAACACCTGTCACTGGCGCCCAGCCGGCGAGTGGCGAATCAATATGCGCGTAGCCCAGAAACAACCAGGGGAAGCCAGTCAGGAACCAGGTGCGCATCCATTCACCCAGCAGCCAGCAAGCGGGCAGTGCAATGATCAATCCAAGTGAATGGCGACTAAACCAGCGGCCAAAAACATAAAAAGGCAGGATGAAAATAGCTGCCATCGCGCAGGCGAATATAAAAACCAGAAACGCGGCGAAAAAGGGTGATGCACCACCAAAATTGTGGATGCTTACATAAATCCAATGAATTCCAGCGCCGTAGAATCCCACCGCAAATGCGAAGCTGCGCCACAAAACGCTCTTAAGCGATTGCTCTTTTAGTAGGAGTGCAAAAGCAACCATGCTGGCAATTGCAATTGGCCACAGGTGAAACGGGGCAAAACTCAAGGTGATTAGCGCACCGCTCAGCGCCGCAATTAGCAAAGCGATAGGTTGGGGGAGTTTCAAAATTTTATCGGACATGAAATTTGTCTATTGTGTGGCCAGTAAAAAAATCCCGCCTTTTGGCGGGATTTACTTTCGGTTGAAACGGTATGTAGGTTAATCGCTTAATATTGTCAGACGCAATAAATGGATTTGACGGTTATCAGCGTAAAGTACCCGGAATTGCATATTATCTATGCGTACCACCTCATTGCGTTTGGGCAAATGCCCGAATTCCTGCATCAAAATTCCACCAATAGTATCGAAGTCTTCATCACTAAATGATTTATCAAAGAACTCGTTGAAGTTTTCAATCGGGGTTAGCGCCTTGATGATGTAATCATTTTCGCTGACGCGTTTGATGAAGTCGGATGCCTCGTCTTCCTCATCGGTTTCATCTTCGATTTCACCTACAATTTCTTCGAGGATATCTTCAATAGTGAGCAAGCCGGTAATGCCGCCGTACTCATCCATCACCAACGCCATGTGGTAGCGATTCTCGCGGAATTCACGCAGTAATACGTTGACGCGTTTGCTCTCGGGAATAATGGTGGCGGGGCGTAAAACGCTTTCGAGATTAAAATTGTCTGTACCTTTCAGTACCAGAGGCAATAAATCCTTTGCGAGCAAAATACCTTTCACATCGTCGATATTTTCGCCGATCACGGGGAAGCGCGAGTGGCCTGATTCAATCAATTGCGGTAGGTATTCTTTTGGGGAGTCTTCGAGGCGGATGGCCACTATGTGGGAGCGCGGCACCATAATTTCGCGCGCTTGCAAGGAGGATACGTCGAGTGCTCCCTCGATAATACTCAGAGCTTCCTGATCCAACAATTGGTTGTCGGCGGCGTCCTTGATGATTTCCAGTAATTCATCGCGGGATTTGGGCTCCGCACTGAATGCGTGAAGTAATTTGTCGAGCCAGGAGCGCTCGTGCTTTTCAGTAGTTGTGCTACTCGGATGGTCGTCCGACATGATGTAAGTTCCCAAGGTCTTTTATTTTTCAGTGATTTCTTGATAGGGGGCAGGATACCCTAAACCCGTGACAATTTGGGTTTCCAGGGTCTCCATGGTTTCTGCGTCGTCGTCGTCAATATGGTCAAAACCCACAAGGTGTAAAGTGCCGTGGATGAGCATGTGCGCCCAATGGGCATGTAAGGATTTACCTTGCTCTAGTGCCTCGCGTTCAACCACAGGAGCGCAGACGACCAAGTCACCCAACAAGGGTACGCCAACTTCCTCGGCAATATCGGCGGGGAAGGAGAGCACGTTGGTGGGGTAATCTTTACCGCGATATTGGGCATTCAGTTCCTGCCCTTCTGCTTCATCGACGATATAAACACTGACTTCCGCTTCCTCAAATTCCTGGCTTGTTAGAGCCGCGCTAATCCAGTTTTGCAGCTCCGCCAAGGTGGGAATCTGCCGGCTTTGGCTGTTGCTTTCGATATCGATTTGATAGGCCATGATCAGATATCTTGCTTCGGTTGCTGCTGTTCAAAGGCCTCGTAAGCTTCCACGATGCGTTGGACGATCGGATGGCGAACTACGTCCTTGGAGGTGAAATTGGTAAAACTGATGCCATTCACGTTATCCAGCACCTCAATTGCGTGGCGCAGGCCAGAAGCCATACCGCGCGGCAGGTCGATCTGGGTTGGGTCGCCGGTAATTACGGCGGTGGTGCCGAAACCGATACGGGTCAGGAACATCTTCATCTGCTCCCGGGTAGTATTCTGGCTCTCATCAAGGATCACAAACGAGTTGTTCAGGGTGCGGCCGCGCATAAACGCCAGCGGCGCTACCTCGATGACGCCGCGCTCCATTAGCTTGCCAACTGTGTCAAAACCCAGCATTTCAAATAGGGCGTCATAAAGTGGGCGCAAATAGGGGTCGACCTTCTGGGCGAGATCGCCGGGCAGGAAGCCGAGTTTTTCACCCGCTTCAACCGCCGGACGTACCAATAGGATGCGTTCTATTTCGTTTTTGAGCAGGGCTTCTACCGCACAGGCTACCGCGAGGTAAGTTTTGCCTGTACCGGCCGGCCCAATACCGAAGTTGATGTCGTTTTTTTGCACTGCGCGCACATAGCGCTGTTGATTCAGGCCACGCGGTTTAATTGTGCATTTTTTGGTGCGGATCAGGGTAATACCGCCTTCATCATCCTTAGGGGTTGAAGGTTCGGTGGTAAGTATGTCGCCGGCTAATGCCTTGGCATCAGCATTATCAAGTTGTGCCATAAGTTGTTCTATACCAGAGGTTTGCAGTGCCAGATGCACTTCATCAGGGGTAAGGTCGTTGTGTTCGGTGGTCTCATAAAGTCTGCGCAAGAGTTCAGCGCCAGCGCGAACTTTGGGCGTCGGGCCGGTAAGTTCAAATTCGCTGCCGCGATTACGGACTTCTATTTCGAGGCGTTCTTCAATCTGGCGCAGATGTTGGCCGAGGAGGCCACAGAGATTGGCAAGGCGACGACTATCACTAGGTTCCAGCGTTAACGACTGGGTGGCAAGTTCCGGAGGGGTTATAACCTGGGTGTTCAAGTGGTTTGTATGCTCTTTTTACGATAGGAAAAGTAAGACTAAACCATTCAGCCGAAGGGATAAAGCCTAAATTACACCTGAATCCGGGCTGAACGTATTTGTCAATTTAAAAAAATATTCACAAAGTCTTCGTAAGCTACTGTATTCACTCTTTTTTCTGAATTTCATCACGCATTACTTGAGTTGTGGCATTCCTTTGGCCAGGGCCCTCACCGGCAAATCATTGGCGGTAGTTCAAGAGTGATTGTGAAATGTGCCCTTCTGGAGCTACGGTGAATATTGAGTGTGTTGTGTGAATTTCAAGTGATTTTGAGGTACTGGATTGCTTTTGATTGGCAGCCCTAAAAACAACATTAATTTATTGAAATAAATACAAAAATTGTAAGTTTTTATAGGTCTTGGAAGATCCGAAACTCAGGAAAGAGTTGCTAAATCCAGTTCCCATTAAAGTTTCAATAAAAGAGTTGAACTGGTACGAATATGGCAGGGGGCTAGCTAACTCGAATTCAAGGAAATCCTATGAACAGCCCATTGATGATTCGCGAATTCACTTTGAAAAAAGAAAATACCATTGCATTAGCCCTTAATATTCTCATGGTGATTGCGGTTCTCTACACCATGTATTTTTGCCGCACATTATTGTTGCCGATATTTGTTGCAGCATTCATCGCACTATTTTCCAGCCCGGTGGTAAGGTATATAACCCGCTTTAGAATACCCCACGCACTTTCAGCCGCAATTGTGGTGATTACCCTGATGGTCGCACTTGGTTCTGCATTTGTGCTACTGATTGATCCGGCAGCGGAATGGCTTGAAAGCCTGCCCGAACTTGGGGACAAGCTGGCCGCGCAATTGAGTGGCCTGTCGCAGCGGTTCGAGTCATTGCGGTCGCAGATAATGGTCGACAGCGATGGCCAAAGCGATGTGGTTAGCAGTGCATTGGAAGCAGTATTTTTCTCGGCGTTTTCTGTAGTTGCGGGCACAACGGCCATGTTTTTAATAGAGGTCTCTGCGGTATTTGTGATCACCTATTTTTTTCTTGTTTACGGCGATAGCCTTATGCGTAATTTTGTGCGTGCCCAATCCTCTTTTTCAGAAAAAAAGAAAGCAGTCATTATCTTTCAATCCGTGCGTGATGATATTTCTCAGTACGTGCTATTGATGTGCATCATTAATATCGGGTTGGGGCTCGCGACCTACGCTGTGTTGGCGATGCTAGGTGTTGAAGATCCTTTGCTCTGGGGGGCTTTGGCGGCGATTTTAAATTTCGCTCCGTACATTGGCGCACTTTTATTAACGATAATTCTTACAGGTGTTGGATTTGTCGAATTTAACGCGATTGGTCAAGCGCTCCTCGTTCCCGGTGCATTTCTTTTTCTCAATTTCATTGAATCGCAATTGGTAACGCCGACCCTACTGGGTCAGCGTTTTAATATGAATCCACTATTGGTTGTGCTTTGGATGTTTATTTGGGGGTGGGTGTGGGGCGTAGTAGGGTTGCTGATCGCAATTCCATTGCTAGTTTGCTTCAAAATACTTTCTTCTCATTTGAATTTAATTGGCGGTTGGATCAATGTTCTTGATGGTGACACAGCTATTAACAGGGGCGATACTGAAAAAGCCAGTGTGTAACGTTTTCTTTGTATTGCAATCTTTGCAAATAATTCACCACTTCATTGGTTCATTTTTTAATTCCAACCAATATCTGCTAATTTTTTTCCTCCTTTAAATTTTCTTTATCAGCTAATCCGTGTTGTTAATGGGATACAGTTCTAAAGCGGTGCTATTTATATGCTATTAAAGTTGTTTGCTGCCCGCTTTTGATAAGTTGGCACGCTCATTGAGTGTATTTAACTGCAACAGATAGATCGACTGAGTTCATTAATAAAGGAGAATCTTATGCTTTATTATTCTTTAGTGTTTTTTGTTGTAGCTATTATCGCCGGCCTCCTGGGCTTTGGAGGTATTGCCGGTGCAGCGTCGGGAATTGCACAAATATTGTTTTTTGTATTTCTCGTGTTGTTTGTCCTATCCTTAATTTTCGGCAGACGTAGACTTTAGGCGACTGACGATTGTTCGTTGATGTGTTTTTAATTAAGCAATTAATTCATCGAGAGGAAATAGCTATGACTATTGAAAATTCAGTTCATAATTCAGCAAGCAAAGAAAATGGAAAAATTGACAACATTACTATGGCTGAGGCTATTGCGCAGTTCAGGGAGGCTACCTCCAATATTTATGAGGCCGTGGGCTCAATTGGTAGCGCTACTGCTGCAAATGCCAAGGTTCGCCTCAATGAAGGTAAGGCGCGCGCCATGGAGTTGGAGGAGCGAGCTGAGGAGGTGGTTAGGGCACGTCCATTAGCGACAGTCGGCGTAGCCTTCGCCGCCGGATGGTTGGTGTCTTACCTACTGCGTCGTCATTAAGGTTGCGATTATGAACCCACACGATTCAAGTGCGAGTTCTACCACTTCTGCAGCCGCTCACGGCGATGCACAGAATGCTGACCCGACTGTCAATGATAAGCGCACCGGCATAACCGCCGATATTGAGCAGACATTACAGTTGGGTGAGCAGTTCTTGGTTTTTTTCACAGGCGCAATCGATTTGGCGCGCGTGGAAGCCATGCTCGCGTTGCGTACCATCCCAAGGGTCTTAATGTTATGGCTGTTGATGATGCCCGTTATCTTGCTGACGTGGTGTTCATTTTCGGCTCTTACATCCTGGGCAGTGTATGCGGCAAGTGAGGAAATTGGTCTGGGCATTTTCATGTTTTTTTTACAGCAATTACTTTTGCTATTAAGTTGTCGCTGGCTGTTCTTGAAATATCGCTTGCGCATGACAATGCCCTACACCCGGGCACAACTGGATACATTTATGCGGAGTATGCATCATGGATTTGGCCGCTCTGGCGAGACAAAAGAATAGGGAGTTAACGGTCCAAGCAGTTGCATTACAGCAACAGCTGGACGCTCGGTTGACTGCACCTAAATTTCGATCATTTCTAATGACCTTTGTTGTTGCTCCTTTTGCTCTGGGAGTTATTACGCGCCTTGTCCCAGGAAAGGTGCGTTTGAACATGCGCCAAATTGCGCACGCATTTTTTCGTGGGCTCAATGTTTGGCCTAGGCTATAAATCCGCTATAAAAGAGTGAAATGCTTCGCTAAGTTGTTATAGATGCTGCTATCTAAATAGCCGACTGATGGTAGAATGCGCCAGTTACTGGCTCGCTCACATGAGGATTTAGATCGTGGCTGACGTTTTATTGGTTGACGATGACAAAAGGTTTTTAGAAGCAACAGTGCAGTTGTTGGGATTGTTAGGCCATACCGTAACGGCGGCCGATTCCGTAGCACAAGCGCGTGAGCTGGTTAGTACTCATCAGTATACGCATATGATTTTGGATTTGATCCTGCCTGACGGTAGTGGTCTTCATTTGTTGGAAGCGCTTCCTACAAAAAACAAAACCAAAATTACCCTGATCACGGGGCACCCCTCAATAAAATCCATTGTTAAAAATTTATACGGTTCAAATATCAGCTATTTGATAAAACCAATTGATTTACAACAATTGGAATCCCTGTTCGAAGAGAAAAAGTTTCCTGCCTCACAGCAATCCAGTTCGGTCAAACTGCACTTCAATAATTTAGTGGGCGAATCTGAGGCTATGCAGCAGGTTTACAAAATGATCGAGCGCGTCGCAACAACCAAAGCAAATGTTATGTTGCTTGGTGAAAGTGGAGTGGGTAAAGAAATGGTCGCTGCAGCGATTCATTATGCCAGTCAGGTAGAAGGAGACTTTGTTGCGGCCAACTGCGGCGCTTTTTCGCGCGAACTGATTAGCAGCGAATTATTTGGTCATGAAAAAGGTGCTTTTACTGGCGCAACCTACCGCAAAGCTGGTGTGTTCGAACAGGCCAATAAAGGAACCTTGTTTCTCGATGAAATTACCGAAATGCCTATCGATCTCCAAACCAATCTATTACGTGTGCTCGAGACGCAAAAAGTGACGCGTTTGGGGGCAACTAGTAGTGTTGATATTGAAGGGCGAGTTGTTTCGGCAACTAACCGCACTGAGTTGGATATTGCTGAGCAGGGTTGTCTGCGTGAGGATTTGTATTTTCGTTTAGCAGTATTCCCTATCCATATTCCTCCTTTGCGCAACCGCAAAAGCGATATTCCATTACTGGTGAAATATTTTCTTGCCGGATTTAACCAGGAATACGACGGTGCTCTCGACATTAGCAGCGCGTCTATGCAGCGTTTGGTTGACTACGATTGGCCGGGTAATGTGCGCGAACTCCGCCACGTGATCCATCGTGCTTACATCATGGCGGATCTGCAGGAAAATTTATTGGTGTTACCGGAAAAACTTAGCTCGCCCTTTTCTAAAGTTAACCCCAACACATCAAGTGGTATCCGTGTTGGCAAAACAGTGGAGGAAGTTGAGCGCGAGCTTATCGCATCGACCCTGGAACACTTTGGTGGTGACAAAAGACAAACTGCCGATATGCTGGGAATTAGTTTAAAAACACTTTACAACCGTTTGAATAGCTACGGTGATGTTGAATTATAGGAGTTGACAATGGACGGCGAAAAAAACCGATTTGTGCATGATTTACGCAATCCGCTTAATACCATTTCTATTAATGCGGAGCTGGGTAAATTAACGCTGGAGCGCACCGGTGATGTGCGCAAAGCGATCAGCATATTCGAAACCATTTTGGCCGAATGTCGGCAATGCAGTAATGTGCTTGAGGAATTAAACAATACCCGCTTCATTCGCGCCAATGAGGACGATCATCAGTGACTGGCATTTATCTAATTGATAGCGATCCGTTAGATAAATTTCTCATTAATAAGCTGCCTAGATCAGTATGGATGATGGTGTTGGCAGCAGCGATTACTTTTTTTGCCGTAAGTGCCGTGCTTGCTTATCGCTCTATTGATGTTATTACGGCGAATAATGTCAGTATCAACAATACCCTGCAGACCATTAATTTGATCAAGGATCTAAAGCGGGAACTTGCCGCAGCAGAATCCAGTCAAAGAGGATATTTGCTTACGGAAGATCCCGAATATCTGCAGCCCTACCATCAAACGCTGGCAGTGGTCGACGACTTGTTAATAAAGCTCAACGATTCAACTGCGGAATTGCCTGAACAAAAACGCCGGTTTGATTTGTTAAATGTTTACATCGGAAAAAAAATCAATGAGATGCAGCGCATTGTTGCCTTAACTGACCGTGATGAAATACGTGCGGCCGTACGTGAAATTAAAACGGGAGAGGGGCTCGAATTGATGCGCGCCATCTCCCGGTTAATTACTGAGATAGAAGCTGACGAGTTTGGGTTGCTGGAAAAAAACAAGAAAGCGGCAGCTGATAATCGCGGGTTTGTTCTGATCGCTTTATTGCTCGCAAACGGAATTGGTTTGTTGCTGTCTCTGGGAGTGTTTTATATCTGGTATCGTAATTCGACTAAAGTTGCCGAGCTCAATTCGGCATTGGCACTTGCTAATACGCAACTGGAAGAAAAGGTCGGTGTGCGCACTCAGGCGCTGTTGCAATATTCTGAAGAGTTGCAGCGCAGTAACCGGGAGCTGGAAGAATTTGCATTTGTTGCCTCTCATGACTTGCAAGAACCTCTGCGAAAAATCCAGGCATTTGGCGATCGGCTTCAGCAAAAATTTGCGGGCGAATTAGATGAGACTGGATCTGATTATATTATGCGAATGCAAGCGGCTGCCGGACGTATGTCGGCATTGATCGATGATCTCTTAAGCTTTTCGAGGGTCACTACCAAGCAGCGGCCATTTGTGCGTGTAGATTTAAACGAAATTATGCATCGCGTAATGGATGACCTGGATTATGCCGTTGAGCAACAAAATGCCCAGGTGCACATAGATCCGCTTCCGACAATTGATGCCGATGCATCGCAAATTGCACAAGTGTTTACGAATTTACTCATTAATAGTCTAAAGTTTCATGCACCAGGTGTGCGGCCACGGATTACGGTGAGCTGTGAGACTAATGTGGCGTCACCCTTGGCAGGTGATAGTCGCATGTGGTGTTGTTTACATTTCTCTGATCAAGGTATCGGGTTTGAAGCGCAGTATGCCGAGCGGATTTTTAGTTTATTCCAGCGGTTACATGGGCGCGGAGAGTATTCCGGCACCGGCATTGGTTTAGCCTTGTGTCGCAAAATAATTGAGCGACATGGCGGTACAATTACCGCACGAAGTGAACCCGGATCTGGTGCGGTGTTTACTATTAATCTCCCGATTACACAGGTAGCGGTTGAGCCGCTGACCAATATTCTGGCGAATGCTCCGTAGCAGGATAATGTAGCTATCCTGCATACTAAGGATGTATCAATGAACCATTCCCAACAAAAACTCATTATTTTGATGGCTGATGATGACGCTGATGATCGTCTATTAGCGCGTGAAGCAATGCACGAAAGCCGTGTATTAAATGATTTGCATTTTGTTGAAGACGGGGTGCAGCTGTTAGGTTATTTGCGTGGCGATGGTGAATTTCACGACCGCATTCGCTATCCAATGCCCGGATTGATCTTATTGGATTTAAATATGCCAAAAATGGATGGGCGTGAAGCCTTGGCGTTAATCAAATCCGATCCGCGGTTGTGTCGCATTCCGGTGGTTATTTTAACAACCTCTAAAGCTGAAGAAGACAAGATGAAAGGTTGCGACCTTGGCGCAGTATCGTACATTACCAAACCCGTAACCTTTAGTGCGTTGGTTGAGTTAATGCGTACGCTAGGTAAATACTGGGTGCAATTTGTAGAGCTACCGTAAACACAGAGGGAGAATCTATAAAATGCAGCACGTAAAATTATTGATCATCGATGATGATGAAGAAGATTTTTTTATCGTAAAAGATTTAATCTCCGACATCAGTCAAACTTGTGTATTGGATTGGGCCTCAACTTATGAAGCTGGTCAGGGACGCCTGCGCGAAAATAAACACGATTTGTGTTTGATGGATTATAAGCTTGGCGCTCATGATGGGATCGAGTTATTGAAGTTCGCCCATGAGGTGGGATTTTCTGGGCCTGTTATTCTGTTGACAGGGATGCACCAACTTGAAATTGACCAGTTGGCATTGAATGCGGGTGCGGTTGATTATTTGGTGAAGTCGAAATTAACTGCTGAGCAGTTGGCGCGTTCAATACGTTATGCGCTGGCGCGGCGGGAGGTTGAGCGCGAGCGTGTGGAGCGATTGAAGGCGGAGGCAGAGAATCGCTCTAAAAGTGAGTTCCTCGCCCATCTCAGCCACGAATTGCGCACCCCCTTATCAGCCATTTTGGGGTTTACCGAACTATTACTGAACAAAAATGAGGAGCCTGAAAGCGCGGCACATTTACGAATTGTTCACCGCAATGGTAAACACCTCCTGGGATTGCTGAACGATATTCTTGATCTCTCTAAAATCGAAGCGGGTAAATTGGAGTTGGAAAAACAGTCCATTTCCCTCTCTGCTTTCCTCACCGATATTTATTTCTTAATGCAAGGTTCGGCGGCGGATAAAAACCTGCGGTTAAGTATTGAAGCACCTAATCCGCTACCCGTTACTATCTATACCGATCCTATGCGTCTGCGCCAAATTTTGTTAAATTTGGTTGGAAATGCGATTAAATTTACTTACGAAGGCGGCGTCTTTATAAAAATTGATTGGGATCGGGAGATCGACAAAAACAAGCTCCGTTTTTCTATTAGAGATACCGGCATAGGGATTCGTGCAGAAACATTGAGTGTTATTTTTGAGCCCTTCGTGCAATCAAAAAACGCATTGGTGCACCCGCGAGCGGGGACAGGTTTAGGGCTGACCATTAGCAAGGAATTGGTAGAGCGTTTGGGTGGCAATATCCATGTCAGCAGTGAAGTAGGTAAGGGGAGCGAATTCAGTTTTACCCTGGATATAGATGATATTGATTGCAACGAAACTGAGTCGTTAAATTTAAATTTTGATTCGATACCGAAAAATACTGTGCCTGTTCCGAATTTTATCGGGCGTGTATTAGTGGTAGATGACTTGCGGGATATTCGCATGCTCATTGGTCATGTTGTCCAGCTCACCGGTGTCGAGGTGGTGTATGCCCGTGATGGCGCTGAGGCGGTACGGCTGGTCAATTCCGAAAAAGCCTTGGGGAAAACATTTGATGTGGTATTGATGGATGTCCACATGCCGGTCATGGATGGCCATCAGGCTGCCCAACAACTTCGCGCCGAAGGTTTCACCCAGCCCTTGGTTGCGTTGACCGCCGCACATATGAAGGGCGATATGGATCGCTGTTTTGCGTCAGGGTTTACCGCTTATCTCGGTAAACCACTCGATCAAGCGCGGCTTTATAGTTGCCTGGGGCGTTTTTTATCTACGGCGACTGACATGGCAGCACCTTTACCCCAAGCGAAAACCTTGTTGTTAGTGGAAGACGATCCGGACACTTTGGCGGCGATGGAGGGGCTTTTAACTCTGCTGGGCTGGCATGTTGTCAGCGTGCAATACGCTGAAGCGGCTTTGCACGAAATGCATCGACTTAGCCCCCATACTGTATTAATTGATTTAAATTTGCCGGATATGAATGGCTACCTCTGCGCGGAGCAAATTCATCAACTTAATCCTGATGTGCGGATAATTATTGCCAGCGGTGAATCCATTGATAGGACACGTGCAGCCGCTGCGGGAGTCTCCGCCAGTTTGCTTAAGCCGGTATCGCTAGCGCAGCTTGAGGCGGTTCTACAGTAGTGGAGCTGTCGCGCATGGGTAGGGCCGCTGTCATGTTCGCTCCCGGCATTTAAACAGCAATATTTTTTGTAAATTCTGCAAAGAAAAATTATCAAAACATAGGCTCGCAAGCATTTTAATCCGTGCAAATCCCCAAATTACTGCGTCGTGCAAGGTTGGCACATTATCCGCAAGTTATTCTTTGCCGAATGAAAACACATAAGGAGTTTTTATGAACATACTACAACGTGCATTTATTATTGGTTTGTTGGCTTTGCCTTTAGCCGCGTGTGATTCTAACGATGGCCCGACAGAAAAAGCGGGTGAAAAAGTAGATAACGCGCTTGATAACACGCGCGACAAGCTTGACGATGCGGGTGATAAAATTAAAGACGGTGTAGAGGATGCTTGTGAAAAAGCATCAGACGAGAACTGCTAATTTTTAAACTGTCGATTGCCTGGCACTCGATTTATTTTTAGCGGTTTATAAATAAAAACCCTGCGTTGATAGATTCAACGCAGGGTTTTTTTATGGCGCAGGTTGTTAATGCCCCTAGGGGTATTACCTAGGGGTATTAGAAGTTACTTAATCCAATCTGCGTCCAGTTCTGAACTTACTAGTGTGCCACGCAGCGAATTAGTGAGTGCTTCCTCAATCAATATGTCTGCAAATTTACCGATCAGCTCGGCATCGTCGCAGCGGAAATTAACTACACGATTGTTTTCGGTGCGGCCGCAGAGTTGACCGGGATCTTTTTTGGAATATCCGGTAACGAGGATGCGTTCAGTGTTGCCTACCATGCGACGGCTAATTGCCATTGCCTGCTGGATCAACCGATCCTGCAAAATAGCGAGACGGTGCTTCTTCACTTCTTCCGGCGTGTCGTCGGGGAAATCTGCGGCTGGTGTGCCTGGACGCGCGCTGTAAATAAAGCTGTAGGATGTATCGAAATCCATGTCCTGGATTAGCTTCATGGTCGCTTCAAAATCGGCATCGGTTTCGCCCGGGAAACCGATAATAAAATCCGAAGAGAAGCTGATGTTTGGGCGGTTCTTTTTAATGCGGCGCAGTTTGGATTTGTATTCAATCGCCGTGTGGCCACGCTTCATGGCCATGAGGATGCGATCCGAACCACTCTGTACAGGCAGGTGTAAATGGCTCACCAATTCCGGGACCTGGTTGTAGACCTCGATCAGCGCGTCTGTAAATTCCACCGGGTGTGAAGTGGTGAAACGGATGCGGTCAATACCGTCGATCGCTGCTACATATGTAATCAGCTCTGCGAGGTCAATCACTGTGCCATCCGCCGCATCGCCGCGATAGGCGTTAACGTTTTGGCCAAGCAGATTCACTTCGCGCACGCCTTGCTTTGCCAAATGGACTATCTCTGCCATCACATCGGCGACCGGGCGACTGACCTCCTCACCGCGGGTGTAGGGCACCACACAAAAAGTACAGTATTTGGAACAGCCTTCCATGATGGAAACAAAGGCGCTAACGCCATCGGCATCCGGCTGCGGCAAGCGGTCAAATTTTTCGATTTCAGGGAAACTGACATCCACCACGACCACGCCGTTATTCTTTTTGGTTTCCATCATTTCCGGCAGGCGATGCAGGGTTTGCGGGCCAAAAATCAAATCGACATAAGGTGCGCGTTTGGCGATAGCTTCGCCTTCTTGACTGGCTACGCAACCGCCAACTCCAATTACCAGCTCGGGATTTTTCTTCTTGAGTTTTTTCCAGCGGCCCAATTCGTGAAATAAACGCTCCTGAGCTTTTTCGCGGATAGAGCAGGTATTAATAAGGATG
Source organism: Cellvibrio sp. (assembly GCA_035456025.1). Lineage (GTDB taxonomy): Bacteria > Pseudomonadota > Gammaproteobacteria > Pseudomonadales > Cellvibrionaceae > Cellvibrio. Next base: position 9,338 of record DATIDX010000333.1, on the reverse strand, counting down.
ACATCGGCATCTTCCGGGTCTTCAGTGGGCACCATATTGTGTGATTCGCCCAACAAATCCTTCATGCGCGACGAATCGTATTCATTCATCTGGCAACCATGGGTTTTGATATAGAGCTTTTTAATGGGCGCTTCTGTGGTGGACATCGAACTACCTGCTTGGAGTTAGGCTGACTGATGCGTGCGATTGATTAAAAAACACGCAAAAAAAGAAGGCGCGCATTATAGCTATCTTACGGGGTAAAGCCTATAGAAAAGCCCTTGGCTTTCGGTGATCGATGAATTAGCCTGCGGGGCTTTACCATTGCCAAGCTGTTCCGGAATCCAGATCCCTATGAATGAACTCCTATCAAAAGTTGCCGATTACTATATTCCCTTCCTGCTGCTCGTTACGCTCGGGGTGGGAACCCTCGAAATCATGCGCGGTTACCGCTGGTTTTGGGTCAAATTATTTGCATCGGCGATTTTGGTGTTTAGTGTGATGCTGCTGGATTATTACCTGCGCCTGTGGTCCGCAATCGGCTTGGATTACTCCACCCACACCGCCTTGGCTTTATCGCTGGTAGCCTTTATTGGTGCGGGTTTGCAATCGCGTATGGGCTGGGTGTTTTTACTGAGCAGTTTCCTGGCCTATCTGGAATTGCTGTTTTATCTCGACTATCACAGCTGGGGGGATATGGGTTCGACGGTGGCCGTCATAGGTGCAAGTCTCGTATTAATATACCGCCTGCTACCCAGCCGCATCGCGTCGCGCCCATGATAAGATGCGCGCCCGCTATTGTTGATCCAGCTGCATAACACAAGGTAAACCATGAAAAAGACGTTCAAACTCCATGTTGAAGGCAAGCATCCCGACCGCTTGCTGGAAGCCATCAAACACGAAGTGCGCAAATACGTTAAGCGTGAGCGCCGCAAAACCCTACCGAAGGGTGTGGATTACTGGGCGTTTGATTGCAAGTTTGGTGCGACAGCAGAAACCGCCGAAGTGGTGCGTTTGAGTGAGCTCACCAAAAAGATGGACGAAGTTGCGACCGCCGGCGGCGACAGTTTTTACATCGAGATTTTGGCGGCTCACGGCATCCGTAAACCCCGCGAAGCCGGTGATGATTTGCTTGATGACGATGAAGACTTGAACGATTAATTGCCAAGCCAGTTGTAAAAAAGCCGCCCCAAGAATACTTGGGGCGGCTTTTTTTATGGCGCTAATTCCGCGCGTTTACTTCTTTTTGGGGCGTGTTGATTTGCCCAGGGTGCTGGCGGGGCGTGCATCTTTCGAGCCTGCGCGTTTAGGTTTGCCAGCGGGTTTGCTCGTGGTTTTGGTTGTGCCGGTAGTTTTTCCAGCTTTGGCAAAGCCCGATTTTTTAGGATCGCCCGCTTTGGATCGGCCTGCCGGTTTGCCCGCCAATTTCAGTAGGCCGCTTTTGGGTTTACTTACCACCTTGACGACTTGTTCAGTCACCTCAAAACCTTTGATCTTCTCGCGTTTAATCTTGGTGCCGATCACTTCCTCGATCAGCGATATCTTGTGTTCTTCTGCCGGCGTCACTAGCGAGATGGCCGTGCCTTTTTTGCCGGCGCGACCAGTGCGGCCCACGCGGTGCACATAGTCTTCGGTGAAGAATGGCAAGTCGAGGTTTACCACGTAGTCCAACCCTTGGATATCCAATCCGCGCGCGGCCACTTCGGTCGCCACTAACACTTGTAACTTGCTGTCTTTGAAATCCTGCAATGCGCGTTTGCGCGAGCCTTGGGTTTTCTCGCTGTGGATTACCGCCACATCGACCTTGTCTTCTTTTAGTGCCTTGTACAGATTCTCCGCTTCTTCTCGAGTGCTGCTGAACACCATTACCTGATACCAGTTTTGCTCGCGCAAGAGGTGCAGGAACAATTCATATTTGCGGTCGCTATCCACCGGGTAGAGCAGGTGATCCACGGTTTCTGCGACTGAATTGCGCTTGGAGATGGAAATAAGGGTAGGGCGTTTCATCGCCTGTTTGGCAAGATTGGTCACTAGCGGTGAGCTGGTTGCCGAGAAGAACATCGTTTGATGCTTGCGCTGGATGCTGGTGAGGATCGCGTGCATATCGGTCACAAAACCCATATCCATCATGCGGTCGGCTTCATCGAGTACGGCGAACTCAACTTTGGCGAGATTGATGTTGCCTAGCTCTACGTGCTCCATCAGCCGTCCCGGCGTCGCCACCAGAATATCGACCCCAGCACGCAGCTTGCTAGCTTGGCCAGTAAGCTTTACCCCACCGTAAACCGTAGTGATTTTAAACGGAGTGAACTGCGCAAATTGCTGCATCGCCCCGGCGATTTGCTGCACCAGCTCGCGCGTGGGTGCAAGGATCAGGGTGCGGACAAAGCCCGCCTCTGTGTGCTTGGTCTTTTCCAGCATTTGCTGTAACACCGGCAGGCTGTAGGCGGCAGTTTTACCTGTGCCGGTTTGGGCGGTGGCGAGCAGGTCTATACCGCGACGCGCGGCCGGAATGGCCTCTTGCTGGATAGGTGTCAGCGTTTTGAAGCCAACTACTTTAACCGCGTGGAGTAGTTCTGCTGCTAGGCCGAGGGAGGCGAAGTTCATAGTTATCGACCGGGGAATCTATAAGGGGCGCGCAGTATAACGGTTAATCCACAGGGTTGGGGGAAAGCTAAGCGCGGCGCGGTTACATAACCAAAAACCCGCTTTTACGATGCTCCCCTACAAAAATTGATCTTTTGGAAATTAATAAGCAATGTATATTATATATTCAGCGTTTTATGAGGATGATATATGAGTGCTATCCAATTTGAGTCGGTCGCTATACCCCCTGTAATTGCTGAGGAGGAGAGCCTGGGTTTTCTACTAAGCGACAACCTGCGCCTGACCCGCCGTATCGCCGCCCGTTATTTTGAGCAATACAACCTGACCCTGGCGCAGGCGCGGGCTTTGTTGGGTGTGTTTCGTTGGCAGGGAATCCGGCAGGTAGATTTGGCGGACTTTATGGAAATCCAGCCAATCAGTCTGGCGCGCCTGTTGGATCAGCTGGCTGAGAGCGGTTTGGTCGAGCGCCGGCCCGACCCCAAAGATCGTCGTGCTTTCCAGCTTTATCTGACGCCTGAAGCTGCGCCCATAGTGAAGATCATTAAAGAAGCATCCTGCGAATTCCAGGACAAGGCGCTGGCGGGATTTACCGCTGAGCAGCGCAACGCTCTGTTGTTCGGGTTAAACAAACTGCGCGAAAACCTGACCCTGTTGAGTAAAGAGGCTCCCGCTGGGGACGTGTTATCAGAGGTAACTGAAAAATGAGTGAAAGCAGATCATCCCGCCGTTTAATCCTGTTGGTTGTGATTCCCACTATTGCAGCGGTACTGGGTTTATTGGTCTATCTGATGGGGGGCCGCTATGCGACGACTGATAACGCCTATACCAAAGCCGACGTGGTCAACATCCGTCCGCGTGTTGCCGGTGCTGTTGCACAGCGATTGGTAGCAGAGAATGATCAGGTTAAAGCCGGCCAATTGCTGTTGGTATTGGACGCAAAACCCTTCGAAGTAGAGTTAGCCAAGGCTGAGGCCAAACTCGGCGAGGTCCGCACCTCACTCGCAGCGCTTTCCGCCAGCTACCGCGAGAAACAGTCTGAGCTGCAATTGGCAATTACCAATCGCGACTACGCGGTAAGTGAGCAGCAGCGGCAGGCGAACCTTGCTGCGCGCAAGCTGGTAGCCAAAGCCGATTACGACCAGGTGAGCCACACCCGCCGGGTCAGTGAACAGCAGGTCATCACCCTGGAGCGCGATCTAAACCGCATTGCCGAATCCCTCGGTGGCGATGCCAATGCCGCGATCGAGCAGCACCCGAGTTATCGCGCGGCCAAGGCGGAAGTCGAGCAGGCGCAACTGAACCTGGGCTACACCAAAATCACCGCACCTAGCGACGGCATAGTCACCAAGCCGCCAGAAGTCGGTGAGTTCCTGCCGGTGGGGAGTGCGGCCATGTCCCTGGTGGCAAGCGACAATCTCTGGGTGGAAGCGAATTTTATCGAGACCGATTTGACCCATGTGCGCATTGGTCAGCAGGTAAAAGTACATGTGGATACCTATCCTGATGTCGCCTGGGAAGGAGTGGTGCAAAGTATCAGCCCGGCAACCGGTGCGGAGTTCTCCGTTATCCCGGCGCAAAACGCGACCGGTAATTGGGTGAAGATCGCGCAGCGGGTGCCGGTGCGTATTGCTATCAAGCCGAATAAAGCGGCACCGCCGTTACAGGCGGGTTTGAGTACCGGGATTAAAATAGATACGGGCTATAAACGCTCGCTGTTGGGTATTTCGATTTAGTGCTGTCGAGCCAAATCAGTGGAGTAAGTTTGAGTGACCCAGGCAACGATTGACCAACTGCCCGCTGATGCGCCCGTCGGACCGGCGGCTAGCGCCAGCAACCGCATGCTGATTACGGCCTCAGTCATGTTGGCGACCATTATTCAGGCACTGGATACCACCATCGCCAACGTTGCCTTGCCGCATATGCAAGGCAGCATGTCGGCGACCCAGGACCAGATTTCCTGGGTGCTCACTTCTTATATAGTCGCGGCGGCCATTTTTCTGCCGCTCACCGGCTTCCTGTCCGACCGGTTCGGGCGCAAGCGCTTAATGCTCTGGTCCATTGCGGGTTTTACCGTTACTTCCATGCTCTGCGGTGCGGCGCAAAACCTCGAACAAGTAGTGACCTTCCGCCTGCTGCAGGGGATTTTTGGTGCGGCGCTGGTGCCGCTCTCCCAATCGATTCTGCTCGACACTTATCCCAAAGAAAAACATAGCCAGGCGATGGCGGTGTGGGGCATGGGCGTTGTACTTGGTCCAATTCTTGGCCCAACACTCGGCGGGATACTGACCGAGCATTACAGCTGGCGCTGGGTGTTTTACATCAATGTGCCGCTGGGCATTATGGCGCTGCTCGGGGTGATGGCATCGGTGAAGGAGACGCAAATCAACAAAACCCGCCATTTCGATTTGATGGGTTTTGCCTTCCTGAGTTTGGGGATAGGCGCGCTGCAAATGATGCTCGACCGGGGCGAAAGCCAGAACTGGTTCCATAGCCCGGAGATCATCGCCGAATGCATCCTCATGGGGTTGGGCTTTTATTGGTTTATCACCCACATCTTTACCTACAAACAACCGTTTATTGAACCGGCGATTTTCAAGGATCGTAATTTTTCCGTCGGCCTGATCTTTATGTTTGTGGTGGGCGTTATCTTGCTTGCGACTATGGCACTGCTACCGCCATTCCTGCAAAACCTGATGGGTTATCCGGTGGTGGATGTCGGCTTGGTAATGGCGCCGCGCGGTATGGGGGTGATGTTCTCGATGGTAATTGTCGGGCGTGTCGCGGGCAAAATTGATCCGCGCTACCAGGTCTTCTTCGGCTTGATACTGACGATCATCTCCCTGTGGGAAATGACCTTGTTCACGACCGAGATCACCAGTTGGGATATCGTCCGCACCAGTGTTGTACAGGGTATCGGCCTTGGCTTTATTTTCGTCCCGCTGTCGGCGATAGCCTTTGCGAGCCTGGAAGGGCGCTTCCGCAATGAAGGTACCGCGCTCTTCAGCCTGACACGCAACATCGGCAGCAGCATTGGTATTTCGGTGGTGATGGCGGAGTTGCAACAAAACATTCAGAAAAACCACGCCGCCTTTGCGGATTACATCACTCCGTACAACCAGGCGCTGGCGAAGGTTGGTGAAAGCGGGCACTGGGATATACATACCACCCAGGGCTTGATGGCGATTAACGGTGAAGTCCAGCGGCAGGCCGCGACCCTCGCGTACTTACAGGATTTCCAGTTGATGATGTGGGTAACCATCGCGGCTCTGCCGTTACTGCTATTGTTGCGCGCCCCGGAGAAAGGTGCCGCGCCGCCGCCAGAGATGGCGGCAGATTAGCGAATAGAGTTTGGGCGCTAATAACGCAATCGACTAACCGCCCTGTATGAAAATCAGGCAGGCAGGGCGAGAATAGCGGAAACATGTGGTATCCTGCGCGCCCCTTGCAAGGTCTGTTCAGGCGCCTTGCCCGCGATCTACCCGAATGATTTTCCCAAGAGATTTCTATGGCAGTTAAACCCGTTTACAAAGTGATATTCCTCAACCAGGGTCAGGTTTACGAAGTGTTTTGCTCGGCGATTTACCAAAGCGAAATGTATGGCTTTATCGAAATTGAAGAATTTGTCTTTGGCGAGCGCAGCGGATTGTTGATTGATCCCGCCGAAGAAAAACTTAAAACTGAATTCGCCGGCGTAAAACGCTCCTATATTCCGATGCACTCAATCGTGCGCATCGACGAAGTAGAAAAAGAAGGTCCCGCTAAAATCAGCGAGATCAAAGGCGGCAGCGATAAAATCGCGCAATTCCCCTACGGCGGATTTATTCCCAACCCCAACCTCGGCGAGTAATCCCCGCTACACTTGCTCAATAACCTTATTGAGCAAGTGCCATGTCCCAGGTCCATCCCGTTATTGAATCCTCTCTCGCAACCGATCTCTTCTTAGCAATTGATCAAGGCGGCCAAAGCTCCCGTGTCGCAATCTACACCGCGACCGGCGAACAACGCTGTTGTTTTTCAGCGGCCTGTGCAACTACTCATCGTAAAGCAGAAAATTCAGCCACGGATTTTATCGAACAAGACGGCGAAGCAATTCTCGCCGGGATTCGCACCTGCCTGGAAAAAATCCAGCAGCAGCTTGGGGGTGAGCTAGGGCGAATCAGAGCTGCCAGTTTTGCGGGGCAGGGTTCCTCGCTTTTATGTTGGGATAATAAGACCGGAAAGGCGCTCACGCCCGTATTGAGCTGGCAGGATATTCGCGGCGAACATTATTTAAAAAATATTTCGCTCAGTCACCAACAAACACAACAGCTGACGGGTTTGCGGTTGTCGCCCCATTACGGCGCGACAAAAATGCGCTGGTGCCTGGAGCACTGCCCCCAAGTGATCGAGGCACAAAAAAATCACTGCCTGAGTATCGGCCCAATCGTCAGTTATATTTTCTGGCATCTATTCGCAGCAGGCGATAAAAAATCCCTTGTCGATCCCGGTCACGCCCAGCGCACGCTTTTATGGAGTTTAGTAGACAACGATTGGGATCAATCTCTGTTAGATATTTTCCAAATCCCGCGCAACGTTTTACCGCACTGCCAATATCACAACAGCCACTTCGGCACTCTGTTACTGGGCGATCACACCATCCCGTTTACTGCCAGTGCGCGCGATCAAGGCGCATCACTGTTTGCGCGCGGATTACCAGAGCGCGATAGTGTTTATATCAATATCGGCACCGGTGCTTTTATCCAACGCGTAAGTGAAAATTTGCATGCACCAGAAGGATTATTAGTCAGCCCATTGTGGCTGCCAGAAAATGGTTTGCAAAAACGCCCCACCGATAAAAAATATTACGCTTGGGAGGCAACTGTAAATGGCGCTGCATCAGCTATAGCCTTTATGCAGCAACAAACGGGATTGGAAATAACACCGCAAAAAATGGAGCGCGCGCTGCAGTTAAATCCCGCGCAGGACTGTTATTTTCTGAATGCGGTGGGCGGTTTAAGCGCGCCTTATTGGCGAACTGATGTGCAATCAAGCTTCAGCAAAAATCTATCCCCCCACGAACAAATTCTCGCCTGGCTTGAATCCATCATTTTCCAGATTGTTATCAACGTGCAACTAATGAATCAACTTGGAGAAACAAAAAAAATAATTATCAGCGGCGGCTTCAGTAAAGCCGACGCCGTTTGCCAAAAAATTGCAGACCTCACTAACGCCTGTGTCCACCGCAGCGATAACGCCGACGCAACCTTACAGGGCGCCGCCTGCATGGCCGCCGGCTTACCCGCAACCTGGCAGCCGGCAGTGGAGGAGGAAATATTTACACCCGCCACCAATCCAGCGCTGAAACACCGCTTTAACCGATGGCAACAGGCGATGGGGGTGTGGTTGCTATAAAAAAACAAAACCCCAGGTTTTACGGTGGGGTTTTGAATTAGGATTTTACCTTCGTGTTAATTAATTGGATTTAATTCCCCACACCGCTGTTCCGTCGGATGACAACGCAGTAAAGGTGACTTCAAAGCGGTTGCGCACCTGGTTCCATTGCCGCGATACCACACCGCGATAAGTAACACCGCCCAATACCAATGTTGTCGCACGGGTGTTGGCATCGAATGTCCAGCTGCCGGATTGCGCGCCGGTAATGCTGCCTCCGCTCACGAGTTGGATATTGCTCGATGATTTGATCGTCGCAGAAATATCTTTGCCGTGATTGACCAATTGATAAGTTCCCGGCACTTCACTCGCGGCGACCGCTTCCAATGCGGCCTGGCTGCGGTTTGCATCATTGGCATCAATTTTTTCTGCGTAGCGCAGCGGTGCGATTACCGGCCAGCCGTCGCTATTAAAGAAAAATTGATGCGTGCGCACTTCATGTTCTTCACCGCGACCAGGGAAGCGTGTGTGGAAGACAATAAAGTATTGGTTGGTGGCCGCTTTGCGATAGGCTGAATTGTGCCCCGGCGACACATAACCCAATTGGTTATTGGTTCCGGAAAACACATGGTTGCCTAACAGTTTTACGCCGTGCGGCGCGAGGCTCGCGGTATCAAACAAAGGCACACTTGGATTTGCTTTTACATTGCGCATGTCTGTGCCCAATGCATCAACATAAGGCCCGTTAGGATTGCGTGAACGGGAAACGCGAATGTTGTAACCACCCGCTGCATCCAATCCACCAAAACTCACAAACATGTAGTAGTAATTGGTTTCCGGACTGTAAATAACGTAAGCGCCTTCAATTACCGAATGGTTGCCGCCCATTAAATGTTTTCCGTAGCCCTGGCCACTCAGTGGGAATCCGGTTGATGCATTTAATTCCATAATAAAAATGCCGCCCGAATAAGAACCGTAAATCATCCAGAGGCGATTATTTTTATCGAAGAACACTGTAGGGTCGACAACATTCGGGTGAATCAACGCGTTATACACTGTGCCATCTTCACTGGTTGCACCCCACATGCCAGAGCGCAAAACCAAACCTTTATCGGAGTAGGGGCCTTCAATATTACTTGAGGACGCAATACCCAAAGCCGATACCGGCGAGTCACCTTTACAGGCGTTGTAATACATCAAATATTTGCCATTTACATACACAACATCCGGTGCCCAGAGCGTAGTGGTTTGCGCCCATGACAAAGCTTCCGAAAGTTCGTTATTCACATTATTAAAAATTTTATTGCTGCTATTCACACCGTCAGCGACGCGCGACCAACGCATTAAATCTGGCGATTTGGCAACAGAGAGATGCGAACCAA
>DATIDX010000332.1:0-4431 GCA_035456025.1 Cellvibrio sp. | reverse complement strand
CGCCTTGAACAACTGGTAGCCAATTCCGGCTTTCTAAGTATCACCAACAGCAAAGAACAGTACCCTGATGCACCAGGATCGGGCCTGCCATTACTGATAGTAGAGACCAGCTTGTGCAGTGCAGTTATTTCCCTGCAAGGTGCGCACCTGCTTGAATTCAAAACCACCGATGGCGATCCGCTGCTCTGGCTCAGCCCCAATTGCGATTTTACCAGTGGCACAGCATTACGCGGCGGAGTGCCATTGTGCCTGCCTTGGTTTGGCGTAAACCCATCGGACGCAACCAAACCCAAACACGGCTTTGCACGCAACCACTTTTGGGAATTGGGCAAAGCGCAGCTATTGAGCGACGGCACAGCCGAATTGGAATTTTTATTTTTAAGTGATGCTAACGATTTATTCTCGTTCGACTTTTCTGCCGAACTGCGCATGACACTCGGCAAAAGCGCAAAACTTGAACTGACAATTAACAACACCGACACTGCTGATTTCGAGTGCAGCTTTGCAATGCACAATTACCACCGCATCAGCTCCTTAACGGATGTACGTGTGCTGGGTTTAGCGGGGAAAAAATATCTGGATAATCTGGAGTCTTACGCCGAAAAATTACAAACCGGCGACGTTAACTTCCCCGGCCCGGTCGACCGTGTTTATCCCGCCATCGACAATATCATCAGTATTAGTGGCTCACCGAATATTGAAATAACACACAGCAATTGCCCAAGTGTCGTCGTGTGGAACCCGGGCGCAGAAGCTGCCGCAAAAATTGCGGATATCGGCGAGGGACAAGAACAGTTTTACATTTGCGTAGAACGCGGTGCAGTACTAAATGAAAAATGGCATTTGCCGGCGGGTACTAGTAAAAGTGCGTGGATGGAGTTTAGGCAGGTTTAATCTTCAGAAAATAAAAAAGCCGCTCACTGAGCAGCTTTTTTATTCATACGATTTTTAATTGCAAGTACAGCAATTACGCCGGCAACAATTCCTTCACCGCATCACGCTCTTCTTGCAATTCTTTTTCAGTTGCTTGCATGCGTGAATAAGTAAAGTCATTCATATCCAGGCCTTTAACGATTTCCCAATCGCCGTTTTTGCAAACAACAGGGAAAGAGTAGATCAGGCCTTTTTCGATGCCGTAAGAGCCATCGCTGTATACACCCATGCTGGTCCAATCATTTGCTGGAGTACCAAGTGCCCAATCGCGGATGTGGTTGATTGCAGCGTTTGCAGCTGAAGCAGCAGACGATGCACCACGTGCAGCAATAATTGCAGCACCGCGTTGTTGTACAGTTGGGATGTAGTCAGCTTCGTACCAGGCACGATCAATCAAATCCATTGCTGGCTTGCCGTTCACCAGTGCTTGGTGCAAATCAGGATATTGAGTTGAGGAGTGGTTGCCCCAGATAGTCACTTTGGTGATGTCGTTGATGCTGGTGCCGGTTTTGGTTGCCAACTGTGACAGAGCACGGTTGTGATCCAAACGGGTCATCGCAGTGAATTGACGTGGGTTGATGTTTGGCGCATTGCGTTGAGCGATCAGGGAGTTGGTGTTTGCCGGGTTGCCCACTACCAATACTTTGATGTTGCGCGATGCGTGGTCATCAATCGCTTTACCTTGAACAGAGAAGATCGCGGCGTTAGCAGCCAACAAGTCTTTACGCTCCATACCTGGGCCGCGTGGACGTGCTCCTACCAGCAGTGCGTAGTCAGTGTCTTTGAAAGCAACAGCAGGATCGTCAGTGGTAACAATGCCAGCCAGCAGTGGGAATGCACAGTCATCCAATTCCATCGCTACGCCTTGCAGCGCTTTCAGTGCAGGGGTGATTTCCAATAATTGCAGGATTACTGGTTGATCTTTACCCAACATGTCGCCAGCGGCGATACGGAACAACAATGAGTAGCTGATTTGGCCAGCGGCGCCAGTGACGGTAACTCTTACGGGTGCTTTCACGATGAGACTCCATTTATTCGGGTGATATTGGAAAGGAACGAAAGTTCGGCATTGTGTGCCAGGGTTTGTTACATAGGACGGGTGGGCATTATAGGCATTTACAAGGAAAATTCACCCTCTTAATGCGCTTGAATGAGAAAGGCTCGCAAATTTCATCTGCGAGCCTTATAGCTGATCTGAATTGGTGATAGTTAAGCCAGTAACCTTAAATACTAAGCGCCTGGTCCACAGTCCAGACACGCGTCTGGCATGCGGGCACCTTTGTGCAACTTATGGTTCAGGTCGCGCAATGCTGTGCGTACGCCTTCTTCCAATACTGGGTGGTAGAAGGGTAGATCGAGGATTTGAGGTACCGTCATACGCATTTGTATAACCCAAGCCAGTTGGTGGGCGATATGCTCTGCGGCTGGGCCAAACATCTCGGCACCTAGAAGTAACCCGGTACCTTTCTCTCCGTAGACACGGAGTAAGCCACGGTTTTTGTTAATGACGCGCGCGCGGCCTTGATTTTCAAAACTGGCCTCCCCAATCGCATAGCAATTACTGCAATTTTTTCGGATTTCTTCCAGGTTATGTCCAACACTCGCGATTTGCGGATCGGTAAATACAATACTTAAAGGCGTGCGGCGCAATCCGGCACGAACATCCTCCGGGTTTCTGAGCGAGCGTCCGGCATTACCGCCTGCGATTCTTCCTTCATCCGCCGCTTCGTGCAATAACGGAATATCGTTGGATACATCGCCCGCGATATAAATCGTGGTTGAACCGCACTGGCCGGTGTAGCGGTCATGAAATGGAATACCTTTGTAATCCAATTCCAGATCCGCATTTTCCAGCGCCAGTGAATCAATGTTTGGCCGACGCCCGGTTGCGGCAAGCACATAATCAAAACGCTCTTCAATCATGCCTTTTTCGCGATGGCGATATTCGACAATGACGGAATCTTTCTCTGCCCGCACCTTATTAATATCGGCATTCAGATCCAGACAAAATTCGCGGTTGAATTCATCATCAGCATATTTACTAATCGCATGATCTTTAACAAAAGGAAGATCACCGTTTTTTCCAAATACTGCAACATGCACGCCCAATCGGCTCAGCGCCTGCCCTAATTCCAGCCCGATAACACCGGGGCCGAAAATCGCAATGGATTTGGGTAGATCGGCTAATTCAAATAAATCATCACTGATTAGCAGGCGCTCGCCCACAGTTTGAAGGAAATCTGGAATCACTGGCGTTGACCCAGTGGCAATTACGATGCGCTCAGCGCTCATGTGCGAGACAGAACCGTCCGCGCCGGTGAGTTCAAGTTCTCGAGTGGAGATAAATTTGGCTTGGGCTTTGACTTTATGTTCGGCTGGGAAATCATCAACAGACTCGATAACAGAACCAACAAATCTGTCTCGCTCCTTTCTGACCCGATTTAACACAGCAGCGCCATTAATAATCGGTGCTTGGTAATCCACCCCAAAGACTCCGTTTTGGTTGGCGTGATGCGCGTGATCAGCAGCAGCGATCAGCAATTTGCTGGGCATACAACCAACACGAGCACAGGTTGTTCCGTAAGCATTCCCTTCGATCAATACAAGATTATCCGTGTACTTTCGCGCCTCGCGGTAAGCGCTTAATCCCGCGGTGCCAGCTCCAATGATGGCAATATCGACGTGACGTGTTTTCATTTAATCCTCGTAGCAGAAAAACGTCACATACATTATAAATTCCGCCCATTTCATTCGGTGCGACAGCGCACATAGACTGTCGTATGAGTGCCATCGTTAACGATAAAAACTCATCCTCCAGATACAACAAAGGCCGCTAAGCGGCCTTTGAAAGTGACACCAATTCCTGTAATCGCTCTGCAGATAGCTCTAACCCATTAGGCCAACAAAGCGCCCCCGCATCAATAAAGCAACGGCGAGCATAATCTTCATCTGCCAAAGGTAGCAGCAAGCTACCCTTGCGCTCACTCAAGTAGGAATAAAGATTAAATACACCTTTATTGCCATCGGAAAATTCCAAGGCGATCAATCCTTTTTCCTTATACTCGGCAGATAGCAGCTTAATCATAATCAGCTCCTCTAATACGTTCGAGCGGTTCAAAACTTTGGGCTTTTTGCCAATTGGCTAGCAGCTCGTGCTGATGATTATGGCACCATTCTTTTACGATAGCAGCCACCTTAGGAGGTAATTTCCCTTTCGACACCTGCCCCGTTTTTATCTCTACCAAAGCTTCGAAACCTTGATATTCGACGTGAATATGCGGCGGCGGATGGTCGTCGTGCCACATCCGAATCACGATACCAAAGAAAATGGACAATATCGGCATAAAAAACTCCTTTTCAATAAAACTAAATTGCTGAATAAATTACCCTATTGCTGATAACGCGTCACCAACGCCTGATACAACTCATCTTTAAATTCCGGCTTGGTGGTATCAAGGCTTTGTACCGCCTCAACCAAATGCTCATTATCTTCACGAC
>DATIDX010000331.1:0-7662 GCA_035456025.1 Cellvibrio sp. | reverse complement strand
ACCCTGACCAACGATCCGCGTGAAGCCGTTGCAGGTGCCGATTTGGTGGTTACCGATACTTGGGCATCGATGGGTCAGGAAGACGAGAAGAAACAGCGCGAAAAAATCTTCAGCGGCTATCAGGTCAATAAAGCTTTGATGAACCTCGCCAATCCCGATGCACTGTTTATGCACTGCCTGCCCGCCTATCGCGGCAAGGAAGTGACAGCTGAAATCCTCGATGCGCCCGATGCAGTGGTCTGGGAAGAAGCGGAAAACCGCATGCATGCGCAAAACGCGCTGATGGAATTCCTGTTTAGCCAGTAATTTCCGCGCTACCAAAAAGCCCGCCAGTTCAGTGAACTGGCGGGCTTTTTATTTGGCCGAGATTTATTGGCTGGCAGAATTGCCATCTCACGCTGTCAGATTGATCTCCTGCACCACCCCGACATTGCCGTCTTCGGTAAGGTAAATCCCGGAGTTGGTCACCTCTCCCAGCGACTGGTTGTTGGCATCTTTCAATTGGAATGGCGACGAAACATGCCCCAGGAAGATCGCGCCGATATTTTTATCGCCCAAGGCTGCCAACTGCGCGGAGCCATCTTCGTTAGTCGTCCAGATGCGCAATTGATGATAAATGCTGTCGCCTTCGTCGATAAAATTATTGCCGTCTTCGTCGTACATCGCGAGTTCGGCAAAACCACGGCCGCTACTGGGGCCAAATAATTCGCCGCCGTTATTGATACTGCCATCGCCATTGCGATCCAGCGCCAGATAGCCACTACCGGGGCGCAAACTGGCGATCTGTTCAGCGGTGCCGTTGTTGTCCAGATCAAATTCAAAACGGGTTTGGCTGAGCGCTGTGCCCTCGCCATCAAAATTGATTACCAGTGGATCGATTTTTTTCACGCCCGCCTGTAACTCAAGGTTTGACTCTTGCACAAACTCACGGCTCATATTCATGGCAACGGAAAAATTGATCTCCCGCCCATCTGCCGTGCGCACTACGCCCACCGCCTGAAAGCGCAGGCTTTCCTGCTCCTGATAACGTTCCTGCCGCTGGTACACCAGGCCGCGCCCGGCGCTTCGGGTTGCGACTGCCTGGGGCGGCCTTGTATCGACACTTAAAGTCTGTGCCTTACCCTCAGACTTGAGCTCCGCTTGCACCTCAGCCGGCGCCGACACATTCATAGCATTGCCGGTAATGGCTTTGTACATGGCCTCCAGAATCATTTTGTTCAGTTTGGCACGAGAGTCCATTGGCTCATTCAAGTCCACTACCTGCGTCTGGTGATGCATCGCCAACACCGACCCGGCGCGCGATAGATCAACCGACACACTCGGGCTTGGCGGCTGCACAGCAGCCTCGGTTGGCGCAACCGACGATCGATCCAGCCAAAACTCCAACCGCTCAGTAACCCTGTGCTCTTCGCGGTACTCGCGTTGTGCGGCCATGCCAATCTGCGCATTGGAAATAATCATACTGCTGCCTTGGTCAAATTGAGAAAAAGCCCCAAGCACAAACACTGGGGCTAATCCTTGTAGCGGCAAAAGCGTTGTTTTTTTGAGCGAAAAATGGCGCGAAAATTAGATTTTTTAGCTATTAAAACCTTGTCGGATGCTATTGCTTAGGTGGGAGGGACAAAACAAGAAACAGAATTTATCAGTTGCGCGCAAGAGCCAACTGGTTGCGGTAGCGCTGGTGGAGGATATTGACGCGGAAAACGTAGGTCTTAGTTTCGTCGTAGGGCGGCACACCGTTATATTTTTCCACCGCCCCGGGGCCGGCGTTGTAGGCGGCGGTTGCGAGGGTGATATCACCGCGGAAGCGGGTAAGCAGGCGCGCCAAATATTTCACGCCGCCATCAATATTTTGGGCCGCATTGGTGCTATCGCTAACCCCCATATCGCTAGCAGTGCCAGGCATCAATTGCATCAAACCCATTGCCCCTTTGCGCGAGCGAGCAAGTGGGTTGAAATTGGATTCGGCATGAATCACTGCACGCACCAGCGAAGGATCAACCCCGTATTTTTTTGCCGCCTGGCTGATCGAATAGGTGAATTCGGTCATGTACAGCTTGGTGCCGCGCCAATCCACCCGCGAGAGCGGGTTACAGGCATAGCAGGAGTTGTAGACGATCACTTCGTAAGCGGATTTTTGGGGCTGGCGATCCGAATATGCGATCGCACCATCTTTATGGTATTTGAAGAACTTGTAGGGTTGTGCCGGCTGTTTGCTGGCGGCCGCTTCCAAGCGTTCTTGCTCCCTGCGCGCCTTTTCGTCCGCCGCGGTTTTTTCCGCTATACGGCGGACATGGGCTTCAACATCTTCAAGGCTGGATTCCTGCGCCGATGCAGCGCCGGTCGCAATTTCCCCGGCTGATGCCACGTCGGTTTGAGCCAATAGCTCCGCGCTGGCGAGTACCAGCAAGAGAATTACTAATGACCAAAAGGATTTGCGCACAGGAACTGCTCTTTACTTAATATCAATCTAATACGGGCTTCTGCCACAGGTTTTCATAGCCAAAAAATGGCGAGTGGAAACTTGAGTGTAGCCCAGCTTCTGGTAAAGCCTGTCACCAAAATCTATTTTCGTGACCTGATACAGCTATCGCAGCACGATTGGTTCAGGATTCGAGCCACACATCGCGCACCCAATGCCATACCGAAGGCCAAGTCTCATCGGTCAAGTCACCATCGCGCCAAAATACGACCTCACCATCCTGCTCAACGCAATAGTAGTCGCCGTTCACTTCACACAGCGGCATCAAATAACGCGGCACACCCTGCTCCCAGGCAACCGCTGTCACTTCGGGCAAATAGGTATGGGAGTAAGGGTCAGCTGCGGTAACCGGCTCGATCGAGCCATAAACCACATCGCTCGCCTCCAGTAAAAAACTGCGCATTTCACGCGGGATCGGCAGCAACAACTCTTCTTCAATTTCAACCAGCCGGTCTTCATCGGGTAATTCCAGCGGCACGGGGACTGTCTCGTTATGGTCGCGCAGCAGCTCAAGGATTTCATCGATATCAGAATCGGAACCAGACATAACACTACCTGAAGATTACAAATGGGAGGCGGAATATAGCCCGAGCAATCACCGATAACAAGCTGTATGAGCGGGCCAAAATGGAGGGCGATTTAGGGTAAATCGACTAACGAAAAAGCGACAACTGTTGATCTACCAACTGATTCAGGGATTCGTTGTGAAAATGCAAAATACTGTCGGCGACCGGCGTCAATTGTTTATCCACGTAATGTTGATAATCGACTGCACTTTGCAGCAGTGCCATGTTGATTTCATCTGACCCAACTGGCTCGGGGCCATTCACGGTAATTAAATAACTGATCCAGTCGCCACGGCGCAATCGCTCACCGGTCAAGTGCTCGTACTTGCGCGCGGCTTGTACGTGAGGAGGCACATTTTTTTGATACTCGTGCAGATGACGGCGCAACCGCTTGCGATAAATCAACTCCAAATCGCGCTCACCCGCCAATACCTGCCCCGTGGTGTCGCGGACAAAATCCAGATAGTCATCGCCATCGAACACCTTACGGTAAAGCGTCATTTGAAAATCTTTTGCCAGCTGCGTCCAATCGGTACGCACATTTTCCAAACCCTTGAATACCATTTCACGCTGGCCGTTATGCTCAACCAAGCCAGCGTAACGTTTTTTGGTGCCCAATTCTGAACCGCGAATAGTCGGCATTAAAAAGCGCAGGTAGTTGGTTTCATACTGAATTTCCAATGCACTTTTGATGTTGAATTCATCGAGCAAGGTTTGTTGCCACCAGCTATTTAATTCCTTTGCCAGACGCGCGCCGATTTTATTGCACTGCTCCAATGATTTTGGAGCCTTGCCCGCGCAGTTATTTTCCAGCCATACAAACAATGAGTCCGTATCACCATAAATAACTGCATAACCCTGCTGCTCAATCCAATCGCGGCTACGCTGGATAATTTCATGGCCGCGCAAAGTTATTGAACTGCAAACGCGTGGATCAAAAAACCGGCAGCCGGTTGAGCCCAGCACCCCATAAAATGAATTCATAATAATTTTGATCGCATGCGAGAGCGGTGCGTCTTTACGCTGCTTAGCGCGGTCGCGCGCAGAGGAAAGTTGTTCGATGACATTCGGCAAGATGTGCCCTTCACGCGCAAAATAAGCCTCGTTAAAACCGGGAATAGTTTGCAGCTCATCAAGCTGGTTGTGTTGCGCGATCCAAAAGGCGCAGGGGTCGATTAAAAAGGTGCGCATAATGCTGGGGTACAGACTTTTAAAATCCAGCACTAATACGTTGTCGTAAATACCCGGCCGCGAATTCATCACGTAGCCACCGGGGCTAATCACGTCAGATTCAAATTCGCCAAGATTAGGCGCGATATAACCGCGCCGGTGCAGACGCGGTAAATACAAATATTCAAACGCCGCAACCGAACCGCCGATGCGATCCAACAGTAACCCGGTGAGTTGGCTGCGCTCAAGTGCGAACGCGAGCAATTCCTGCTGCACAAAAATTTTCCAAACCAATTCACAATCGCGCAGGTTATATTCGGCCAGCGCCAACTTATCAGCTTTAAACAACTGAGTAATATCTTCACCGCGATGACTGCCGGTAATCAATTTACTTTCGCCCAACAACTCCTGCGATATGTTTTGCAACGAATAACTTTGGAACTGATGATTAGCCGCTTTGAGTAAATCGATACCATCAAGCGCCACGCGCCCTGGAATCACCACAAAACTGCGGCCGCCTTCGTTTTCTTCATGGCGCCAATGAATAGATTGGTTGCCGCGCCCTAGCTGAAATTCAATATTCAAGCGCTGGCAGATATTTTCCAGCACCAACAAATCAAATTGCACCAGATTCCAACCGATCAACACATCGGGATCGGCCTGCTGTAAAAAAATAAAAAATTGTTGCAGGCAGGATTTTTCATCATTGCAAAAAATCACTAGGTCGGTAGCAGTCCCCTCACCTACCATAAAAACCCGATTACCGGCTTCACACCAAACGCCGATGGAATAAAGTTGCTTGGCATCCATGGAGGTTTCGATATCGAGCGACAACATGCGCAATGCAGGCCGCCATAAGGCGTGCACATCAGAGAGTGGGGTAATACGGGGATTTAATAGCGGCTGTTGCTGTGTTGCAGTTTGATCAATATCAAGCTGCGCGCCCGCCGTAATAAAACGCTCCATCAAATAGCGTTCGGGGGGGCGGATATCGCTCTCCCAAAAATGAATATCATGTTGTTTAAAAATATCTTGCGCATCGCGCGCCGTGCGGTGGCTTTTAAAATAAAGCGCATTCACCGGTTTATTCAGATAGGTTTTTAGTTCCACTTCCGCCATACGCCACTGGCGCAAGCGGCCAATCAATTGCTGGATCTGCGCCGCCTGTTCGCGCAACACAAAAAACACCACTTCCTGCCCGGTAATTTGCGTCCAACAACTGCCCTGCTCTGTCGCCCACCACAAATCCAGCGCAACACCCTCGCGGGTATCGCGCCATTGGCGGGTTAATAAAAAGGCGTTGGTCATAAAAAGGCAAAGGCTGGTTAATTAACCAGTATTATCCTGCATTAGGGGATGGGGATGCAATCAACATCAAAAAGACTTAAGTTCCATTTGAACAGAGTCCATTTGGAGACCACTCTGCGTTTTGTACTTGCTATGCCCAATCTCTGAGAATCCATGTCGCTTATAAAAACTTACTGCATTTGTTGATGAATCCAGTTTTAACACTTTAATTCCCGATTTTTTAGCCCTACCTATTATATATTCGAGCATCAGCTCGCCAACATTCTGACCTGAAAATTCCGGATGTACGAATAGAGACACTATCTTTTCAGATGATAAATTAACGCATCCGAAACAGATGATGCGGCCATCCTTTGTATATACATACTGTTCATCGCCGTGTTCTTTACCAAGTTTAAACCGATCCGGCCAAACTTGACCTGCCCACTCCTTAATTGTTGCAGCATCATAACTTTGCGAACAAAAAGCTTCTGCTGATGCTCGAAATACCGAATCCATCTCGGCGTAATCTGTAGGCTTTGCAATCCGGATCATTTTATTGCCCTGGTGAGCTCGAGTCGAATGCGGCAAATACAAAAAAGGTTATCAATAAAATCGGGAAGATAGTGCTAATTACAACTTTCACGAAAAGTTCTTACTAAAAAGCCCTAACTAGGTAGGGCTTTTTAAACGAAAACTAATGCTGTGATATTTTTTCACTAAAAATGTAACTTACTTACAAGTAACTCGTAGGTGTGTTTCATTCGAGCCAGGGGGGGTAGCAAGCGATACGTTATATCCGCACGCCCCGCACAACTGCTCAATTGAACTGTTATGATTGGACCACTGACTTGCTAAAAACACACCGTAAACCACCCCTGAATTCGGACACGCTGAGGTAGTAATATTGGGGGAATCACAAGTACCTTTATTATAAAACCCACTCTTTAATGAAATAGAACAAGATGAAGCACCTACAGCCAGAGTGCTAATGGTTTTAGTCGCGGCTACCGAACCATTAATAGTACAGTTAAAATTTACACTTACGCTGGAACCGCTGTTACTTACGGGTATATTCGTCCATGTGCAATTTGCAGAAGCAGATAGAGGGAGCGATAACAGTAATGCAAATGGCAATGCGATTTTAAATAGTTTCATTGTTAACTAATCCTAAGTCATGATTATTTTTTAGAGATGACATCCTTAGTGCTCCCCAGGATAAAAACCAAACGCTATCCTTAGGGTATAACCGACCATCCCTCTGTCGGCAAAATAAAACTCGAATGACATATTTAAATATGCCAGCCAGTGCCGCAACACAAATCTAAATTCATAAAAGGAAAGCTAGAAAACTGCAAATCCGTTTATTTTTATTAAATGAAAACTTACACAGAAGTATCTGTTATAAAATTATTTACGCCACCTAAATATCAAAATCTGTCGCATAAATAACAATATACCTTGCATAAAAACAACCTGCGTCACATAAAGCCGATTTAAATAACTGGCAGCCCTCATGCTATCGTAAATCCCGCATCGCAGAATCACAGTTCACTTCAGCGTCGGCATTATAAATTCTGCGGCCACATCCCCTTCCGGCCAGCGTGTTGTAATGGCTTTGCGGCGGGTATAGAAACGCACGCCCTCCATACCATGCATATGATTCGCGCCGAACAGCGAGCGCTTCCAACCACCAAATGAATGAAAGGCCATAGGCACGGGGATGGGCACATTCACACCCACCATTCCCACCTGCACTTCATGGCTAAATTTGCGCGCAGCAGCACCGCTGCGAGTGAAGATGGCAACGCCATTGCCAAACTCGTGAGCATTAATAAGTTCGACGGCACTGTTGTAGTCCGGCACGCGTACGACACATAACACCGGGCCAAAAATTTCGTCGCGATAAATTTTCATTTCAGGAGTGACATGATCAAACAGGCAGCCACCTAAAAAGTAACCGTCCTCTCCACCTGCCACTGTTATTCCGCGACCATCAACCACCAGGGTTGCACCTTCACGCTGCCCCAAGGCGACATAATCAGTTACTTTTTTGCAGTGTTCGCGACTAATCAACGGGCCCATATCCAAGCCCGCTTGTGCACCATTACCAATGCGGAGCGCGCGCACTTTCAGTGCAAGTTGTTCAACCAAAAC
>DATIDX010000330.1:0-14140 GCA_035456025.1 Cellvibrio sp. | reverse complement strand
ATCTGGCCGCGAGAAAAAACTACCTGGACGACCGGCGCAATTTTATTAGCCGCCGATGCGTTAACCGAACACACAGGCGCAGCGCGGTTATTTATCCAATCAAGCCTGGCGTTGGAATATGTAGCAGACTACACAGCGACTAATGCAGATCCATCACTGCACGCCAAAACCGAACACTGATTTTTGCGGCCTTAAATACTATGCGAATCCCACGAATTTTTACTGGACAAAATTTGCTGAGCGGCGAACAAATTGAACTTGAAGAATCCGCCTCCCACCATTTAAGTAAAGTGCTGCGCATGCAAGCCGGGCGCGAATTGATTTTATTCAATGGCGCGGGCGGCGAATTCGCGGCGACTATTCATTCCCTCAGTAAAAAATATGTCACCGTCAACATCGCCGAACATAGCATCGACAATCGCGAATCGCCGCTGGAATTGGAATTGGCGATCGGCATTTCACGCGGTGAACGCTTTGAGTGGGTGCTGCAAAAAGCCACCGAGTTGGGCGTCAGCAAAATTACACCGCTCATCACCGAGCGCACTGAAGTCAAAGTAAATGGCGATCGCCAGGAAAAAATGCACGACCGCTGGCAGCAAATTCTCATTAGCGCTTGCGAGCAGTGCCAGCGCAACTTATTGCCACAATTATCCGCGCCCATACAAATTTCCGATTGGCTTCCTAAAGTTAATTCGGATTTGCGTTTTGTGCTGCACCATCGCGACAGCCAACGCCTCCCTGCCGATAAAAATCCTGCAAGTGTCACCCTGTTAATCGGCCCTGAAGGCGGCCTCAGCGAACGCGAAATTGCCCATGCATTGGAACAGAGTTTTAAAGCCTTGACTCTGGGGCCAAGAGTCTTGCGTACAGAAACCGCTCCTGTAGCCGCGATTAGTTTGGTGCAGTATTTGTGGGGGGATTTTTAAGGAGTGAATATGAACAAAGTTTTATTGATTGCCGGAATTGTTCTATCCCAATCTTTGTGGGCAGGTGAATTATTTTCATTTGATAAAACGGCAGTGATTTTTAGTGCATTGCAGCAGATCAAACTCAGATATTCTGATTTAGCAAAACTGGAGTTGTCTCCTCATCGTCACATCAATGTTAACGAACAGGATGGAAAGCTTTTCGCTACCGTATTTTTTTCTTACAAGGGGGATAGCCCTCTTGGGGTGTTATACACCTGCGTAAAAATTAACGAAAATGGCGAGTTGTTGAAAATACAGCGCGATATAAAACCCAAAAAAGGACTTTTTGATCACCCTATGCCTGATTGGGCGACCTGTTCATAAATATTTGACGCGCTAAACCAGATTGAATTTTTTGGTCGGCAGCCTGCATTCATTGCTTGCGTAACTGCATTGTCACAATTCCATTTGTTGTTAACACGATTGCAGACAAAACCGATGTGAAACTCACAAAATAATAGCTCTATACTACATGATGAGCCTCTCTTTAAAGAAACCGGTTTTTTTCTGCTTTAATAAAGTGCAGCGCTCGAGTCATCGGTAATATAGATGGAAGCAATTTTCTTATTTTCAGAATACAAAACATCGCTATAGAGAATAAAAAGGGTGGAATGATTAGTGCTGATTGCTTCGTTGATTATGGTAGAAACTCCATCGAGATCGCTTTTTTCATTGTAGAAAATTTCAATACGACAGTTTTTAGATCGGCAAGTGATTGATTTTACATTTTGTCCGTGTAAGCGCGCGTCGGATTTCATTAAATTTTCGAGCGCTAGCTCGCGCGGTTCGGCCCAGTTGGCGTCATAGGCTTCTGCTTCAAATGCCAAGCTTGTGGCGTCGTTAAGGTTGTATTCTTTGATATTTTTATAATTTTCCTGCACGCGCTCAAATTTCTTTTGAATGTTATATCCGACCTCGTTATCGTTGGATGTTGCCGGGTAAGAGCTGGAGTTTGGTTTTGGAGCCGGGCTAGCTATCTTGGGTTGTTGCTCATCCGCCGACTCCTGCGGTAACAAGGTTACTGCCTCTTCCAATATTTGATCATCTTCCGATGTTTCATACGTGAAATTATTTATATAGCCGACACCAATGCCAAGAAAGAACATCAAAATAACGAATAATGCGAATTGTGCCTGCTTCATCCCTAGCCTCAACATGTTGTTTATAGATTTATAGCGGATTAATTTTGGATTTAAGCAATTTTAATAAGGAGAATCATGAAAAATTATAAACTAGTTTTAATTGCGAGCTTTTGCTCTTTTGCATTCGGGATACTTGTCGCGAAGCCGCTCTTCAGCCACAGGTGGTTACAATCTTTTGGTTTTCAGGAAGAGACAGTTAACGGGTTTCAAAAAAATATTGAAGTGCCTGCAAAAAAAATCAGCCATACGATAAATCAGTATTCAAGTAGCAAATTTTCATCATCTGTGCCTGACCACTATGAAGAAAAGGCTGGGCAAGGCAGCGAGGCTATACATGATCCATCAGTAGAAAAAAGGGTGGCGCCCGATAACAACAATATAGAACCCTTGGCGAAATCCATTTCTGCGTTACCCGAACAATTTTCCAAGGAGCAGGTAAACGAGACTTGGGCGTTTGAACGTGAGCGAAAACTGCAAAGCACATTTGCAGAAGACGATAGGTTTCAAGGTAAAGAGCTGCAATCAGTTAAATGTAAATCATCAATATGTGAAATTAAGTTTTATTCTGAAGATAGGCAAGAGCTACTAAAAACGGGTTCAAGCCTTAATCATCTTATTATTGATAAGCTCGCGGCTGACTTCAAGCCTAATATCATGTCTTTCTATTCCGCTGAAAACAAAACGGCTACTTACTATTTTAGCGGTACGAATTAGTAAATATAGGCAGCAATGCCAGGCTTGAAGCACACTATTTAGTGTTAGGCGGCGCACAGAGTTTTAATGGCGAATTAAGTTAGATTGAAGACATTTGCAGATTGCGAGGATGCCTGATATGCAGCTTAAAGGGCTAAGCGTTGCCGGCTGGATTCCCATCTTTGCGATAAGCCTGTTCAGCGCGGGGAAAAGTCATGCCGACTCTTTGCGCATCAATCATCTGGAGCGCTGTGGGGATTTTTATACGCAAGCCGAGCAGGAATTTTGTATTAGCACCCAAGGACAGTTGGTTGATAAGGACGTGCGGGTGTTGGTGGGTGGAAAAACTCTGCCAACCTCAGACGTAAGACGTTCGGGCAACGTATTACGGATTAAAATCGCTACTGCGGATTTCAACAGCGCGCCACTCTGGTTGGAGCAAAAGCATGGGCAGGCGCAGGAAAAAAGTAATCCAGTTTGGCTGAGTTTGAAGGGCAGCCATGTGGTGGCAGCGAATAAAAATGAAGTTGCCAAAAATATGGATGCCTTAACGACTTACGTTGACCTTGTGAGTGTGATCGTTGAGGAAAATTACGATGGTCTGACCGAAGCGCGCCGCCTCGCTAAAAAATATAACGCAAAACTTGTCGGCCAGATTCCCCCGTTAAATACCTATCAACTGCGCCTGCCTGCAAAAAATCTTATTGAGCGCGATGCCTTTGTGTTGCGGCTCGGCAGCGAAGTTGGTGTTGATGCCGTGATTATCGAAGAGAGCGGCGCTGAAAAAGAAATCGAAGGTGAAGTTACCGCCGCCAATTCTGCGAGCGCAGAGGGTATCAATAACGGCGAGTGGACCGCGAACCGTTTTCTCGATGCCGTGAATTTTTATCTGCGTCGCATTCCGGCAAAAAGCCAACCCATTACCACCCATCCAATAAAAATCGGTGTGATTGAACGCGATGTCGATTTTGATTCGCCCGACTTCGCCGATTATCACGGAGATTGCCGGCGCGACAGCAAGCGGATTTGCCTGTACGCGCGCGATGCAAAAAAACCGGAATCCCACGGCTCTACTGTAGCCGGCATCTTTGCTGCCAGTTGGAACAATGGTGGTAACTCCGGCTTTTTGCGCGGCCTCGATAAAGTCGGCCCCGGTTTCGATGTGATTGTGGATCGCAATTCTGACGCGGGCATAACTGCAAATATCGCCGCGTCGGTCAACATGGTTGAAGATGGTGTGCGCGTACTCAATTGGAGTTGGGGCATACATCGCGTGGGCGCAAAAAATGTGGATGGCAAGGATGTGGATTCGTTAGTCAGATCCGGATTGGCGATGAGCGGTTACGAAGAACTACTGGAAGAGTTTTTCCTCTGGTTGCGTATGAAGCATCCCGATGTAATCGTGATTAATTCGGCGGGCAACGGCGCCTCCTTTTCCGGTCTCGACGAATATCGGTTGCCTTCATCATTTATTACCGAGCAACTGTTAGTAGTGGGCGGACACGAGCGCAGCATCAAACAAGATGCGCAAGTGAATGATCCCGATTATGTTACAAAACGCGGCGCATCCAATATTGATATGCGTGTGGACATCACCGCCGCCGCTTGCGTTCACAGCTCCAGCTTGCAAATAAACGCGCAGGGTGAAAAACATTGCGGCACCTCCTACGCCACACCGCTCGTTGCTGGTTTGGTTGCTGCCATGCTTTCAATAAATCCTGCGCTTACGCCGGAACAATTGCGCATCCTGTTGCGGCGCAGTGCGATGACCATTGGTGAAGAAGCTGATTTTGAAGCAACCGATGCTGACGACCTAACATCGCCGATTTTGCCATCGGAAAGAAACAACCAACTTAACCATCCTGATGTCGGCCACTCAGCTCGTCTGGATATGCACAAAGCGCTGGATCTTAGCGTGCAAAGTTTAACGCGGGTACGTTGATATCTGAAAATACAAACCAGCAGGAGAATTTACCATGTCAGACAACCTGGAATTTGAATACGAAGGTTTCCACGTGAGCATCAGCTACAACCCCTCCACAAATAATGTTAAACGCACTGTTACTGACTCAGGTACAGAAATTTATCAAGATGAATTACATTTCGATAAATCACTGGTAGGAACTTTTGACGTAATGAGCGCAGAGGAACAAGAAAAAATCGCCACTGCCTGGGGCGCAGCGGGAATTAAAACCAGAATAGAAGACGGGCAATTTGCACCTAAAAATTAGCCATTCCTGTTCAGCCAGTTAATTACGACTGAGAATTAGAAGATAATTTTCCAGAGCAAGGGTGCGCAACCTATCCTGACTGCGCTAAAGTGTGCAAATAAATTATGAAGTATGGAAACTTATATGATTACTCGTTTCATCACCGTCTTGTTACTCGCAATTTCTATTCAAAGTTGCAACGCCGAAACAAGCACTTCCACATCTGCAAAAACTCCTGCTGTGCAAGATAGCGTAATCGTAGAAAAAACTATTGTCAGCTTTTCTACGGCGCTATCAAATAAGGATTTAGATTTATTGCTAACAATTACGGATCCCAAGGACATTTCTGTGGTGAGACTTTTTACATCAGGAAACCTTGGAGGGCGAGGTGAGCCACTAAGCGAGGAGATCAGCACTTCCAAAGTGAACTCTGAATTAGCATTTGATATTAAAAATCAAACAGCTTTCGAGCTACCAGGTCTTTTTGTCAACTTGCCAATAAAATCATTTAGCGCATTACCCACGCGTCCATTATCGGCTGAAGCGGATACAACCTACTTTGATCAATGGATACCTATTTTAAAAAGCAGTTTGAAAGGTTCTCCAGAGGTAATCAGTGGCGATTCAGTGCTTTTGACCTCATCGAAATACTATGTCTACGCTGAAGCGCAAATTATTGACGATATATTGGTGGGCGGATTTGCAGTGTTTGCAAATATGGATGGAAAACTACAACTTGTTTCGCTCATCGAGCTTTTATAAGTTTAGCTAGATAATTAGTAAGCATTTTTAAAAAACGCCGCGCAGATTGCTCTGTGCGGCGTTTTACTTTCCTGTTTGCACGTTGGCGTCGCTGGCACAGACAAGTGCGACGTTAAAGCTTACGCCCGAGCTTGCGTTCAGCCAGCTTTCTTTCCCAGTCAGGGCTTAAGAAGCTGATGACTTCAAAGGCGATTAGTCCTTGCGCGACCACTCCCACACCTAGTGCACCAAAAACAATGTAGAGCACCGGATGGCTGGGAAAGACAACAAAAAATACTGCCGCCATAAACAAGTACATCAACAGGAACTCATAAAACTCTTTCATGCGTTTGGCATACAGGAGTGCTTGTTGTTCGTCGGCCTTTAGTTCTGTTTCATTTTGCATTTGCTCGTCCTCAGGTTGTAAGAGAGATAGATCTACCTCAAACACCGAAGCAAGTGCTTTGCAGGTTTCCATACTCGGCCGATGGCCTTGTTCGACCCGCTGAATAGTCCGGGTGGTAACACCAGCCATTTCGGCCAGCTGGTTTTGGGACCATCCCCGCTTCAATCGCAACTTCCTGACAATCATGACTCTACCCTTGCTGTTTGAGGTGAACAAATTCTTACGTTTTCCGAATCTATAGCAAACGACATGCACACGTAATTCACACGAAACCTTCACGACAGTTCAATAAAATTAGCTTATCACTGGCAACTCTGTAGCACGCAGCACTAAATCCAACGCAGGTAAAATTCAGGAGCAGTTATGTCGAAAGCAATAACTTTATGCAAACGGATTAGTCATCACGAGCGTTTCAAACTTTTGTCCATGCTGCATATCTTCCGAAAATAATAAATTACATCCCGACTCAAGCGCTGCTGCGATGATCAATGAATCATAAAAACTATAACCATAACTCGCCGCGACCGTTAACGCGCGATTATGGGTGGGTAAATCCAGTGGGGCTGTTTCGCTGAGGCTTTGGATGGCGTTGCTGAGATCCTGAATTTCTTGCCATTCGAGCTTGGCTTTTTTGCGTGCGACGTTAGTGAATTCATTCAGTACTTGCGTACTGATCACACAGCCGGATTGCAGGAGATTGAGTGCGATTTGTTGTTTATGGCTGTCGTCCAAGAGTGCGTACACCAGAATGTTGGTGTCTACAAAAATCCTATCTTTCATTGGCCTCATCCCGGTTGAATTTAAAATCCTTGTTTAAACGGCCTTTGAAACTGGCAATGGTTTCCAGAGCTTTGGTTTTGCGCTCATCTTTGGTCACGGCAAATCCATCGCTGGAGGGCAGAATTTGCACTTCATCGCCCTCTTTGAGGGAGAGGGATTTGGCGATGTTGGCAGGAATGCGGATGGCGAGGCTGTTGCCCCATTTGGCGATTTGCATGGTCAGACTCCAATGGATATACATATTGATTAATGTATATCCATGATCATCTTTTATGCAAGTGTTTTAATCATCGCGCGTTAATACTTCCAACAATTCAATTTCAAATACCAGATTGGAATTGGGTTTTATCAGCGCGCCGATTTGGCGTTCGCCGTAGGCTAGATGTGCGGGGACTTGGAGTTTGCGTTTGCCGCCGACTTGCATGCCGAGCAGGCCTTGATCCCAACCTTTAATTACACGGCCAGTGCCGATGACGCATTGGAAGGGTTTGCCTTTGCGGTGGGAGGAATCGAATTCGGTGCCGTCTGCGAGCCAGCCGGTGTAGTGGGTGGTGATGAGGGCGCCTTTGACGACGGGTTTGCCGTCGCCAATGTGCAGATCTTCAATGATGAGTTCGTTCATACGCGAATTGGTGGAGCGGGGCGATTAATTGTCGAGATGGAGATAGTCGAGGAAGGCGCGCTCCATGGCTTCCACGTGGGGGATAACGGCTTCTTCGCCGGCCCAGGAGACGTGCATAAGTTCGAAGGCTTTGTTGTCGGCGTCTTCGCGCTCGCTGATTTCCTCTTCGGTGACGCGCGCCAAGCGCGGGAGACCTTGGGTGAGAATCGCGATGAAGGGCAGGGATTCGTTAACGCCGGTGGTGTTGAGTACTGCAAAACGCGAGCGGGCGGTGACGCCGGGTTTGTCTTCGCCGTTCATGACTTCGAACGAGAGCAGGGGAATAGTTTGCTCACGCCAGGTGCAGTTGCCGAGGTACCAGGCAGGAGCGTCCTGGATCGGGAACACCTGGGCAACGGGTACGATTTCCGCCACCGTCACGTTAGGCACAAGCAGCAGGCGCCCCTGGATGGGGACGAGCAGGCTAGCCACTTCTTGTACTTTTTTCTCGATGCGCTGGGGGGCTCTCATGAAATTGTAATCCTGTCGGTTCTCGTACTTATCAACATATATTTATCGACAATGGCGGTCAGCGTTTCAACTGCGCCAGTGCGCGCGCCAGGTATTCCGGTGTGCCGCTGAGGCTGACACAACCGGTGGCAAGGGCGGATACCGGCATTGAATCGCTGGTGCAGTCGTCCGGCGCTTGCGCCCACGCCCTGCCGCCCACTTGTTTGATCAATCGGCAACTGGCGGCGCCATCGTCGCCCATGCCGGTAAAAATAATCAGGCCGCACTGCTCGCGGTAGATACGCGCGGCATTGGCGGCGATTTGGTCGATGGAGGGCGCATAACTGCCTTTCCACGACTGGCCGTAATTCACCACCAGGGTGCCGTTGTCCAGTATTTCGACCGGATCGCGCGCAGTCACCAGCGTCAAACTGTTCGCCTCCAACACTACACCTTGGGTGGCGACCATGGCCGGATAGTTGCCCGCGTTAGTCATCATCCGGTTGAGCGTTACAGCCTGATTGGCGTCAATGTGTTGCACGTATAAAAAGGCGATTCCCAGATTGGCAGGTAATTGCGCCAGAAACCGTTTTACCGCTGCCGGTCCGCCGGTCGAGGCGGCTAACACCCAGAGTTCGCTGGCGGGGTTGGCCTGCTGGAGGTTGATATCCCCGCGCAACCGCTGCAAGCGCAGGCCGGTGCGGCGCAACCAGGCGGAGTGTCCTTCGCTGCCCGATGCAAATTCACTGCTGTCGCTGAGGATAATCGGCACGCGGCTCTGCGCGAACAATTGTTCCAGCAGGTGTTGGTCGTCGCAGTAGTCGTCCGCGACATCTACCACCCAGGCATCCAGTGCCTGCTCTTCTAATTTCCCGTTGGTCGCGCCGGCCGATAACAGCAGGTGACACGCCACTTTATGGCCCGATTGTGCGACCAATTGCGCCAGCGCCTGCTGCTTGTGGGCACTATCGACCAGTATTCCCAGTTGCAGCATAGGCGCCGCCTTATTTGACGGTTTTGCCGAGCAGTTCGTTAATATTGGTGAGCAGCAAATCTTCCTGATACGGCTTGCCCATGTACTTGTTCACGCCGAGGCTGAACGCGCGCTCGCGGTGTTTTTCGCCGGTGCGCGAGGTGATCATAATGATCGGCAGATGTTTCAAGCGCGAGCTGGTACGGATATTTTTTGCCACTTCGAAGCCGTCCATACGCGGCATCTCGATATCCAGCAGCATCACATCCGGCATGTGGTCTTGCAGCAATTGCAGCGCTTCCACACCGTCTTTGGCGGCGATTACACGAAAACCTTCGCGTTCGAGGAAGCGGCTGGTCACCTTGCGTACGGTTACCGAGTCGTCCACTACCATGATGGTCTTTTCGCTTTGATCTTCTTCGGCCGAAGGCAATGCTTTGAGCGGCTCCAGCTGGATTGCGCCCTGGATGCCAAGCGCCAACTGCTCGCGGATCATCGCGTGCAAGTCGAGAATCACCACCACGCTACCGTCGCCCATTACCGTGGCGCCGGATACACCGCGCACGGCACTGAACTGGGCGCCGAGGGTTTTCACCACAATCTCGCGCGAGCCGAGCAGACGATCCACTTGCAGCGCCACTGTATGCTCGGTGCTGCGCACCAGCACTACCGGCAGCGGCAGGCTTTGGCCATCGAGTTTCGGCTGCGCGCTTGAATCGAGCAGGTTGCCCAGGTAGCGCACCAGGTAGTTTTCGCCGGCGTAGTCGAAGCGGGCGCTCTCATCTTGATAATAGTGCTCCAGCTCGAAGGGGCTGACGCGCACAATACCTTCAATCGAGTTGAGCGGAATGGCGTAAAGGTCATCACCAATCTGCACCATGAGCGCGCGGTTAACCGATACGGTAAACGGCAGGCGGATGGTGAACTCGGTGCCCGAGCCCCAGTTGGAGTCGATAAACATGGCGCCGCCGAGTTGTTTGATCTCGGAATGCACTACATCCATGCCCACACCGCGCCCGGAAATCTGGGTAACTTTTTCAGCGGTACTGAACCCGGCGTGGAGAATGAATTGAATCACGTCTTGATCGGAAAGCTGGGCGTCGGTGGCCATCAGACCGCGTTCAATCGCTTTCTCGCGCACGCGTTTGAGGTTGATACCGCGGCCGTCGTCGATCAGGCGCAGGATTACATCGCCACCTTCGCGCCCGAGGGTCAGCAGGATGCGGCCATTGGGATTTTTGCCCGCGGCGATACGCTCTTCGGGCAGTTCTATACCGTGGTCAACCGCGTTCCGCAGCATGTGTTCGAGCGGCGCAACCATCCGCTCCAATACGGTACGGTCCAGTTCGCCTTCGACATTATCCAGTTCGAAGTCGACTTCTTTGCCCAATTCGGTCGCCGCCTGGCGCACGATCCGGCGCAGCCGTGGCACCAAGCGTGAGAAAGGCACCATGCGCGAGCGCATCAGGCCTTCCTGTAAGTCGGTGTTAATCCGCGACTGTTGCAGCAACAGGGTTTCGGTGTCGCGGGTTTTATCCGCGAGGGTGTATTTCAAATCCATCAAGTCAGACGCGGATTCAATCAGCGAGCGCGACAGCTGCTGCAATTGCGAGTAGCGGTCCATCTCCAGCGGGTCGAATTCTTCGTGCTGCGCCATCTGCTCCTGGCGGAACAATACTTGCGCTTCGGTTTCGATATCGAGGCGGCGCAGCTGTTCTTGTAAGCGCTGGATGGTGGAATCCATCTCTTCAATCGACAGGCCCAGGTCGCTGACCTGCTGCTCCATACGGCTGCGGCTGATAGAGGTTTCCCCGGCAAGGTTCACCAGCTCTTCCAGCAGTTCGGCCGAGACTTTGACTACTTCTTGCGGGCCGGTACGACGTGCCGCCAAGTGTTGTACCTGGGCCGGGCCGGTGTTGCCGGCGCGCAAACCGCCGCCGTATTCGGTGCCTGGGATAGCCCCGGGAAGCGGCAGCGAAGGTTTGGCCTTGGGTGCAAAGGTCAGCACATTGGGTTTCTGGCTGGCGCTATTGTCATCGGTGTGGTCGTCGTGGTCGCGGGTGTTATCGACCACAATCATAGGTTTGTTGTAAGTCGGCTGCTCGTCGTGGAGCACCGGAATGTCATCGTTGAGTTCCAGTTCAGCCACAACTTCATCGACGCTGACATAGTTGTCGAGCACCGGAATATCAGCTTCCAGCGCCGCTGATACTGGCTCCTCATCAATCCGCTCGGCGGCGGGGACAGGTGCGCCGTTCATCAGTGCGCGGGCACGCTCGACACCCGTGTGCATGCGATCCTGGAAATCGTGCAGGCGGTTGAAGAATGATTGGTCGAGCTCCGCATCCTGCGGCATTTCGATCAGGATGGTCTCGAAGTCGTGCGATAGGTCGCCCAGGTCGCTCAGGCCGGCCAAGCGCGCACCACCCTTGAAGGTGTGCAGCGAGCGCTTCAGTTCTTCCACGCTGTCGGTGTTATTCCAATCGTCCTGCCATTCGTTCAATGAGCGGTCGATATCTTCCAGCAGTTCGCCGGCCTCTTCGATAAAAATTTCGACAATCTCTGGATCGAAATCCTCATTCAGTTCGGCGGCAGCAATCTGGGGTTGCGGTGCAGCGGCTGCGGCAATCCATTTAGCCGAGTTTTCGGCAGCGACATCAGTTTCCGCTTCGAGCTGCATTTCTTGCTCGTCGAGGTCAACCTCTTCCACAAGCTCGAGTTGCGGTAATTGCTCGTAAGCGTCTGCGTCTTCGTCGACCAGCTCAATATCCTGCTCGTCGGTTTGCACCAGATAAGAGCGCGCATCTGGTTCGTCAAATTCGATGATTTCATCCAGCTCATCCGGCGCGGTGCGATCGTCATCGGTCAGGCCGAGATCGTCATCGGTGGCTTCCGCAAGGTAGTCGTAGGCCGTTGGCAGCGCGTCATCCGAGTCGATGGCTTCGTCCAGCTCGACGACTTCGCTCAAGGCAAGATGTTCGTCATCCGGCGCAGTGCGATCGTCATCGGTCAGGCCGAGATCGTCGTCAGTCGCCTCAGCAAGATAATCGTAGGCTCTGGGAGTTTCATCCTCGGCCAGCGTCGCCTCGTCTACCGTTGGTATCTTGTCATTGATCAGGGTGCTGAGCGTGACCGCTTCGGTGCTGAGCAGTTCATCCAGCGAATCGTTAACCTTGTCGGGAATACCGTTCAGGTTTTGGCCGGCGGCTATGGCGTCCACCATATCCAGCAGCGCGACATGGGCGGTGTTCAAGGTGGTGCAGACGCCGGGGGAACACTGCAGCTGGTGGGCAATGATGGTTTCGTACACGCTGTGCAGCTTTTCACCCAGCTCCGCCATGGCCGGCAGATAGGCGTGGGCGGCAGCTTTGGTGAGCTTGCCCAACTCTTCCATCACCGGCACCAGTTGGCCGGTGTCGGCGGGGTTTGCTTGCCACTGGGCGATAATTTTGTCCGCATCCAGTAGCAGGTTCATCTCCTCTGCCATAAAGATGGCGAGCAGCTCTGGATCAACCGGGCGTTTGCCACTTTCATCGAGTTCTTGCAGGCTTACCAGCGGTGCTACGTGGATTTCGCGCAACTCATTTACGCGCGCCACAAACTGTTGCAGGCGCGGGATTTCAATAGTTTCGCCAGTTTTGATCTGGTGTAGGGCGATCTGGATATAAGCGACCGCATCGCGCAGTAACTGGAGGATGTCATCATTGATATTGACGTGATAGGAGCGCAACTCCTTAACAAACCGCTCCAGGGGGGTGGAGAGTTCGGCCACCGGCGTGACTTCCGCCATATGGGCGCTGCCCTTGAGTGTGTGCAGGGCGCGCTGCATGCCTTCACTGGGCGGCTCGTAAATGGGCGCTTCGGCCTCCATCCGCGCGATATATTCTTCAACCACATGCAGGTGGGTAAGGGCCTCGGCGCCAAAAATATCCCACAATTGCAGGTCGGGATCATCAATATCTATGTCGTCATTAGTAGCTTTGCTATAGGCAAAACCGCCAACTTGCTGTTCGCTGTAGACCTTGGCTAGCTGGCCGATTTCTTCTTCATCGGCGATATCCACCTGATCTTCGAGGGTTGCTAACGGCAACTGATCCGCTGAGGTGCCGCCGCCGAAATCAATGATTTCATCTTCATCATCGACCTGGGCAACCGGCAGGTCTATTGCGTCCAGGACCAAGTCCTCGTCGCTGCCTTCGGGGTACAGGTCTTCGTCTTCGAGGGTGAGGGTTGTTTCCTCAGCCGGTTCGGAGTCCACTTCCGCCTGCTCGATATCAGCAGCGGCTAATTCATCTTGGTCGTCGGTGCCAGCTTCATCAGCCACTGGGCGCTCACCCGAAATCATTTCAGGTAGTTGAGCGGCTTTGGTATCAGCCGCCGTGGCGCTTTGGCCAGCGTCAGCGAGCAGTTCGTCTGGAATTACACCTTTGGACAGCGAATGTGCCTGTTGGCGATAATTCTCGGCCAATTCGGCGTTGGGATAGGCGTGGTTGTCGCGGAACGCAGCGATCATGCCGGGCAGGAGCGTGCAGACCTTCTCAATGATCTGCACATGAGCTTGGCCAGCTTCAATAGTGCGGTCAAGAACGCGGTTGAGCATGTTCTCGATAGACCAGGCCAGCTCACCAATTTCGTTAGCGCCGACCATGCGGCCGCTGCCTTTGAGGGTGTGGAAGGCGCGACGGAATTCGGTAAGTGCTTCGCCATCGTCGAAATTGGCCGCCCACCGGGGAAAGTATTCGCCGATGGTTTCAGTAACTTCGGTGGCTTCTTCGATGAAAATCTCGATAATTTCGTCGTCGATATCGTCATCATCACGCTGGATTACCGGTGCATTGTTGGTGGCGACCAGCGCCGGCTCAGCTTCGGCTGCTGCCGGTTCTATCTCGGTTGGTTGGTCGACCACCAATTCTTCAATAATCTGTTCTTCAACAACAATCTGTTCTTCAACAACAATCGGCTCTTCAACGACCAGTTGTTCCGGATTCGTTTGGGTACCGGCGAGATCGGCAACAGCGTCTTCGACAAGTACTTCTTCAACCGCAACTACTTCTGGCAGTTCGGTTGGCAGTTCAGTCGGTAGTTCGGCGGTAGGTTCAGCAATCGCGTCAATAGC
>DATIDX010000329.1:0-2166 GCA_035456025.1 Cellvibrio sp. | reverse complement strand
GGTAGTTATCGATGTGCCTAAAGACCTGACTCACCCAGCGCATACCTTTGCCTACGAATACCCCGAGAAAGTGAAGCTGCGCTCCTATACGCCTGCAACTCGTGGCCACTCAGGCCAGATCAAAAAAGCAGTGCAACTGCTGCTCGGCGCCAAGCGCCCGATGATCTATACCGGCGGCGGCGTAGTGCAGGGCAATGCATCGCACTTGCTGAAAGAGTTGGTGGATCTGCTGAATTACCCCGTGACCAATACCCTGATGGGTTTGGGCGCCTATCCTGGCACCGGTAAAAATTTCCTCGGTATGCTCGGTATGCACGGCACTTACGAAGCGAATACTGCAATGCATCACAGCGATGTGATTCTGGCAGTGGGCGCACGTTTTGATGACCGCGTAACTAATGCCATCAGCAAATTTTGCCCGACGGCGAAAATTATCCATGTGGATATTGATCCCGCCTCTATTTCCAAAACAGTCGTTGCCGATGTACCCATCGTAGGTGCAGTGGATAGCGTGCTGAGCGAAATGCTGGCGTTGATTAAAGAATCGGATGAAAAACCCGATGCGGAAGCGCTCGCCTCATGGTGGGAGCAAATCAACGAATGGCGTGAACGTCACGGCATTTACACCAAGAATCGTTTTGATACTACCAGCGATAAAATTAAACCGCAGGAAGTTATCCAGGCGATTTGGGAAGTGACCAAGGGCGATGCTTACGTTACTTCCGACGTAGGTCAGCACCAAATGTTTGCCGCACAATATTATTTGTTCGACAAACCGCGTCGCTGGATCAACTCCGGTGGCCTCGGCACTATGGGCTTTGGTTTGCCAGCAGCCATGGGCGTGCAAATGGCGGATCGCGATGCGACCGTTGTGTGCGTCACCGGTGAAGGTTCAATCCAGATGTGTATCCAGGAATTGTCTACCTGCACCCAATACCATCTGCCGGTAAAAATCATTTGCTTGAACAACCAGGCGCTCGGCATGGTTCGCCAATGGCAAGACATGCAGTACTCCAGCCGCTACGCGGAAAGTCTGTATGAAGATTCGCTGCCGGACTTCATCAAGCTTGCAGAAGCCTATGGACACGTGGGTATTCGTGTTACTAAAAAAGAAGAGCTGAAAGCGAAGCTTAAAGAGTGCTTCGATATGAAAGACCGCGTGGTCTTTATGGATATCATGGTCGATCAAAGCGAGCACGTTTATCCGATGCAGATTGCGCAGCAATCCATGCGCGATATGATCCTGAGCAAAACGGAGCGCACCTGATATGAGACGCATTATTTCTGTATTAGTTGAAAACGCTCCCGGTGCTTTGTCACGTGTAGTGGGTTTATTTTCCCAGCGCGGTTACAACATCGAAAGCCTGACCGTTGCGCCGACCGAAGATGAAACCCTGTCGCGTTTGACGCTGACCACCTTGGGCGATGATCACAAAATCGAGCAAATCACCAAGCACCTCAATAAATTAATTGATGTGGTTAAATTGGTGGACTTGACCGAAGGTTCGCATATCGAACGCGAACTCATGCTGATCAAAGTCAAAGCATCTGGTGCGCAGCGCGCAGAGGTTAAACGTTGCGTGGATATTTTCCGCGGCCAGATCGTGGATGTGACAAGCACGCTCTACACCATCCAAATCACCGGCGCGAGTGACAAGCTCGATGCGTTTTTACAAGCCGTCGGCGATGCAGCCATTATCGAAGTTGTACGCACCGGCGTGTGCGGTATTTCGCGCGGCGAGAAGGTGTTGAGTTTGTAAAGTTAGTCGTGTGAGATTAAAAGGCCGATGTCCGCAAGGGTTTCGGCCTTTTTAATGTTGATGATAAGAAGCAGGGAGCTTTTCAGTAATGCGCGAATTTATTTTAAATTGCAATGTTTTTGAAATTGCCGGCGTCGGGCTGGCATTTTTCGGTGGTATTTATCTCATATTCGGCGCATTGAATGTATTTATTACCCAGCAACTGCTACCGCGCTTGCATATTGGTATCAGGCTTGATCCTCGCCCTTTAGGTAAGGGCCAGTTGCAGCGGGAGTTATTGTTGTCCGCCAGCTCCATCGCTATTTTCGGGATAGGGATGATTTTCCCGTGGGGATTGTTGCAACTGGGGTGGGCTCAATTAGCGGTCAACCCGTCCGGTTTGCAAATTGCGGTTGAAATTTTTGTA
>DATIDX010000328.1:0-31101 GCA_035456025.1 Cellvibrio sp. | reverse complement strand
TTTGAGTAGTTGATGAAATGCGGTGTTAGAATGTGACAAAGCCTGTTTTCCTTTGTTTTACAGTGTGTGGTTGCACTCACATTGTATCAACTTGGGGAAACAGGCTTTCTTTTATCTACAAACTATGGGACAGCAGTGGCTATGGAAGCGGCTTTTTGTTTTGCGGTGGTGATCTGGTATTAACCGAGGCTGGCCAGTTGTTGTTTTACCGACGCCAGTTTTACGCAGGTTACAAACACTTCCATAGCGCCTACAACTTCCGGCACTGTGGGTACGGAAGGGGCAATACGTATGTTGCGGTCTTCCGGGTCTTTGCCGTAGGGATAGGTTGCACCGGCAGGTGTTAATTTCACACCGGCTTCTGCCGCCAGGCGCACAGTTTCTTTCGCGCAATTTTTGCGGGTGTCGAAGGATACAAAATAACCGCCGACGGGTTTTTCCCACGCGCCCAGATCAGTGCCATCGAAGGCCTTGCCCAGAGCCGTTAAGACTGCATCAAAGCGTGGATTCAATAAAGCCGCGTGTTTACCCATGTGAGTCATCAATGCATCTTTAGTGGGTAAAAAACGGGTGTGACGAATCTGGTTCACTTTATCCGGGCCAATGGTGCAGCTATTCAAAAACTTTTTGAAACCGGCGAGGTTTGCTGCGCTTGCTGCCACAAAGGCGACGCCTGAACCTGCGTGGGTAATTTTTGAGGTAGAAGCAAATTGCAACACAGAATCTTCAGTGCCATTGCGACGAGTAGCTTCAAGGATACTGGCGAGTTGTGGCGCGTTGGCGGTCAGGTCATGAACTGAGTAGGCGTTATCCCAGAACACGCGGAAATTGGCGCTGGCAATTTGGCCGAGTTTGGCGATGCGCTCAACGGTTTCATCGCTATAGACCACGCCGGTAGGGTTGGAGTACTTGGGTACACACCACATACCTTTGATCGATTTGTCGGCTTTGACTAATGACTCCACCGCATCCATATCAGGACCAGTCGATGTCATAGGCACGTTGATCATTTTGATACCGAGTTGCTCGCACACGGTGTAGTGGCGGTCATAACCCGGGACCGGGCAAATGAATTTCACTTCGCCTTCGTTTTTCCAGGCGCTGGCTGCGTCTTTCAAACCGAATTGATGCGCAGTCAGCATCGCTTGGAACATCAGCGTCAAACTGGAGGCGCCGCCCACCAATACATTGGCTGGCTCGACCCCCATGATGTTGGCACCAAGTTGCTTGGCTTCGGGTAAACCGTCCAGACCGCCATAGTTGCGGGTGTCGGTACCGTCGGCTGCGATGTAGTTACCTTTGAGTAAACCGTCGAGTTCATCTGACAGGTTCAATTGTTCTGCGGATGGTTTGCCACGGGTTAGATCGAGATTCAGTTTTTTGGCGAGGATTGCCTGATATTGCTCGGTCAGTTGGCTTTCCCATTCGCGCAGTTGCGCTACAGATGCGTTATCCAGTTGCAAGGTGAGTACCTCATGGTGGTTGGCGGGATTTGTTTGCTGTTAGCAAGTTAAAGTGGGGCGCATTATACCCGCTCGCACGCCAATTGTTGTAGAGCGTTTGGCACAAGTGCGCGCCTGGTATTTGCCTGCTTAGTGTTGTTGCCCGGCGACTAACGGCGGAATAGGGCAGTCGAGGCTGTCGGCAATTGCGCGGAACAATTCAGCTTCGGCAATATTCAGTTGGCCGTCGTGGAGTGCGCATTCGCCCATCGCTTTCAGTAGTTGCGGTTTTTGTAGCGGCTTGGTGAGGTTGAGTTGCTCCAGCGCTTTATCGGCATCGGCCAATTTAATACCGGTGCGTGGCAGCAAAGTGAAATTGGAAAAATTTAACGTCTTTTGTGCCTGGGCAAATGCCGTTGCTGCATCTGCCTCGGTGCGGGCACCAGTGTAAGCGAGCAGTGACAACAATAATTGGCACTCCGCGCGCAGGTCGCGCAATTCGCGATTGCGCACAACCTTGGGCGCGCTGGCGGTGTTGTGCAATACGATGCGATAAACCGCCCACTCCATCAGGCTAAGTTTTTGATCGGCTCGGATTAACACATTCAAGCAGCTGATAAATGCTTTATGTTGTTCGGACGTCAATTGCTTAAGCGCTGTTAAACACAATTCAATCACCGGCAAGCGAAGGTTTGCATCCAGTTCTGCCGCAGTGGTGATGATCTCAATCAGGCCGTCTGAATCTGCTGTCGTTAAATGTTCGCTGAGCAACGCGAGTTGTTGATTGCGCAATTCGGGATGGCGATCCAATAACAATCCAAATATCAGGCCGCGCGCGCTAAACGGAATTTGTGCAGCGTCTTTTAATAGCGCAGGAATTTCGGCGATGCGTTCGCGCGCGTACACAATTTGCGGCTCTGTGGGTTGCGCGATTTGGTTTAGCGCAGCATCTATAGCGAGAGCTGCAAAACTCATGGTTTCACTCGATCCGGTTGTGCTTTCTTCTGCGTTCACCGTGGGCTCAGTGGAGGTCTTGCTTCTTATATAGGTAGGCTTTAAAAATTCGCCGTCCCATTGGGGTTGGACACGCTTGATCCGCTCTTCCAGTGGCGGGTGTGTCGCCATCAAATTAAAGAACGATTTTATTCCCTGGCTGAAATACATGTGGCTGAACTCTGCGGCATGCGCACTGCGCAGACGCGAACCGTGACTGCTGCCGCCGATTTTTTTGAGGGCGCCGGCGATGCCATCTGGATTGCGGGTAAATTGCACGGCCGATGCATCGGCGAGAAATTCCCGCTGGCGACTTACTGCGGCTTTGATCAGGTTGCCGAAAAATATTCCGGTATAGCCGATCACGAATAAGCCCATGCCTAAAGCGACAAGGCCGGCGTGGGAGTTATCTTTACTTGAACGGCGGAGTTCGCGGCTATCCATGCTGCGCAGTAAAAACTCACCAATCAAACCAATTACCAGGATGCCGTGCAAGAGGGCAATTAAACGCATGTTGATGCGCATGTCGCCGTGGAAAATGTGGCTGAATTCATGCGCGATAACACCTTGCAATTCATCGCGCTTCAATGCGTTTATGCAGCCGCGCGTAATACCGATCACCGCATCTTGGGGCTGGTAACCCGCAGCAAATGCGTTGATCGCATCATCTTCAATTAAATAAACAGGCGGCACGGCTGTGCCAGAGGCGATCGCCATCTCTTCAACCACGTTCAGTATTTTCCGTTCATCTGCGTCGGTGGTATTGCCCCACAACAGGCGACCACCCATTGCTTCGGCGATAGCTTTGCCGCCCGCGCGCAATTGCACGAAGCGAAATAAACTTCCCAGCACAACCACACTACTCACACCCACTGCAATGCAGATAACGGCTTCCAGGTTTAATGCCTGGGAAATTCCCTGCCAAAAGCCAAGCGCTTGGTCCGATGAGTTACTGCGCTCCCAACCTATGTAGACAAAAATGGCAAATAACAGGGTGGTGATAGCGACCAGGCAAATTACCGCGAGTGCCAACAACAGGATCAGGTGTTTGGTGTTGCGTCTGGCGCGATCCTGGTGCTCAAAAAAATTCATTGGATATTCCGTTGGGTGATCAGTATGAGAAAGTTAGCCTGGCTTGGTTTGCTGCGTGTGATTTTGCCTGCCCCACCCAAGTCTTCCTTCTATATATAGAAGGAAGACTTATTGGAGTTGCGCTTCTTAATATCCCCGCTCTTAAAATTGCACTTTTGGCGCGGCCTGGATTTCGGCGCTGTCAGCAAATACTAATAAACTTGCGTCTTCAATATGGCCAAATGTTTTTGCCAATAGCACCGGGGGGAAACTTTGTTTGTAAGTGTTGTAGGCGGTAACCGCATCGTTAAATGCCTGGCGAGCAAATGCGACTTTGTTTTCGGTGCTGGTTAACTCTTCTGATACCTGCATCATATTTTGTGAGGCCTTTAAATCCGGATAGGCTTCCATCACTACATTCAAACGCCCCATCGCACTGGTCAATAAACTCTCTGCACCGGCGAGCTCGCTCATTGCGGCAGCGCTACCCGGATTGGCTGCTGCGTTTTGCAAACCATTCATTGCCTGGTTGCGCGCGCTGATTACTGCCTCCAGTGTTTCGCGTTCGTGTTTGATATAGCCCTTGGCGGTCTCAACCAAATTGGGGATCAGGTCGTAGCGGCGTTTTAATTGTACTTCGATTTGTGAAAAAGCATTTTCGAAACGGTTTTTCAACGCAACCAGCTGGTTGTAAATCCCGATTACGTAAAACACCAATGCGGCAATAATCACAAGAAAGATGATGTTGGCGATCATGAAGAGTGTCCTTGGCGATGAATTGAGTTGCCGCGTTTTGTGCCGAAGAATTCTTTTTCCATCGGCCGCTGCGGTGCGCTTGATACTAGCAGGATGAAATGAGATTGCTAGTGGGGTAAACAGATCAGCCAGCTGACTTGTAGCATTTTGCGACCAGAGGTTTGTGTTTAGCGATAACTTGTAGGCGGTTTTGCGGGCGATGATAAAAATGGCGCGCTGACCTCAACGCTTTGTCGAATTAAAGTCGAGTTTGAAGGCTTAAATGTCGGTAATCAAATGGCGCAGGCAAACCAGCGTAAGTGAAACCAAAGCACCGTTGCCAGAGCTCCATCTGCGCGGTGGAGAATTTAGCGCGGACTTGTTTGCCCAGCCTTAATCAACATATTCAAACACTTTAACGACTTGGGTAACGCCGGCCGTATTTTTAGCAACGTTGGTGATCCGTTCAGCTTCATGGCGCGATACCAAGCCCATCAAAAATACTGTTTGCGCCTCGGTGATGATCACGATCCGGCTGCTTTGGATGCTGCTGGCCACCAATTTTGATTTGATTTTGGTAGTGATCCAGCTGTCTTTGGTGCGCGCCTGAATATCGGTGGATTTGCCCACGGTCAATTCGTTATGGACTTGCCGCACGGTATTTATTTTTCCCACTGTTTCGCCCGCAGTGATGCGCAGCTCTTCACTGGGAACCTGGCCGCTCAATAACAATAAGCCGTTAAAACTATCGATATTGACATGCGCCTCTTCAAATTGCCGGCTGGTATTGTTGAGGTTGACGCGCGCGATAGTTTCCAACTGTTGATCATTGATTTTTGTACCTAGCGTGCGTTCGTTTGATTTGATTTGAATTGGCTCGCTGGTGGTAACGCTAATAACTTGGGCACAGCCATTGAGGATCGTTATTAATGCAAAAGCCAGTACCAATTGTCCACACAGTCGTGTGACCTTATGGGAATTAAGGCTGGCATTAGGCATTAAAAACCTCCGAACAGTTGTTGGTCGATCAGGTCGCACAGGCAAAAAATACTGAGCAGGTGCACTTCATGGATACGAGGTTTGGCAATTGACGGAACGCGGAGTTCCAGGTCGTGGTGATCGAGCAGGGCTGCAACATCGCCGCCATCACCGGCAGTGAGCGCAATAACATTCATTTCTTTATCGTGGGCTGCACTGATCGCCTGTAATAAATTGCTGGCTTTGCCAGTGCTGGTTAGCAGGGCTAATACATCGCCGGGTTGCCCCAGTGAGCGAATTTGTTTTGCGTAGATATCATTAAAACTGAAGTCGCTGCCAATAGCCGTTTGCGTGGTGAAGTCGGCGCCTAAATTGATCGAAGGTAAACTCGGGCGCTCTTGTTCAAAGCGATTGATCAGGCTGGCAGTAAAAATTTGCGCTTGCGCCGCAGAAATTCCATTGCCGCAGGTGAGGATTTTTTTTTCACCCAGCAGCGCCTGGACGATCAATTGGCTGGCTTGTGCAATCAGCGGTGCGAGTTCTTCACCGGCATGCATTTTTGCTTCGATACTTTCGTGAAACAGGGTGATGACGCGTTGGTCCATAGCAATTCAACTTGTTGGGCAAATGAGCAAAAATTTAGCGCGCCGCCCACAAATATCAGGCTCCAAAAGCATTTTGAATCCATTGGATTGGGGGTGCTGTGCCGGTTTGATCCAATGCTATCACATCAAAACGGCACGCGACTTTATCAAATAGTCGCTGCTCCTGTAAAAAGCGCGTAGCAGTGCGGATGATTTTTTGTTGCTTGCGATAATCCACAGTCTCGACGGCAGGGGCAAATCGTTTGTTGGTGCGCAGGCGAACTTCTACAAAAATAAAGCGTGTTCCTGCCGCGGTTTTTTCCAACATAATCAAATCGATTTCACCCAGCTTGCAGCGATAATTTTTTGCGCGTGTAATTAAACCCTGCTGGTGCAAAAATAATTCAGCCTGTGCTTCTGCATTCGCACCTATGGAGATAGTGGTGTGAGCGGTTGTTGCTACATCCTTGTCGCGCTGGAAAATCATAAACAGTCCTTTTAAGTATTTTTTTTGCGGTGGTGATTGATTTACTGCGCGTCGCCTTCGTTGATAACAGTGGGCAGTGGTTGGGCTTCGCCGTTGCGGAAGCGAACCCATATTTGTTCACGTTCGATGCGGCCGTCATCAAGCATATGCAGCGCACCGGTTGCGCCATAAATGCGCATGTCAGGCACCTGATCCAATTGTGGCAGGCGCGCATAGAGACGGAATGCATCGGCGCCGAGGGCATGCAAGCGTCCGTAAACAGCGGCGGATTTTGTGTACTGTGCGACGGCTTGTTTTTCTTTGCTGTTGGTGTCGAACAACCAGGGCATGGTATTAAAACGTACACCGTTTAAATCGCGGTCGGCCTTGGGATTGGGTTGTCCGGAATAAACCTGGCTGGTGGAATAGACGGGGATATGCCCCGCGTAGTGAAAGGCAAACGTCGGCTTGATCTGGCGCGCTTGCGCCGGGTC
Source organism: Cellvibrio sp. (assembly GCA_035456025.1). Taxonomy (GTDB): domain Bacteria; phylum Pseudomonadota; class Gammaproteobacteria; order Pseudomonadales; family Cellvibrionaceae; genus Cellvibrio. Next base: position 24,338 of record DATIDX010000328.1, on the reverse strand, counting down.
TGCAATCAAAAAAATCATATCCACATCGCTGCGGCTGCGCGGCTGGGACTGAAGTGGAATGCCTAATAATTCCTGCATTTCGCGCGTGCGCACTTTGCTCTGCTCAATCAACATGGCGTCTTCAACCAGGTTGGAATAATTGCTGCCCGCTGTAAATTGTGTGCGGTTGACGACAATTCCGCCCAGTTTTTCCCATTCTTCCGCAAAGGCGCGTGCACTGCGCTCACTCCATTCCTGCGAGGGAATAATCACCATCGCCTGGCGATGGCCTTCGAGAAATGCCTGGCGTGCAACCTGGCGCGCCTCGTCCTCTATCGCCAACCCGAATTGATAAAAACCTTCAAGTTGTTGCGCGGGCGGCGCATCGGGATAGTTAAGCGAAAGTACCGGCACTTGCAGGCTCGGCATCAAACTCAGTTCGGTAACTTTTTCTTTGTCGATGGGGCCGATAACCAGGTCGGCACCATCGGCGATGGCTTGTTGATAGGCGCCAATGGCGTCGCCGCTGCTGTCGTATTGGCGCACTTCCGGCGTGCGGCGGCCATTGCTCAGGGCTTGGTAGTAGGCGGCAAAAAAGCCGTCGCGCACTGCCTCACCGGCCTCTGCCAATTTACCCTGCATAGGCAGCAGCAGCGCGACTTGTTGTGGCTGCTGTTCGATCAGTGTTTGCAGTACACGCAAGTCGTTGGGCAAATTGTCGTGCGCGGGATGGTCGCGCCAATCCTGCAGCCAGCGCTGCAATTGTTCGCGCTGTTGCTCCAGGTCGATCTGGTTATTTTTGTTGATAGCCCCCAGGCGGTACCAGCCGCGCGCTACTTCACCCAGTTCACTCTGCCCAAGGTGTTGCAAATCGGCGTAGGGAATGGTCATCAGGTCTTTCCAGATGGCTTCTTGATTGGCTTGTTGCTGCTGTTTTTTGCCGAGCAAAGCGGCAAGTTGGATGCGCTCATCGACGGCATTTTTGGCTTCGCCCAGCAGACTGAAAACCTGCGCACGCTTATCCCGCAGGGCGATTTCAGTGTCTGGCTCCATGAGCTGCCATTGTTGTTCCAGGCGCGGCTTGGTTAGAATGCCGAGCGCCAGAAAATTGGACTTCTCCTGCAACGCCAGGGTGCTGAGCAAATCGGTGTGTTTGATATAGGCTTGGTCGGCCAGCGCATCCGGGTCCATATTGGTCAACAGATCGCGGGCGAGATTGAACTTTCCGGTGTCGATATAGGCCTGCGCCGCTTGCAGTATCAGATTTTCGCGCTCAGGCGATTGGCTCTGTTTGGCCTGCTCGAGTAACTTGTTCGGATTTGCGCTTATCTGCTGGGATTTGACCGATGTTTGGCCAGTTTTTTTGCCGGGTTGAGGCGCAGTGCTACTACAGCTCGTCAGGCTTAAGATTAATGCCGAAGCGACCAGAGTGGTCAGGGTATTGGTCGATAAGTTGCGCAACAGTGGCCGTATCGGCATGAAAACCTCGGTAACAAAACAGCAGTGAATAGAGAGCACTAGACCGCCGGGACAACCTGATCCCCGCATGGACTTCAACTTTTTCGGAATCCGGTATGACTGCAATAGCCTCCCACCAAGGCGTCCTTTATGTCGTGGCGACTCCGATTGGCAATTTGGGCGATATGGTACCGCGAGCGGTGGAAACACTACAAACGGTAGCGCTGATCGCCGCCGAGGATACGCGACACAGTTCCCGTCTGTTATCCCATTTCGACATTAAAACCCCTTGCATCGCCTACCACGACCACAGCGATGAACAGCGCACAACCCAGCTGATCAACCGCCTGTTAGCGGGTGAATCTATCGCGCTTATTTCAGATGCGGGCACCCCGCTGGTGTCCGACCCAGGCTATCGTCTGGTGCGCAGCGCGCGCCAGGCGGGAGTCCAAGTCGTGCCCATTCCCGGGGCTTGCGCCATGATTGCCGCGTTAAGTGCGGCCGGCCTGCCATCGGACCGCTTCGCGTTTGAAGGCTTCCTGCCCGCTAAACAAGTCGCGCGCTGCAGCCAACTTGAAGCGCTCGCATCCGATTTGCGCACATTGATTTTCTACGAGGCACCGCACCGCATCCTCGAAACCTTGCAGGACATGGCGCAGGTATTCGGCGCTGAGCGGGAAGTGGTCATGGCGCGCGAGCTGACCAAGACGTTTGAGACTATCAAGGGCGATAAGGTCGGTGAGTTGGCTCAATGGGTGGAGAGCGATAGCAATCAGCAGCGCGGTGAAATCGTGCTTCTGGTTCATGGCGCATCAAAACCCGAGAGCGAAGCTATGACTCCAGAGCAGATGCGCGTCATGAATGTCTTGCTGGAAGAATTGCCGCTCAAACAAGCCGCCGCGATAGGCGCGAAGCTAATCGGATTGAAGAAGAATTTCCTATACGATTGGGCACTACAACAGGAGAAGTGAGTATTTTCTGCTGCGGTGCTTAACAAAAAAGGGCGCTCAAACGAGCGCCCTTTTTGCTGGTGGGAACAGTGTACTTTTCCGTTAAAAGCGAACAGTTCCTTGCAGCGCAACGCTCATCGGACGCTCATAGAATGCGTAGTAGCCCGAGCCGGTGCCGCGGGTAACGACGGTGGCTACAGGCAGGCCGTTGGCGTAGGAGATAATCGATTCATCGGTAAGGTTTTTACCGATCAGCGCCAACTCCCACATATTGTCCGCCCCACTCAATGCAATACGCGCGTTGATCTTGGTGTAGGCCGGCTGCTCAAGTTTTGGGTCCAGTGACGGCGTGGTCAGGTAGTCCGCGCTGTAGATGAAGTCCAGGGTGTTGACCAGGGTCAGGCCGTTGGCGAAGTTGATGGTGTAATCAACGCCCAGATTGCCTTGGTATTCCGGTGTAAATTCGCGGCGCTGCCCGGTCGCATCGCAGATGCTGTCTCCGATTGGCGCAATGTTGTCTACCTGATCAAAGTAACACTGGGAGTTGGGGAAGTCGGTGTATTCAAAGTCGATGTAGGCGACCCCGCCGCGCAACAGGATGGCATCGGTCAGCGCCCAGCGACCATCGATTTCCGTACCCTGCACCACGGCTTGGCCGGCGTTGGTGACGTTGAAGCTCAAGCTGCCGTCAAATTGGCTGGTTTGCATGTCTTCGAACTCTGAACGGAAGAGGGCGACGTTTACTTCTGCGCCGCCGTCGGCAAAGATAAATTTGCCGCCCAGCTCGTAGTTTTTAACCTTCTCTTCTTCAAATTCCCAAGTGCCCTTGATGTCAGTCACCACCCCGGTCGGAAAGAAGGGGCTGGGGATAGTGGTCTGGCCGTTGTAGATACCGCCCAGCTCGTTTGGTGCAGCGTTGGCGCGCACGTCAAAGCCGCCGGACTTGTAGCCGGTGGTATAACTGGCATAAAGCATGTCGGTATCGTTAAGGTCGTGCTGGAAAGTAATCGAGGGGGTAAAGCCGGACTCGTCGCGATCTCCGTCAATTGAATGGGGATCAACTTTGAATTGGCTCCAGATGAAGTTATACGGTTGCGCCGGTATGCCTTCTGGCAGTACCACGTCATTGCTGGTTACATGGTATTGGTGACGGCTCGCCTCTTTATCTTCTTGCGTATAACGCGCCCCCAGAACTACGCGAGAGGTATCGGTAAAGTTCCACGTCACTTGGGCGAAGATCGCCGCCAGATCTGTCTCTTGTTCAAAATCGCGCTGGGTTGAGGCACCGCGTAACAGGTTGGCTAAAGGCGCCCCCAAGCTTTGGGTGAAGGCAGTGGGGATAAAGCTGTCGGTCGGCACGCGTACGGCGTCATGGAAATCCAGTGAGCTGCCTTGGAAGAAGAGGCCACCAATGTAGCTGAGCGTTTGGTCTTCATCGGAGGCAATACGCAATTCCTGGCTGACCTGCTTATAGTCTTCGTTGGATAAAATATTAAAGCCTGACGCACCGGTGAAATCGCAATCGCACAATTCCTCGTAGGTATAGGCGTTATAACCGGTGATCGAGGTAAATGTGTGCTTCTCAAATTCCCGCTCGATGGTAAAAGTCACGTTTTCGGTATCGTTGTAGCTGTAGTCACCGTTGGACTGGCGTTTCCAGTCGTGGGTCGAGTCGAGCAGGTATTTGCCTTGGGTTAGCAGCGACAGCATGGTCGAATAGTGCACCGCGCCCGGCACAGTGTTGCCATTGCCATCGGTCTTCAGCACCGGGTTTACCACTTCGATGTTGCGTCCGTCGCTATCGAACGAGCCATCTTCCATTTTTAGGGTGATATCCCAGAGATCGGTTGGCTGCCATTGCAAGGTTGCGCGAATTACGCGGTTTTTATCGCTCGACTCATCCCGGTTAAGCGTGGTGTTGTCCATGTAACCGTCAATGCTGCTTTGCAGGATTGCCAGGCGGCCGCCGACGGTATCGGTAATGGGGCCGGACAGTACGAGGCGCACATCTTGCTCGCCGTGTTCCGGTTCGTAAAGTGCAGTGAGTTTGCCTTCGAGTTCATCGCCCGGTTTGGCGGTAGTGATGCTCACTGCACCGGCAGTAGAATTTTTGCCAAACAAAATACTTTGCGGGCCACGCAGGACTTCGACACGCTCCAGATCAAGGAAGGGCGCGCGCGCCAGCTGGGCGCGACCGTAGTGGATGCCATCTACATATTGCGCTGCCGATTGTTCAAAGCCCTGGTTGACGCCCGAGCTGATGCCGCGGATGGCGATATTGGTGCCTATTCCTGTTTGCGTCATATTAAAGGAGGGAACGTAATCGCCGAGGCGCTCAATACTGGTAATGCCGGCCGCTTCTATTTTCTCGCTCGACAGGGCGTTAACCGAGATTGGGACATCGCGCAGGTTTTGTACGCGTTTTTGTGCAGTAACCAGAATTTCTTCAAGGACAGGGCCATCCTGGGCAAATGCCGGCGCTGCCAATGGCAATGCAATCGCCAAGGCAAGTAGGTTTTTTTTGTGAAAGTTCACTAATGCATCTCCTAAGCTTTTATTGTGTGTCTTACAAGAAAATAACCACATTGGTTAAAAATGGTGCAGCAAATGATGGTTAATTAATAGCGTAAAGTGGCAAAAATACCAGTTAAAGGCAAGTGTTGCTCCAAATCAGGAATAAGCCTGACACTTTTGGTGACGGAATCGACAAAAAAGTCGCTGATTGGCTAAAGCTTAGGCTTGCACTTGTGTCTTATGGAAGTTAATGTGCCGCCTCGGAGTCGGCCCGACAGTCGCTCTGGTGTTAACTGAAAAACTCTCTTGAGTGTTGATTGGTGCATCGGGGAGGAAAGTCCGGGCTCCATAGGGCAGAGTGCCAGGTAACGCCTGGGAGGCGCGAGCCTACGGAAAGTGCAACAGAGAGCAGACCGCCTAAGCATTCGCAAGAGTGCCGGTAAGGGTGAAAGGGTGCGGTAAGAGCGCACCGCGCAACTGGCAACAGGCTGCGGCATGGTAAACCCCACTCGGAGCAAGACCAAATAGGAATCCATTGGTGCGGCCCGCATCGGATTCGGGTAGGTTGCTTGAGGCTAGCGGTGACGTTAGTCCCAGATGAATGACTGTCCACGACAGAACCCGGCTTACAGGCTGACTCCGATTTTATGTATGCTGCTGCACGTATAAGGTCGCCATAGACCTAAACCTTCTATATCTCCGCAATTTTCACTGCAAAATAGTTTCAAACTTAATGTATTACATTAGGTTTGGCTTCTATCGTTTTGTTTTTGCTATTTTTGTTGGTTTTTCTTGATTCGCCATTATGAATTTTCCCCTCCCGTTTGCCGAAGTTTGCAGCTTTTCCCTGTGAATTTATGCGCCTTTTAGCAATTGCTTGCTTGACTTTGCATCGCCCCGACTTATAGTGAGCGTCGTGGGGAAATGTGGATTTTTGTGGATTTTTGTGGAAATAAAACCCGGCAAGTGGTGAAAAGTGTCCGATTTAACAGGTAGTCACTCCATCAGCATGGACCCCAAGGGTCGCATGGCGATACCAGCGCGCATCCGCGACTCGCTGGCCGCTTATGGTGCTGCGCGTTTGTGGGTGACGGCGCACATGTATGAGCGCTGCTTGCTGGTCTACTCCGAAGCTGAGTGGCAGCCGGTACTTGCCAAAGTCCAATCGCTTCCAGCCGGAAACGAGCAGGTTCGCCGCATTCAGCGTCGCTTTATCGGCCAAGCGGTAAACCTAGAAATGGATGCAAACGGCCGAATTCTGGTTCCCCCCACCCTGCGCGAATTCGCGCATCTGGATAAAAAACTCATGTTGGTTGGTCTGGGCAATAAGTTGGAGCTGTGGGATGAAGACAGCTGGAACGCCTTGATGGATCAACCGGCTGAGGGCGAAATGCCGGCCGATTTGCAAAACCTCTCTTTCTAGGTGTTGGCGTGGCTGATTCACAACATATAACCGTGCTCTTGAACGAGGCGGTAGCGGCGCTGGTAACAGATACCTCTGGTTTCTATGTGGATGGCACTTTCGGCCGCGGCGGTCACAGTGCTTTAGTGATGCAGCAATTATCCGCAGACGGGCGCTTGCTCGGAATCGACAAAGATCTAGCTGCAATCGCCACCGCAAAAACACGTTTCGCCGAAGATTCCCGTTTTGCCATAGCCCATGGCTCATTTGCAGAGTTGGCGCAGCTGGTAGCAGAGCGCGATATGACCGGCAAGGTCGCCGGAGTTCTGCTGGATTTGGGGGTGTCATCCCCGCAATTGGACGAGGCTGAGCGCGGCTTCAGTTTTATGCAGGACGGTCCACTCGATATGCGTATGGATCAGACGCGCGGCCAGAGTGCAGCTGATTGGGTCAATAGCGCGAGCGAAGACGATATCACCTGGGTGTTTAAGGAGTACGGCGAGGAGCGTTTTGCCAAGCGGATGGCGCGCGCCATCATCGCGGAGCGTCAAAAGTCGCCTTTTACTCGCACCAAGCATTTGGCTGAGGTTATCAAAGAGGCGAATCCGGCGTGGGAGAAGGGCAAGCATCCTGCGACCCGCGCATTTCAGGCGATTCGCATTCAGGTTAACAACGAGCTGACAGATCTTGATTCAGTACTGGAACAGGCTTTGGCGGTGCTCGCACCGGGTGGTCGTTTGGTGGTGATCAGCTTTCACTCGCTGGAGGATCGCGCGGTCAAGCGCTTTATCCGCCGCCAGGAATTGGGCGACCCAGTGCCTAAAGGCCTGCCGATCCGTGAAGACCAGTTAAATAAACGTATGCGTTCGCTTGGCAAGGCAATCAAGGCGAGCGATGAAGAGGTGAATGCCAATGTGCGCTCGCGCAGCGCCGTAATGCGTGTGGCGGAAAAATTGTAAATCCCGGTTTTGCGTCATTAGTTATATCAGCTCTATTCGATACGAGATCACTCGATAAATACATAAGCTCCAGGGATTCCATGAACAGAAGTCACCCATCACAACAAAAGCCAATATCGCCAGCGCTAATGCTGGTCGTGGCTGTGTTGTGGGTGGCGACCATCGCATCAGCTCTGGGTGTTGTTGCAACAACTCAAATCGTCCGTCGCGATGTCAACAGCCTCGAAACCCTACGTCGCGAAGCCTCCCAATTACAAGTCCAGTGGGGGCAATACCTGTTGGAGCAAAGCACCTGGGCTGCCTACGGCCGTGTGGAAAACGCAGCTATCTCCGAGCTCAATATGATGGCACCTACGCCGGAGGAGGTAGTTGTTATCTCCGGCAGTCATGTTATTGAAGGCCAATCCCAAGCACAGCCTGCGGCAGGTGGACAATGAGCCGTCCGTCCGCATTTGAGCCGCGTACCGCACGCCCATCAGTCCGCCCTGCGCGTAAACCATTGAAAGTTGCGCGTTGGCGTTTTTACGGCGTGGGTATTTTGTTGGCGCTATTGGTGGTGGTGCTGATCGTTCACGTTGCCAGCCTGCAAGTGCTACCTAATGCTGATAAGGGGTATGAATTCCTGCAAGACCAGGGTGAGTCGCGCACGCTGCGCACGGAAGTCATTCCTGCGTATCGCGGAGTTATCACCGATCGCAATGGCGACCCGCTAGCAGTGAGCACTCCTGTGTCCACGCTCTGGGCAAATCCAAAAGTATTGTTGCAAGCGCCCCATCGCTGGGCCGAATTGGCGCAGGCGCTGCAATTGAATAAAGCCGAGCTGGAAACTCGCCTTGCACGTTATGGCACTAAAGAATTTATGTATCTGCAACGGCAGATGTCTCCCGAAGCCGCGCAAGCGGTTTTGGTGTTGGATATTCCCGGTGTGTATGAGCAAGTTGAATACCATCGCTACTACCCGGCGGGTGATGTGGCTGCGCATTTGGTGGGCATGACGGATGTTGATGATCGTGGGCAGGAAGGTATGGAGCTGGCTTACGATGCCTGGCTCACAGGTGAGAACGGCGCAAAAGAAGTGTTAAAAGATTTGCGCGGCCGCACCGTGAAAGAGTTGCGCTTGGTGAAAGCGGCGCGCCCCGGACAAAACCTCACTTTAAGTATTGATTTACGTTTGCAATATCTCGCTCATCGCGAATTGAAAAAAGCGGTGGAGGAGGCGGGCGCGGTGGCTGGCTCGATAGTGATCCTCGATGTGCTCACGGGCGAAGTGCTTGCGATGTCCAATCTGCCCAGCTACAACCCGAATGATCGTAGCCGTGCGCGCGGCGCCGGTTTGCGCAATCGCGCAATTACTGATTTGTATGAGCCGGGCTCTACCGTGAAGCCTTGGGTAATTCTTGCTGCGCTGGAAAGTGGGAAGTTTAAAGCGGGAGATATTATTGATACCAACCCCGGTTACTTTATGGTTGGTAGTAAGCCCATCAAAGATCACCAAAATTATGGCGCAATGGACTTGGCAATGGCAATTGCAAAATCATCCAACATTGCGATGACAAAAATTTCCTTTGCGTTAGATACCAATACCGTGCGCGACATGTATGAGCGTCTGGGTGTTGGCCAACCTATAGGCACTGGGTTTCCTGGTGAATCTGCGGGGCATTTACCGGTCCTGAAGCCTGCGCAAAAAATTGAGCGCGCGAATTTTTCTTATGGCTATGCGCTCAGCAGCACGGTATTGCAAACCGTACAAGCCTACGGCGTGATAGCAACCGGCGGCGTTAAGCGTCCCGTCTCTTTATTGCGTGTGGATACTCCGCCGGAGGGTCAGCGTGTTGTTGAACAAAAATATACTGACCAAGTAAAAGAAATGCTTAAGCGTGTGGTGTCTGCTGAAGGGACAGGTAGCAGAGCCCGGGCAATTTCTTATTCAGTAGCGGGTAAGACCGGCACCGCATTTAAAGCGGTGAACGGAAAGTATTCCAGCCTGCAAATCAGTTCTTTCATCGGCATGGCCCCGGTCGATAATCCGCGCATTGTCGCCATGGTAGTTATTGATGAACCAAAAGGCGGCGGCATTATGGGCAACGGCGGTATAGTGGCAGCACCTGCATTTTCAAAAGTTGCCGAAGACGCGCTGCGGATGTTGCAAGTTCCTCCCGATAATATTCGCAAGCAGGATGACAAGGCATTAATTGCAGAGCCAGCCGTTAAGCCCGCTTCGCAAAACACCACCAACAACAAGAGGTCAGAAACTTGATGGCCTCCCAGAATGCAATTCATAACGCTGCACTTTCGGTGCTCTTGCCTGATGTTGATCTGGGGCGAGCAGCACACATTGCCGTAAATAATTTGTGTCTCGATACTCGCCAATTAAAAACGGGTGATGCTTTTATTGCACTTGCTGGAACAAAAGTAGACGGGCGAAATTTTATTGCCAAGGCAATTGAGCTGGGTGCTGTCGTTATCCTGGTTGAAGCAGATAAAAATTGGCAGGGAATTGATTGGTTGGGTGCAATACCGGTTATCGCAATCGAAAATCTCCCTGCGCGTATCAGTGAAATCGCCGGCCGCTTTTTTGATGAGCCAAGTAAAAAAATCCGGTTAATTGGTATTACAGGTACTAATGGAAAAACCACCTGTAGTTTGCTTGCGGCGCAATTGCTTGCGCGACTGCAAAAGAAATCGGCCGTGGTCGGTACTATAGGCTTCGGATTGATCGACAGTTCTGCTTTGGCTCCTGTTGCACAGCAAATCAATGCTTTCACCTCGACAGGTTTAACTACGCCAGATCCAATTAGCTTGCAACGTATTTTATCTGAACTGGTTGCTGGCGGTGCAGGATCCATTGCAATCGAAGTTTCCTCGCACAGTTTGCAACAGAAACGAGTTGCTGGTCTGCAATTTACCAGCGCGGTTTTTACCAACCTTACACAAGATCATCTGGATTACCACGGCGATCTGCAAGCATACGGAAATGCGAAAGCCCAGTTATTGCAGATGCCGCAACTGCAAACCGCCATCATTAATATTGACGATGACTGGGCGAGCAGCCTCACAAATAAGGCGCCGGCGAATGTAAAACTTATCCGTTACTCGACGGAAAAAATTGCCGATGTTTATGCAACCCAGATCGAGCTGCATGCACAGGGCGTGCGCGCTCATTTGCATACCCCTTGGGGCGAAGCAGATATAGATTCGCCGCTGTTGGGGCGATTTAATCTCAGCAATTTACTTGCTGTTATTGCGGCGGTGGGGGCGCAAGGTTTTTCGCTTGCGCAAATGCTGCCACTAATTCCGCAATTGGAGCCGGCGCCCGGGCGCATGCAATTGGTCACCGTTGATCAATCTGCCCAGGAAGTGCAGGTCATAGTGGATTACGCACATACGCCGGACGCGTTGGAAAATACGCTGAAAGCCATTCATCAACACAAAGCTGGACGTGTTTGGACAGTGTTCGGTTGCGGAGGTGATCGCGATAAAACCAAGCGCCCGCAGATGGGAAAAATTGCGGAGCGATTGAGCGATTACATTATTGTGACTAACGACAATCCTCGCTCAGAAGACCCCGCCAGCATTGCTGCAGAGATTGTGCGTGGCATGAATCATCCAAGTGGATGTTTAGTAATTGCGGACCGCGCTCAGGCAATCGATTTTGCCGTTCAACAAGCCAGGGCGGGTGACATTATATTAATTGCCGGCAAAGGTCATGAGGATTATCAAGTCTTCGCGACTCAAACACTTCCTTTTAGCGATAGCAAACACGCGCGCTTGTCGTTGCAGCGCCGCATCGCCAAACATGAAACTGACAAACAGTTACCAGGGGCTCAATTATGATCAAGCCTCTTACATTAAAGTGGGTTGAAGAATTTATTTCCACCAATAAACCCTTGCGCGCAGTTACTGCACAATTAAAACAAGGTGATGTGGAATTCACGCGCGTGAATACTGATTCGCGGACGTTAGCGGAGGGCGAATTGTTTATCGCTTTGCGTGGTGAGCGTTTTGACGCGCATGATTTTATTGCAGATGCCGTTGCTAAAAAACCTTGCGCTCTGGTTGTTGAGCGGTTTTTCCCTGACATCCAATTACCCCAATTAGTCGTCAGTGATTCATTGCTGGCACTGGGGCAAATTGCAGCTTTGAATCGCAGTTTGTTTTTGCGCCCGGTTATCGCTATCACCGGCAGTAGCGGCAAAACTACAGTAAAAACTCTGGTTGCCGGAATTCTGGCTGAGTGTGGTGCAACGCTGGCTACCAAAGGTAATTTTAATAATCACATAGGCGTGCCCTTGACGCTGTTGCAATTAGAGGCACATCACGAGTTTGCCGTAATTGAAATGGGCGCTAGCGGGCCAGGTGAAATTGAGTATCTCTGCTCGCTCGCCAAGCCGCAAATCACCATGGTCAATAATGTGATGGCCGCTCATATTCAAGGCTTCGGTTCTTTGCAAGGTGTGGCGCGCGCGAAAGGTGAGATCTATGCCGCGCTCCCCACAACCGGTGTCGCGGTGGTAAATATCGATGACCGCTTTGCGCCGGATTGGCTTGCAGGCCTGGGGAATCGTCGCGTTATCCGCGTCGCATTCACTAATCGCGACGCAGATTGTTTTGCGCAAGATATTGAGCCCGCTGCCCACAGTCTGGAATTCACAATTAGTTTGAATGGTGCGGCTACCCAAGTCAGTTTAAATGCCCAGGGCGACCACAATGTGCGCAACGTGTTAATGGCTGCTGCTTGTGCATCATCTGTCGGTGCAAACCTGCAGCAAATCAAACAAGGGTTGGCAAACTTTTCTCCTGTTTCAGGTCGTATGAGCCGTCACACCGGCATCAATAGTGCGCAAATTATTGACGATAGTTACAACGCAAATCCTGGCTCGGTGCGCGCAGCGATTGATGTGCTCGCGCAAAAAAAATGCGGCATTTTAGTATTGGGTGATTTGGGGGAGCTGGGGCCAGAGGCGCCGCGCCTGCACACGGAATTGGGCGAATATGCGCGCGCAAAAAAAATTGCCAATCTGTTTACCGTCGGCAAGCTGAGTGAGAACGCGAGTCGCGCTTTTGGCGCAAATGCGCTGCATTTTGTCGACCAGGCTGCGCTGGTCGAACATTTGAAAAAAATTGCTAATAAGGACACCACATTACTTATAAAAGGCTCGCGTAGTGCCGCTATGGATTTAGTCGTGCGCCAGCTCTGTGACTCGGCGGAGGATCTTCATTAATGCTGTACTGGCTATCAGAATACTTACAAGAATATCTGCGCAGCTTTGCAGTGTTTCAATATTTAACAGTGCGCGCAATTTTAGGTGTGCTCACGGCCTTGGGCATTTCATTATTGCTCGGCCCATGGTTCATTCGCCGCCTAACAGAATTGCGTATCGGTCAGGCAGTGCGCGATGACGGCCCGCAAACTCACCTAAGCAAATCTGGCACTCCCACTATGGGCGGTGCATTGATTTTGTCGGCGATATTTATTAGCACATTATTGTGGGCCGATTTATCCAATCGCTACGTGTGGGTGGTGTTAATTGTGACGGCGATATTCGGCGCAGTGGGTTGGGTGGACGATTATCGCAAAGTGGCAAAACGTGACTCGCGTGGATTGCCGGCTCGCTGGAAATATTTTTGGCAATCCGTTGCTGGTTTTGGTGCGGCAACTTTTCTATTTGTTACTGCACAGAGTCCGGTGGAAACGCAGCTGTTTATTCCGTTCTTTAAAAATGTCGCACTTGATCTCGGTTTGTTCTACATCGTCTTCACCTATTTTGTGATCGTGGGCACCAGTAATGCGGTCAACTTAACGGATGGTCTGGATGGCTTGGCAATTATGCCGAGTGTGATGGTTGCGGGGGCTTTGGCTTTGATTGCCTACCTCGCTGGCCACTCGCAGTTTGCACAGTATTTAAATATTGCCTACATCCCCGGCGCGGGTGAATTGGCGGTATTTTGCTGCGCACTGGTGGGTGCGGGTTTGGGGTTTCTGTGGTTCAACACTTATCCAGCGCAAGTATTTATGGGTGACGTCGGTGCACTGGCATTAGGCGCGGCCCTGGGTTTGATTGCAGTTATTGTTCGCCATGAAATTGTGTTGTTCATCATGGGCGGTATTTTTGTATTGGAAACCGTTTCGGTAATTTTGCAAGTGGCTTCATTCAAATTAACCGGGCGTCGTATCTTCCGTATGGCACCGATTCATCATCACTTTGAATTAAAAGGTTGGCCTGAGCCACGCGTTATTGTGCGCTTTTGGATCATCACTCTGGTATTGGTTTTGATTGGTTTGGCAACCTTGAAGTTGCGTTAAACATTATTTATAGAGAGAAAACGCTGTGTCCCAAATGATTGCAACCAGTAACGTTAAAGCGATTATCGGCACCGGAATTACCGGTTTGTCGGTCGCGCGCTTTTTGGTTGCTCAGGGGCAAGCGTTCATCTTGTTGGATACTCGTACAAATCCTCCCGATCTTGAAAAAATCCAGCAGGAATTTCCCGGCGTCAGCGTAATTTGCGGCGAATTGGACGCGCAAACACTGATTGCCTGTGCCGAAATTATTGTTAGCCCCGGCGTTGCGGTGGCTACACCGGCAATCGAACAGGCTAAGGCGGCGGGTGTTCCGGTGGTTGGGGATATCGAATTATTTGTGCGCGCGGCTAAAGCGCCGATTGTTGCAATTACCGGTTCCAATGCCAAAAGCACGGTGACCACGTTGGTCGGCGAAATGGCTTCAGCAGCCGGAATTAATGTTGCAGTCGGTGGCAACCTTGGCACTCCGGCATTGGAATTGTTAAACGATGCGGTTGAACTCTATGTGATGGAGTTGTCCAGTTTTCAATTGGAAACTGTCACCAAGCTCAATGCCAAGGTTGCAACTATATTAAATATCAGTGCCGATCATTTGGATCGCTACGAAAATATGCGCGCGTATATTCTTGCCAAATTGCGCGTGTATTTTGGTGCTGAGCATATTGTTGTGAATCGCAGAGATGTCCTGACACATCCTCCCCTTGCTGCCGGTGTCAAGCCTATTTATTTTGGTGGTAATGCCGACTTTGGCAGCTTTGGCTTATTGGAGCGCGACGGTGTTGAGTACCTGGCAAAGAATCTCACGCCCTTAATGCCCGCAAAAGAATTGAAAATCCGTGGACGTCACAATGTAGATAATGCACTCGCTGCGCTCGCTTTAGGTGATGCGGCGGGCATTTCAATGGATGCGATGCTGACCACATTGAAACATTTTGGCGGCTTGCGTCATCGCTGCGAATATGTTGCCGAAAAGAATGGCGTAGAGTTTTACAACGATTCCAAGGGTACCAATATTGGTGCAACCTTAGCTGCAATCCAAGGGCTGGCGCGCGATCCACAACAACTGATTGTGATCCTGGGTGGTGAAGGTAAAGGGCAGGATTTTTCTGAGTTGGTTCCCGCGCTTAAAGCTATTAATAGCCAAGTCATCTTGATTGGCCGCGATGCTCCGCTCATTGAGCAAGCGGTGACCGGCGCTACCAAAACTACCCATGCTGACACTATGCAGGATGCAGTCAATAAAGCACTGCAACTGGCAAGTACTGGCGATGCAGTATTGTTATCTCCGGCATGTGCGAGCTTCGATATGTTTAAAAACTACGAAGACCGCGGCGAAAAATTTTGTCTGGCAGTAAGGGAGTTAATCGCATCATGACTAACGCTGCCACCCCGTTCAATAAATTGCCCTTGAGTCAGCGAATTGATTGGCCACTGTTATGTTTGTGGTTTGCACTCATGTCAATTGGTTTGATTATGGTGGCATCTGCATCAGTTTCATTTGCGGCGCTGACCTATGACGATGCCTGGTTTTTTGCCAAGCGTCATGCTGTTTATATGCTGCTTGGTATTTTGCTCGCGGTATTTGTTGTCTGTGTGCCGATGAGTGTTTGGCAGCGCTATTCAGGTCACTTGTTGTTGGCGACTTTTTTCTTACTGGTGCTTGTATTGATTCCCGGTATCGGTAAAAAAGTTAACGGTAGCCAACGCTGGTTCAGCTTGGGAGTTATTTCCATTCAAGTTTCTGAAATCGCCAAGTTTTGCGCTGTGGTTTTTTTTGCGAGTTTTTTTGCTCGCCGCTATCAGGAATTGCATTTCGGGTGGCAAGGTTTTCTTAAGCCACTGATGGTGGTGGGTGTGTTTGTCGGTTTGTTATTGTTGGAACCCGATTTCGGCAGCTCGGTAGTCTTAAGTGCAACTGTATTTGCCATGATGTTTATTGCCGGTGTGCGCATGTTGCACTTCTTCCTGTTGATTATTATCGGTGTTGGTGGATTGGCGGCGGTGGCAGTGCTTTCACCTTATCGTATGCAGCGCCTGATCACTTTCCTTGATCCATGGGCGGATCAATTCAATACCGGCTACCAACTAACCCAATCGCTTATCGGCTTCGGACGTGGTGAATGGTTTGGCTTAGGATTGGGCAACAGTTTGCAAAAATTGTTTTTCCTTCCTGAGGCGCACACGGATTTCATTTTTGCAATCATCGCCGAAGAATTTGGCTTGATTGGTGCGATTATCCTGATGGGATTATTTGCTGCATTAATACTGAGAGTTTTTAATGTTGCCAAACAAAATCTCGCCGCCGGAAAAATGTTCGCTGCACTGGCCACTTTTGGTATTGCCATCCTGTTTTCATTCCAGGTCTTTATCAATATGGGTGTTTCCTCCGGCTTGTTGCCTACTAAGGGTTTGACCCTGCCTTTTATTAGTTACGGCGGCAGTAGCTTATTGATGTGCTGCGTGCTTATGGCATTTGTGATGCGCGTGCAATGGGAACTTGCTGGATTTGTTCCCGAGGTTCCGGAGGTTGCCAAACCGCCACGCAGAAGTTTGGTGGAGGCGACTGCATGAGTGCGCCAAAACCTATGTCAGTATTAATAATGGCCGGTGGTACTGGTGGGCACGTGTTTCCTGCACTTGCAGTGGCTGAAGAATTGCGCGCGCGCGGGGCCAATGTAAATTGGCTCGGGACCGGGCGTGGAATTGAAAACCGCTTGGTTCCTGCAGCGGATATCCCGTTGCACCTTATTAAAGTAGAAGGGGTGCGTGGGCGTGGAATTATTGGTTTGGTAAAAGCTCCCTTCCTGATTCTGTATGCATTGCTACAAGCGCTGAGTGTAATTCGCCAGGTGAAGCCAACGGTGGTGTTGGGCTTTGGCGGCTTTGCCTCGGGCCCCGGTGGGCTGGCCGCAAAATTATCAGGCACACCTTTGGTGATTCATGAGCAAAACGCAGTGGCGGGAACCACCAATAGATTGTTGGCCAAAATCGCTACTAAAGTATTGGCTGCATTTCCCAATGCATTTCCCAATGCGGCTGGCGAGCAAGTCGTTGGCAATCCGGTACGCAACCAAATTAAACATCTCGCCAATCCGCGCGATCGTTATCTTGGTCGCGAACAACAAAAATTACCTTTGCAATTGTTAGTGGTAGGCGGAAGCCTGGGCGCTAAAGCGATTAACGAATTAATACCGCAGGCGCTGGCAGAGTTACCCAGTGAATCGCGCCCTTCGATTTGGCATCAAACCGGTAGAGGTCATATTGAAGCAACTACTGCGTTGTATATGCAGTCTCAAGTGAAAGCCAAGGTAACCGAATTTATTGACGATATGGCTGCAGCTTACGCATGGGCGGATCTCGTTATTTGTCGCGCGGGTGCATTAACCGTATCGGAATTAATGGCGGCGGGTGTCGCTTCGGCGTTAATTCCACTGCCGAGCGCGATTGATGATCATCAGACTTTTAATGCAAAAAATTTGTCTGACGCGGGTGCCGGCATTGCATTGGTGCAAAAAGATTTAACCGCAGCAAAATTGGCTGCTTTATTGTTAACCGAATTAGCTGACCGCACTCGTTTAATGTCGATGGCGGAAAAAGCGCAGCAATTGGCTAAACCCGGTGCTGCTGCGCAAGTGGCTGATATATGTGAGGAGGTAGCCCGTGGATAATTTCACTCAGAAGTCCATCGGTCATTGTGTTCCAGAAATGCGCCGTATTCGCCGCATCCACTTTATTGGTATCGGCGGGGCGGGCATGAGTGGTATCGCCGAAGTATTGCTGAATCAGGGCTATGAAATTTCCGGTTCCGATATCAAAGAGTCCAGCGTAACCGAGCGCTTACTTGCCAAGGGTGCGACAATATTTATTGGGCATTCTGCCGAGAATGTGCGCGATGCCGATGTAGTAGTGAACTCCAGTGCAGTGCAAGCGAATAACCCGGAAATGATTGGCGCGCGCGAGTTGCGTATCCCGATTGTTCGCCGCGCGGAAATGCTGGGCGAACTAATGCGTTATCGCCACGGAATTGCCGTTGCCGGTACTCACGGCAAAACCACTACAACCAGTTTGCTTGCTTCTATTCTTGCGGCTGCAAAGCAGGATCCGACGTTTATTATTGGCGGATTGGTAAACAGTACCGGCACCAATGCGCAATTGGGTGCGAGCCGCTATTTAGTTGCTGAAGCAGATGAGAGCGATGCATCCTTCCTTCATCTGCAACCTATGGTCGCGATTGTTACCAATATCGACGCTGACCACATGGAAACCTACGGTGGCGATTTCTCCAAACTGAAAAAAACTTTTATCGAATTTTTGCATAACCTGCCTTTTTATGGGCTGGCAGTTCTCTGCGGTGAAGATCCCGTGATCCGCGACATTATTCCCGAAGTATCGCGCCCGATCCTGACCTACGGTTTTGGTGAGCACTGCGATTTCCGTGCAATCAATATCAAACAAAACAAAATGCATTCCGAATTTGATGTGCTTCGTCCCGGTCACGAAAAACCATTGCACATCCGCATCAATATTCCAGGGATTCACAACGTATTAAATGCGACGGCAGTAATTGCCGTGGCAACGGACGAAGGTATTGGTGATGAGGCGATTCAATCCGGCTTGGAAAATTTCCAAGGGGTGGGACGCCGCTTCCAGGTCTATGGCAATTTTCCGATTGGTGATGGTGACGCCATGTTGGTAGACGATTATGGCCATCACCCACGCGAGGTTGCCGCAGTTATTAAAGCGGTGCGCGATGGCTGGCCGGATCGTCGTTTAGTCATGATCTATCAACCACACAGGTTTACGCGCACGCGCGATCTTTACGAAGATTTTGTTGAAGTGTTGTCGACTGCCGATGCCTTGATCATGTTGGAAGTTTACAGCGCTGGTGAGGATGCTATTCCCGGTGCGGACAGCCGCCACCTCTGCCGCAGCATTCGCGCGCGCGGATTGGTTGAGCCAATTTTTGTTGAAACTGTAGATGGTGTTCCGGCAATTGTGAAAGACATAGTGCGCGCCGGCGACATAGTTATTACCCAAGGCGCAGGAAATGTGGGAGTTCTCTCGCCTGAATTAGCAAAACGACAATTGCGTTAGAGGTTATAAGTGATGCAAGCGGTAAAACTGCCGATCAATGAAACATTGAAAAAACAATTGGGCCGCGTGGGCGTGCTTTACGGTGGCCTATCCGCCGAGCGTGAGATTTCCTTGCAAAGCGGCACCGCGGTTATTGAGGCATTGATAGCGGCGGGTGTCGATCACGTTGCTATTGATGTAGGCGATAACATTATTGCGGATATCCAGGCTGCCAATATTGATCGTGCATTTATTATTTTGCATGGCCCTGGTGGTGAAGACGGTCGCATGCAGGCGCTGCTGGAGTTTTTAGGTATTCCTTACACCGGCAGTGATGTCGCCTCCTCTGCACTCGCGATGGATAAGTTGCGCACCAAACAATTGTGGCGCGGCGTGGATCTTAATGGGCAACAAGGCCTGCCTACTCCGGAATTTGCTGTGCTTGGTCAGGGTTCTGACTTTGCCCAAGTGTTGGCAACGCTCGGTGGAGAGGCAATGGTCAAACCCGCGAATGAAGGTTCGAGCATAGGTATGTCGCGCGTCAACAGTGCGGCTGCCCTGGAAGCTGCTTATCAAACTGCTGCGCAATACCAAGGTAGCGTGTTGGTTGAACGATTAATTGTGGGCGGTGAATACACAGTCGCCATTCTTGATGGTGAGGCGCTGCCACCGATCAAATTGGAAACTAACCACAGCTTTTACGATTTCAATGCGAAATATATTGCTGAGGATACGCGCTATCTCTGCCCATGTGGTTTGTCACCGGAAAAAGAGCAGGAATTAAAAACGCTCGCCCTCAATGCATTCAACACAGTTGGTTGTCGTGGGTGGGGCCGTGTAGATGTAATGGCCGATGCGCAACAAAATTTTTATTTGTTAGAAGTAAACACCGCACCGGGCATGACCAGCCATAGCCTGGTACCTATGGCGGCCACAGCAGTAGGGCTTTCATTTGTGGAATTGGTGCTGACAATTTTGCGCGCAAGTCTAGTGGAAAAAACTTAATTCATGATGTGTATTCAACATGCGTGATATGAAAGGCGAGCGCGTCGAGCCGAGGATCGGCAGCACTCCAGATGCTGCCAAGTCGGCGCGCCGTGCTCGGGCAGCAGAGTTTGAGCGAGCCAGTCGCCAGGAGCCTGCTGCCGAAACGCGTATTGTCCGCGATGTGCTATTGGAGAGTCCTTCATCGCGCTATATCGCACCAGATTTACCAATTGCTCCGCAGGAGGCGCGTGCAAAACGTGAGCGCGGTTACACAAAGGCTACGCCACAAGGGCGGCGGGCTTCCAGTGCCGAGCCGGGGAGAGCAGGGGCAGGCAAGCATTTTTGGCAAGGTTGGGATTTTTCGTGGGTCAATCGCAAGTTGGGCATTGGATTTCTTATTCTTGGATTGATGTTTGGAATTTATTGGATCAGTGGGCCTATTGCCAAGATCTTTGAGCGGCCGATTAAAAGTGTGGTGGTGGAAGGGGATTTTAATTTCATCACCAAACAGCGTGCTACTGAACTAATTGGTAACGAAATTGATGGCGATTTTTTACAGCTGGATCTGATGCAACTGAAAAATGCATTGCTCGACGATCCCTGGGTGGAAAAAGTGACCTTAAATCGCCGTTGGCCAGACACGTTGGTAGTTAAAATTACCGAGCAGAAACCTATTGCTCGTTGGGGTGAAGGATTTCTAAATCAGCGTGGCGAAATTGTCCGTGTTGAAGAGGCTGGCAAACTTTCTGGCCTGCCGTGGCTGCAAGGAAGTGAAGCTGATGCCGCAGAAATTTTGCAGCAGTATCAGGATTTATCGCAACTTTTGCGCTCGCGTGGATTGGAAGTTATCGCATTACAGTGCGATAACAAAAAATCATGGCGATTAACCATAAAAAATCACGTAGAAATCGCGCTTGGACGCGATCAAGTGATGGAAAAAATGCGTAGATTTGTTACTGTATATGATACGCACTTGAGCAATATTTGGCTGGATGTAAAAGCGATAGATTTACGGTATACCAACGGAGTGGCGGTGCGATGGGTAGCAGACTCTGCGATGGCAAAAAAATACATAAAAAACCAGGCGCAAACCAAACTACCAGTTCCACCCACTCCGGGTAATCAACAAATTAATTGAGTAAACGAATGCCAGTTGCTGAATTGGCTCACTACTGGCAAACGAGGTTTATTGAATGGCAAATGCTAGCGACAACAAAATGATTGTAGGCCTGGATATAGGCACATCCAAGGTTGTGGCTATCGTTGGTGCGATTACCCCTGAAGGACAACTGGAAATCGTCGGGATTGGTTCGCATCGATCTAACGGTTTGAAAAAAGGTGTGGTGGTAAATATTGAATCTACCGTGTTGTCGATTCAGCGCGCGATCGAAGAAGCCGAATTGATGGCGGGTTGCCAGATCCATTCGGTTTATGCGGGTATCGCAGGCAGTCATATTCGCAGTTTGAACTCGCACGGCATAGTGGCAATTCGGGATCGTGAAGTGTTTTCACAGGATTTGGAGCGCGTAATTGATGCTGCACAAGCCGTTGCGATTCCGGCGGACCAGAAAATCCTGCACATTTTGCCGCAAGAATTTTTAATTGATGACCAGGACGGCGTGAAAGAGCCATTGGGAATGTCAGGTGTTCGCTTGGAAGCGAAGGTACACCTGGTAACTTGCGCGGTGAATGCAGCACAAAATATTGAGAAATGCATTCGTCGCTGCGGGCTCGAAGTAGAAGACATCATCCTGGAGCAATTGGCTTCGAGTTACTCAGTGCTAACTGATGATGAAAAAGAACTTGGCGTTTGTGTTGTCGATATTGGTGGCGGCACCACAGATATCGCCATTTTTAAAGATGGTGCTATTCGCCACACTGGGGTTATTCCGATTGCAGGCGATCAGGTTACCAACGATATCGCCATGGCGTTGCGTACGCCAACACCAAATGCAGAAGAGATAAAAATTAAATATGCCTGTGCGCTGGCCAAATTAACCAGCCCAGACGAAACCATAAAAGTACCAAGTGTCGGCGATCGTCAGCCCCGCGATTTATCTCGGCAGGCACTGGCAGAAGTTGTTGAGCCGCGTTACGACGAATTATTTACTCTGATTCAGGCAGAGCTGCGTCGCAGTGGTTACGAAGATTTGATTGCAGCGGGCATAGTATTAACCGGAGGCACTTCCAAAATGGAAGGTGTTATCGAGCTGGCAGAAGAAATTTTTCATATGCCTGTTAGGCTCGGTGCCCCACAGAACATTCGCGGGCTTTCCGACATAGTAAACAACCCGATTTATTCGACCGGTGTAGGTTTGTTGATTTATGCCATGAAGCAACAACACGGCAGCGGGCGAGCAGCAACTACTGTTAAAGAATCGCAAAGTTCAATTTTTAGCAAGATCAAAAAAATCTTCCAGAGCAATTTTTAACCAAATTATTTTCACAGATTGAGTCAAGGGAAACAAAAGGGGTGTGGCCATGTTTGAATTAGTCGATAGCATTCATCAAAACGCGGTAATCAAAGTGATCGGTGTTGGTGGTGGCGGCGGAAACGCGGTCAAACACATGATCGCAAGTAAAATTGAAGGCGTAGAATTTATTTGCGCCAATACCGATTCGCAAGCATTGAAAGATATAGACGCACGCACGGTGTTACAGCTCGGCAATTCCATGACTAAAGGTCTGGGGGCTGGTGCCAATCCGGAAATTGGTCGTCAAGCGGCGATGGAAGATCGTGAGCGTATTGCGGAAGTATTGCGCGGCGCGGATATGGTATTCATTGCTGCTGGTATGGGCGGTGGTACCGGCACCGGTGCGGCCCCAGTGGTTGCCGAGGTTGCGCGCGATCTGGGTATCCTTACTGTGGCGGTAGTAACCAAGCCGTTTCCGTTCGAAGGCCGCAAGCGCATGGTGATCGCCGATGCTGGTATTAAAGAATTAAGCGAGCGCGTTGATTCTCTAATAACTATCCCTAACGAAAAACTGCTTTCGGTGTTAGGAAAATCTACTAGTTTGCTGGACGCATTCAAAGCCGCTAACAATGTGTTGCTTGGTGCCGTGCAAGGCATCGCGGATTTGATTATCCGCCCGGGTATGATCAACGTGGACTTTGCAGATGTGAGAACTGTGATGTCCGAAATGGGTATGGCGATGATGGGAACCGGTCGTGCAACTGGTGAAAATCGTGCTCGCGAGGCAGCAGAATCTGCTATCCGTAGTCCTTTGTTGGAAGATGTAAATCTACAAGGTGCGCGCGGTATTCTGGTGAACATCACTGCTGGTATTGATTTGTCCCTGGGTGAATACTCTGAAGTGGGCAGCATTATCGAAGAGTTCGCATCAGGTGATGCAACCGTCGTAGTAGGTACGGTTATTGATCCTGAAATGACCAATGAGCTACGTGTGACTGTGGTTGCTACTGGTTTAGGTGTTGCAAAAGCAGCTGCCCCGGCGAAGGAATCAAAACCTGCACCGACAAAAGTGGTTGATAACACCCGTCGCCCTGCAACGCCTCCAGTTGATTACGCGGCCCTTGATCGTCCAGCGCACATGCGTGCCAATGCTCATTCCTCGAATGCTGCAGCTCTGGCGGCACCATTGGGCGATAAGGAATTGGAATATCTTGATATTCCAGCCTTTTTGCGTCGTCAGGCAGATTAATTAAATGAAGACTATTGGAGGGATTGGCAGTTTCAACTGGTTGGTCGTCCCTCCGATTGGTAAGATTCTCAGGAATTAACCTTATTGGTTGTGTCGTATGTGCGATAGGCAACTGAGCGAATCAGATTTTATGATTAGGTTGCAGGCAGATCCAAGCGGTTGGTAAACCAGAGGATAAGTAAATGATCAAACAGCGCACGCTGAAAAATGCAATACGTACTACCGGTGTTGGTTTACACACCGGCGATCAAATTCATTTGACACTTCTGCCTGCACCAATTGATACCGGCATAGTGTTTCGCCGGGTGGATTTAAATCCGCCTGTAGAAATTAAAGCAACTGCTAAAAATGTAGGTGAAACAACGCTTTCTACTTGTTTGATCCAGGATGGTGTTCGTGTTTCCACGGTTGAACACTTGATGTCAGCAATGGCTGGGTTAGGCATTGATAATGCGGTCGTCGAGTTAAATGCGCCTGAAATTCCGATCATGGATGGCAGCGCCGGTCCCTTTGTGTTTTTGATTCAATCTGCCGGTGTCCAGGAACAGAATGCGCCTAAAAAATTCGTCCGCATTAAAAAAGAAGTGACGTTAAAAGATGGTGATAAATTTGCCAGCTTTGTTCCTTTCGATGGCTTTAAAGTGTCGTTTTCTATCGAGTTTGATCATCCCGTATTTAAGGATCGTCGGCCGCAAACTGAGCTGGAGTTTTCCAGTTCAACCTTTGTGAAAGACATTAGCCGTGCACGCACCTTTGGCTTTATGCATGAAATTGAATACCTGCGCTCTAAAGGTTTGGCTCGTGGCGGCAGTATGGATAACGCTATTGTGGTGGATCAGTATCGGATTCTTAACGAGGATGGCCTGCGATTTGAGGACGAGTTCGTGAAACACAAAGTGCTTGATGCCATTGGTGATTTATACATGCTTGGTCATAGTTTGATCTGTGAATATAAGGCACATAAGTCGGGTCATTCACTCAATAATCGCGCGTTGCGATTATTAATTGAACAGCCAGATGCGTGGGAGTGGGTTACTTTTGAGGATAAC
>DATIDX010000327.1:0-8063 GCA_035456025.1 Cellvibrio sp. | reverse complement strand
ATCTGCAATGGAGCGAGAAAAAGCCGAGCAAGGCTTACACTTGTATTGAAGGCTTGGCGAAAAAATCCAAAGGCCTTTTGTTGTTGACGGCGACTCCCGAACAATTGGGTTTGGAAAGCCACTTCGCACGGCTGCGTTTGCTGGATCCAGATCGTTATTATGATTTGGAAAAATTTATCGCCGAGCAAAAAGCCTATCAACCGCTGAATGAATTGGTACAGGCACTTTTGCAAGCGCACAGTCACGATACCGGAAAAATTCCGGCAGCACAGGTTAAATTGCTGGCTGATTATTTGCCCGCCGACACGATTACAGAATTGCAATCGCAAGCAGAAACCCGAAGTCTTGGCGATGCAATTGATACTGCTATTCACTATTTGTTGGATCGCCACGGCACTGGCCGTGTACTGTTCCGGAATACGCGCAATTCAGTAAGTGGTTTCCCGGAGCGGAAATTACAGGCGCATAATTTGGTATTGGATGACGAAGACCTGATTGCGATGCGCGAGCAGTCTTTGGCAACGCAAATCTGTGCTGAACAATATTGGCAACAGAAAACGGAATCCGATTGGTGGCTGCAAGATCCCCGCGTCACATGGCTGGCTGAATGGCTGCGCCAGCATCGCCGTAAAAAAGTGTTGGTGATTTGTGCCAACGCTGAGTCAGCTCAATCTATTGAAGAATATCTGCGCTTGCGCAAAGGGCTTACCACGGCAGTTTTCCATGAAGGATTGAATTTGATTGAGCGCGACCGTGCCGCGGCCTATTTCGCAGAAGTAGAAGATGGAGCACAGGTTCTGGTCTGTTCTGAGATAGGTAGTGAAGGGCGCAACTTCCAGTTCGCACAAGATCTGGTGTTGTTTGATTTGCCAACTAACCCTGATTTGCTTGAGCAGCGCATTGGTCGCCTTGACCGTATTGGACAGACTGCAACAGTCAACATTCATGTTCCTTACTATGAGGATACCGCACAGCACAAACTAATGGATTGGTATCACCAAGGCTTAAATGCATTTGAAAAGACTTGTGCGATTGGCCAGGCTGCCTATATAAAATTCGCTGAGGCACTGCTGCCAGCGCTGGTGAATAATGATGATTCAGCATTTGAAAAATTGCTGGATGAAACACGCACATTTTCTGCTGAATTGGTTGCCCAATTACAGCAAGGGCGTGACCGTTTGCTTGAATTAAACTCCTGCAAACCAGTACAAGCTCAGGCACTGGTTGATGCGCTGGCTGAAAATGATGTAAGCAACGCGCTCCCCGTATATATGGAGCAAGTGTTTGATAGTTTTGGGATCGATTTTGAAAAACACAGTGAAAAAAGTCTGGTATTGCATCCCAGCGACCACATGCGTATCGAACAATTCCCTGGATTGCCGGAAGATGGTTTAACAGTCACCTATGATCGCCAACAGGCATTGTCGCGTGAAGATATGCAGTTCCTTAGCTGGGAACATCCACTGGTTCGCGGTGCACAGGATTTGATTTCACTGAGCGAGTTTGGCAACACCGCTTTCTGTACTTTAAAGTTGCCACCACTCAAGCCGGGTACATTAATGCTGGAAGCGCTGTTTGTGTTGCATTGTCCCGCACCGGCTGAGTTGCAGTTATTCCGTTATATGCCGCAATCCTTGTTACGTGTATTGTTGGACGATAAGGGCAAGAATTTATCCAATGTGCTGGGAATTAACCAGCTGAGTAAACTCTTGCAAAAAGTGCCACGCAACAATGCACAGGATCTGGTTCGGCATGCGCGTCCGACGCTTACCACCATGGTTCAAAAAGCAGAAGAAATTACCTTTGCGAAACAAGCAGAATTAATCGCCGAAGCGCAAAGCAAAGTCAGCGATCAGCTGAATGGTGAGTTGGCGCGGATGAAAGCACTCAAAGCGGTCAACCCCAATGTGCGCCAGGAAGAAATTGATTATTTACAGCAGCGTTTGGGCGCAAGCCAACACTTTTTGTCCCAGGCAAAAATTCGTTTGGATGCGCTGCGAGTCGTGATGACAATATAAGCATCGGATTACAGGAGCGCCGGCTCCAGGTTATGCGCGGAAACGCACGATAGAATGGTTTGCTGGCCGATATTCTTCACCTGACATAACCTGAGACAACATTATGTATATCTTCTCTGTAAATGGCCGTGCGAAACGTGCATTTGATGATATTAAAGAAGGCCAAATGGTGCCTTTTATCGTCTATATCAATTTCAAAGATTTATTTGGTGCCGAACACCTGTGCAAGCTCTATTTGATGCGTGCCGGTTTTACCGAAATTGATATTGAAAACCGCAAGTTAGTGCCAAGCAATCTGACCAGTGATCCCCGCGTGATTGCAGCAGATAAAGCTATGGCAGAAGCGCTTAAAGATGGCTACATGATCCAAATGTTTGATGAGTAAGCACGGCTAAATAGTCCAGCAGTTGGCAGGATAATCCCTGCCACCTGCTATCTGCCGTTCAATTCACTTATTGCTCAACTTTTACCATTCAAACATCAAACCAATCAGCGGCAGTGCTTCGCCGTCTTCAATTTCCTCTGTCCCTCTGCGCTCGTTAAAGTCTGAATTACTTGGATTAGCCGAGCCAAACACATTGATGACATCGATAAATACAATCACGTTAGTGCGCCCGAAAGCGCGGATGTAGTCGGCGCGAAAATTCAGCGAGTTGTAATCGCCGTACCTATCCGTATTGGTTTCAATAGTTTCGCGGGAATAGCGCAGGGGTTGCCCGGCACCGAGTACATCGTCGTGGATTAAATAGACATCTTTGGGTTTTCCAGACGCCCATTTCCAACGCGATGATAATTTCCACCGCTCATTTACCTCCCACACGCCGCCAATACTGAAAATATGCGGCCGACTAAAATCAGCGTCATATTCGCGCCCACCCAGCCCATCGCGTACCCGCGCTTCGTTGTAAGAATAATTCATGCTGGCTGACCAGCCATTTTCAAATTGCCGTGTCAGTGCAGTATCGAAACCAAAGGATTCTCCGTCGCCAGTGTTGCTCAAGGTTTGGTTGACGCCATCGCCTTGCATTACCAGGTTGTCCAACTCCTGATAATAAGGTTCCAGCAAAAATTCGATGTTGTTTTCAAAGCGGTAGGCAAAACCGATACTCGCCTGATCAATCACTTCATTTTCCAACTGTGCATTGCTTGCGTCGCTCGCGCGGTCATTAAAACGCGGGGATTGGTAATAGCGTCCGGCAGTGGCCGTTATTCGCAATTGATCAGTGACTGGCCAAGTAGCTCCTATCCGCGGCGACACCAAATCTTCTTGCGAAAAATTGTCGCGGTCATAGCGTGCGCCTAAACGAAAACTCCAGCTATCCAACAACACATCCTGGTTCAAATAGACGGCGTAGTTGGTTTCTTTTTGCTGATATTGGTTATTGATGGTTTCCGGTGTGAGCAATAGATAATACTGTTCCGGGTTTTCACGATAATCATTTTGGTCATAGGTGTAGCGAATCCAGTCATCACTCAGGTGTAAATCAAATGCAAGGTCAGTTTGGATGACGTGCAAGCCGGTGGATAAACGCCCGAGCGAATTTCCAATTTGGAAATCACTCTTGAAACCAACTTCGTTTTCTTCACGCTGTGATTGCAGGATGTTTTCCCGCAGAGGGATATCTTCCGCCGGCGTTTCGGGTGGAACCAGGTCGGGATAGGCTTCACCGCTGATACCTGTTTCATCGTAGTTGCGATAATACAGTTGGTTGCTCAGTTCACCATCGCTGCCGACTAAACGCATCCAGGTAGCGGCGAACAAGCTGTTATCCGTTTCGCTGGACACCAACTCAACGTCGCCGTAATTGCCGGCTTCGTCGTCATCAGACGCCAACACGTTATCGATATCGCGTTGGTAATCTTCCGGCGCGTAAATGGCGAGAAATTTCACGCGATCCTTATCGCCCAATTCGGTGGTGGATTTAAAAATAATGTCTGTCAGGGTAGGGGTACCGATGTCATCCAGCCCGATAACTTCAAACAGTCGCCCGAAATCATAGTCACGTGCGGAAAATAAAATGCTGGTTTGGTCGTGAATTACGCTGGGTCCGTCATAGCCTATTTCGATACCGGCGATATCCAGGCGCGCACGGTAAGAGGGAGTTTCGGGGTTGCCTTCTGCTACCTCCAGTTTTAACAGCGAGCCGGCACGGCCACCGTAGGCGGGGTTCCAACCACCCGGCTGGAACTCGGCGGTAGCGATGGTATTGGGCGCAAACACGGAATAACGTCCTCCGCCTTCCACTTCTTCCTGGTCGCCAAAGCTTTCGCTAAAGTGCACAACATTATCGAAGGCAATGCCATCAACCATGATCAGGTTGTCCCGCGGGCCGTTACCGCGGACGGTAAAACTGGAAAATTCCCCGTCGCCAAAAAGGCCGGGCAGTCCGTCCAATGAGCGCAGCACATCGCTACCGCTACCGGCGGCGCTATTCAGGGCTTCACCATCGATTACACGGGTTCCGGCAGGGTCGAGCGGATTTCCCGCAAGGTTACTGCCCAATACCAATACTTCCTCGACGCCCGCGTTAGTTGTGATGAGCCGTGTTTCGAGTGGCGTGGTTTTATCGTTGATCACCCGCACCCTTGGCAACTGCACACTTTGGTAATCTGGATGGTTGACCACCAGGCTATAGAGGCCGGCTGCGAGGGAATCGACTGAGGCAAATCCCTCCTGATTTGCATTGGCTTCCAAGGTGACACCGTCGCGGGACACGACTTTTATACTGGCATTAGGAATTGGACGCTGGGTGCTGGCATCGATAACAGTTAGGCGAATTTTACCCAGATCGGCGTAGCTGTTGGCGACACACCCGATAAATACCAACGGCAATAATTTTTTTGTAAAAGGATACAATTTTCTTTTCTGATCGCGGCGAAACATAGAGGTCACATCTCCTTTATTTGACGGGCAGCTTGCAGGATCGCTGACGCTCCTGGTTGTCGAGACTATACGTAACAAGTTTGAGTTTGTTTCACTCGCTTGTATTAAAAGTCGCAAATTCTCACAAAAGGTCAGCCGCCAGGATGAGAATGGCAGGGGATTTAGTTATCGCATAACCAAGGCGCGTGAGGGCGGAGGAATCGTCCTTGCGTTTGCCGTTGATGAAAAAAATCCACCCTTAGTGTAAATAGCCAGATAAAAGTTAATTGCTTCAGCAAAATGCCGGCAGTCCATTCACGGGCGACACAATGAAGGAGAGGCAAATGTTAGTTAACGGAACCGTGCTCGGGGTTGCCCCCATTAAAACCAGCCTGCTGCTGGTTGCCGCAATTTTAAGTCTGCTCTTCACCCTCGTTAAACCTGAAGCCTCTGCAGGCTTGGGCTTTTGGGCGCGCTTGAGTTTCTGGGTGTTGCACATCGGGATTGGATTGATGGCAATTTTACTGGCAAGTTGCTGCTTGCGCGTCTGGCGTCTTGCACAACTGCCGACCATGGTTTCCCTCGGTGTTACCGGGATTATAGGGGCAGTTATTGCGGCACCGCTCTACTGTCTGCTTGAGTTTCTTTACCCGCCTGAACTTATTAACGATGGCTTGGATGAGTTCGGCTATCAAGGCTGGTGGCAGGCTATCCTGGTCGAATTCCTCTACGCCTTCCCGGTAATGCTGATCAGTTGGTATGCGGTCAACCTGCCTTTTTTATTGGACAAACCCACACTGCTGAATGAGTCGCAACCTGAAACCCCAGACGACAATCCTGATGAGCTTGACGGGGAGACTCAGGAGCGCCAGCAGCGACTGGAGCATTTATATCAACGCCTTCCTGAAGTGCTTGGTAGGGATATAGTGGCAATCTCCTCTGACCTTCATTACCTGAATGTCCATACAACACTCGGTAAAATCCTGGTGTTAGGCAGCCTGAAATATTACGCCGAAGCATTCGCGGATGCCGGCATGCAAGTCCATCGTTCCAACTGGGTTGCTAAGGATCATGTTGTTAAGGTTTATGTTTCGGGTACAGAAGCTTATTGTTTGATGACTAACGGAATGAAAGTCCCGATTAGCCGCAACAAGCGTAAGGAGGTGAAGAACTATTTTGGCCAATCTGTCCGGCATGCAGATGCGCCAGCGCCGCGATTAACCCGGATAAAGTAAACCTGGAGCGCCTGTTGAGAACTTTTAAAGTGCCTGTAGGTCTAGTGAGGGCTTCCTAGATGGCATTATCACAGGCACTACAAGTATGTTGGCTTCCTCGCATATCACAACGGACATTGAGCCTAGTCACCAATTTGGTTTAATCCCTAAACGCATCCGGCATCAGGCATCGCACATACTATTAAGAGTTGCGCATCGTCCGGGATTATTGCGTGCAGTCGCAATGGCTTTCACCCTTGTGCTTCATCTGTTGGCGTTGTGGTTAGGGCTGTTTAAACCATCTGCGCCAGAAGCATTCAGCCCTCGGTTGCATTACATTCATTTAAACCCGGTTGTGGAAAGCCAAGACGAAAGGTATGAAAAACCTGTCATTCAAGCTCCCCCCATCCAGCAAGAAAAAATCAATTCCGCGTCTATTCCTGCCCTGCAAATGATTGACTTGCAGGTTAGTAGTCATTCGAGCTTTGAGTCGCTGACACCCGAAGATTTGAAGGTAATAAGCGATCGAATTAAACGGCCCGCCGTAGCAATTGGCGAAAACGTTTTCCATCCGGGGCTACGTCAACAGTTGGAAGATGAAGCCCACAAACCGGTGTTTGCACGGGTGGAAGATCATGGACTAGAAACCTATATAGACCCTTCAGGCGCAACTATTGTTGTTTCCGGAAATGGTAGCTGTATGAGATCTCCGGCAGCAAAAATTGGCGAGCCAAGGAATTGGTATTCTGTGGCTTGCGCCGGTAAAAACGAGAGCGAAAAAATAATGGATCGCGTTAACGAAGCGGTTAATGGAAAGTTAAAACTGGAATAAAAAAATCGCCATAGCATTTTCATGTTATGGCGATTTAATGTTAGGCATTCAGTCTATGAATAGACTTCTAATCCGTGTGTCGAAGAAAACTTAATCGGTTTTCTTCGGGCGAAAGCTGGTTTTTTTGCCATCGCGCTCACCGAAGCGCGGCTTGTCGCGACCACCTTCGCGCGGACCACTGTCACGCGGCCCAAAATCACGCTTGGGTTTACGGCCAAAATCATCACCACCGCGCGGGCCTGTATCCAGGGAAATTTCCAACGGACGATTGCGCACGCGCACTTTTTTCAGTTTAGCGAGAGTGTCTTTTGAAATTCCGGTTGGCAAATCGACGGTAGAAAACTCATCGTGCAATTTGATATGACCGATAAAGCGGCTCTCAATGCCAGCTTCGTTGGCGATTGCGCCTACGATGTCGCCAGGGCGCGCTTCGTGGTTGCGACCCACTTCAATGCGGTAGCGATCCATATTCTCATCATTGCGCTCACGACGTGGGCGATCTTCACGGGGACCGCGATCACGGCCACCACGATCATCGCGGTCGCGGCTGCTGCGCTCGTCACGGCCGCCACGCTCACTGCGCTCCGGTTTTACATCAGTAAATTTAACTTGCAGCGGACGCTCGCGTTGCAACAAATAGGCGAGGGCAGAAGCAATTTCCTCGGGTGATACATCGTTTGCATGGCTGTATTCAGCAAGCAAATCGTTGAAGAAAGACAAGTCAGCCTGCTCTTTCAAGGTATCGGTAATCTGCTGGGTAAATTGATCAATGCGGTGTTTGGTAACTGTTGCACCGCTTGGCAACTCCATCAGCGTGATAGGTTTTTTAGTGGCCTTTTCGATGGTGTAAAGCAAACGTTTTTCGCGTGGTGCAACAAACAGGATTGCCTTACCGCTGCGACCGGCACGACCAGTACGACCAATACGGTGAACATAGGCTTCGCTATCGTAAGGGATGTCATAGTTAACTACGTGGCTCACACGCTCCACGTCGATACCGCGGGCGGCAACGTCGGTAGCAATTACGATATCCAGCTTGCCAGTTTTCAGGCGATCAATCGCGCGCTCACGCAATTGTTGATTCATATCGCCATTGAGTGCGGAGGCAGAATAACCGCGCGCTTCCAATTTTTCGG
>DATIDX010000326.1:0-2196 GCA_035456025.1 Cellvibrio sp. | reverse complement strand
GATGATTTATTATCCGCTATCAGTTTTAATGCTGGCGGGAATCCAGGACATCCTCATCATCACCACGCCGGAGGACTCTTCGAGTTTTATGCGCCTGCTGGGTGACGGTTCGCAATTCGGCATTCGCCTGAACTACGCAGTGCAACCCAGCCCGGACGGGCTCGCACAAGCCTTTATTATCGGTGAAGGTTTTATTGGTCAAGACAATGTCTGCCTGGTGTTGGGAGACAACATTTATTACGGCCACGGCCTCACCGAGCATTTGCAAAGCGCCGTAGCACGCAAAACAGGCGCAACTGTATTTGGCTACCACGTCAGCGATCCTGAGCGTTTTGGTGTCGTCGAGTTTGACGAGCAAATGCGCGCAATTTCCATCGAGGAAAAACCCAAACAACCCAAATCAAATTACGCGGTTACCGGCCTCTATTTTTACGATAACGATGTAATTGAAATTGCCAAGACGATTAAACCCTCTGCACGCGGAGAACTCGAAATTACCAGCGTCAACAATGCGTACCTTGAGCGCGGTGATTTGAATGTTGAATTACTCGGTCGTGGCTATGCCTGGCTGGACACAGGTACCCATGACAGCTTGTTAGAAGCTGGCCATTTTGTACAAACAATCGAGCATCGCCAGGGGCTAAAAGTAGCCTGTCTGGAAGAGATCGCTTTTGCGAACACATGGATAAGCAAAGAGCGCCTCTTGCAGGAAGCAAAAGCCTTAGCAAAAACAGGTTATGGGCAATATTTGATGAAAGTTGCGGAACAAACTAAAGCATGAAGATATTAGTGACAGGGGCCAATGGCCAGGTCGGCTATTGCTTACAACAACAGCTGAAGAAAACTGATTTCGAATTTGTGGCACTCACTCGTGCAGATCTGGATATCAGCAATGCCCAAGCGGTAGAAAATGCCATAGGTCAAATCCAGCCCGATGTAATTATCAATGCAGCCGCCTATACAGCGGTAGACAAAGCAGAACAAGAGCAAGCGCTCGCCTTTGCCATCAATCGAGATGGCGCAGCCAATCTAGCCAGTGCAGCAAAAAAAATGGGTGCTGCCATTCTGCATATCTCAACTGACTATGTCTTTGCGGGAGATGCAACAGGCAGCTATCGCGAAGATGCGCCGACTGCTCCACAAGGTGTTTACGGCCAAAGCAAGCTTGAAGGTGAACTGGCGGTTATCGCGGCCAATGATAAACACATCATCCTCCGCACCGCTTGGGTGTTCGGCGAACATGGTAATAATTTTGTGAAAACCATGATTCGCTTAGGCAGAAGCAGAGATACTTTAGGAATTGTTGCCGACCAGATAGGTGGCCCAACCTATGCAGGCGATATCGCCAAGGCGCTCATTGAGATTGCACAGCAATATGCTGCCGGAAAAACTATTGCTTGGGGCACCTATCATTTTTCAGGGTTACCACATATCAGCTGGTTTGGTTTCGCCAAAAATATTTTTGCGGAAGTAGAACAAACCAATCTCTACGAAAAAGCAATCCCCCAATTAAATGCCATCACTACAGCAGACTACCCCACACCGGCGAAACGCCCGAACAACTCAAAGCTAGATTGCAAAAAAATCGAGCTAGCTTTTGGTATTACAGCCAGCGACTGGCAACTTGCATTAAAAAATATTAACGCCTATTCCACATAAGGACAGACGATGAACGTTATCGCCACAAGTATTCCCGATGTAAAAATTTTTGAACCAAAATCATTTGGTGATGAAAGAGGTTTTTTTTTCGAGAGCTTCAACCAGAAACAATTTGAAGAAGCTATCGGTCGACAAGTGAATTTTGTACAGGACAATCATTCCAAATCTAGTAGAGATGTGCTCCGTGGTCTGCATTATCAACTACCACCCATGGCACAGGGAAAGTTGGTGCGAGTAGTGCAAGGCGAAGTATTTGATGTAGCTGTTGACATCCGCAAATCATCAGCCACTTTCGGCCAATGGGTTGGAGTTCATCTCTCCGCAGAAAATAAACGTCAGCTGTGGATTCCAGAGGGCTTCGCACACGGCTTTCTAACTTTAAGTGAAACCGCCGAATTTCTCTACAAGACAACAAACTTTTATTCCCCCAGTCATGAAGGCAGTTTACTGTGGTCAGACGAGACTATAGGTATTAAATGGCCGTCCGAGAAACCACCCTTGCTTGCACCGAAAGATGCACAAGCACCGATATTTTCT